>DASYHY010000053.1:0-34161 GCA_036252795.1 Aurantimonas sp. | reverse complement strand
GTCCCGCCCGTAGACGAGGTTCTGGCGGACCGACAGATGCGGGAAAAGGCTCGCCTCCTGAAAGACGTAACCGACCGGCCGCTTGTGGGGCGGGCGGAAGCTCCGCGCGTCCTGCCAGACATCCGTGCCGATGGCGATCGTGCCCGGAACCAGTTGCAGGCCCGCCACCGAACGCAGGATCGAGGTCTTGCCGCAGCCAGACGGACCGAACAATGCCGTGATGCCCCGCATCGGGGCCTCGAATGCGACGTCGAGCACGAAGGCGCCGAGACGGCCCTGCAGCGTCACCTCGATGGTCTCAGACCCGCTTCGCACGTCAGAATGCCCGCTGGCCCGAACGTCTCGCCAGGACCGATATCGACAGGATCACGATGAAGCTGAAGACCAGCATGCCGAGCGAGAGGATATGGGCCTCGCGCCATCGCAGCGTCTCGACGAAGTCGTAGATCGCGACGGAGAGCACCTTCGTCTCGCCCGGAATGTTGCCCCCGATCATCAGGATGACGCCGAACTCCCCCACCGTATGGGCGAAACCCAGAACCGCGCCTGTCAGGAAGCCCGGCCTGGCGAGCGGCACCGCGACGGTCAGGAACCGGTTCATCGGCGACGCCCGCAACGTCGCGGCCACCTCCAGCGGACGATCGCCCATCGCCTCGAAGGAATTGCGGATCGGCTGCACGACGAACGGCATCGAGTAGAGCACGGACCCGAAGACCAGCCCCTCGAAGGTGAAGGCGAAGGTCCGCAGCCCGACCAGCCCGCCGAACATTCCGCCGAGACCGTCGGGACCCAGCGCGATGAGGAGGTAGAAGCCCAGCACGGTCGGCGGCAGGACGAGCGGCAGGGCGACGAACGTCGCGACGACCTCCCGCCAGCGGGAACGGGACCGCGCCAGCCACCACGCGATCGGCGTGCCGACGACGAGAAGAAGCGCGGTCGTGATCGTCGCCAGTTCAAGCGTCAGGCGGATCGGCGACCAGAGCTCGGCCGTGAGCATGCGATTCCCCCTCCTTCTCGCCGTCGAAAGCCGCTCGCCGGAGCACGTCCTGGAATCATCTGTCGAGAGCGTAGCCGTATTTCTCGATGATCGCTGCGGCCGCGTCGCCCTTCAGGAATTCCACGAAGGCGACCGCGGCAGGATTGTCTGCGCCGTCCTTCAGAAGCACCGCATCCTGGCGGATCGGCTGGTAGAGATCCTGCGGCACGATCCATCGCGAGCCCGTGTCGCTCTGCGCAACCTGGCCGAGCGCGACGAAGCCGATCTCGGCATTCCCGGTTTCGACGAACTGGAAGGCCTGGCCGATATTCTGGCCCTGGACGATCCTGAGCCGTAGGGAGTCGTGGACGCCGAGCGCCTGCATCGTTTCGACCGCGGCGACGCCGTAGGGCGCCGTTTCGGGATTGGCGATGGCGATCCGGTCGAACTCCCCCGCCTCCAGCGTCTCGGGACCCGTCACCACGCCGGCCTCGGCCGAATAGAGGGCGAGTTGGCCGATGGCGTAGGTGAAGACGCTGCCCTCGACGCCGTAGCCCTCCTCGACCGCCCGCGTCGGGCGATCGTCGTCCGCGGCGAGAAGCACCTGGAAGGGCGCGTCCTGCGTGATCTGCGTGTAGAGCTGTCCGGTCGAACCGAAGGAGAGGATCGCCTCGTGATCGCCTGCCTCGGCGAAGGCGGCGGCAATCTCGGTGGCAGCGTCGGTGAAGTTCGCGGCGACCGCGACATGAGTCGTCCCCGCCATCGCGGCGAGAGGCGTGGCACAGGTCAGACAGCCTGCCGCGACGAGGGCGACGAGCGCAGCACGCATCAGCTTCCTACGTTATACCTGTTCAGACATATCGACAGCGGTAGCGTGCGATGCATCGGGCGGCAAGCGATATTCCCGCGTGGGGATATCGAGGAAACAGAAGCACGTGGCCGGCGGCAGTAGCGCGCAACTCTTTTCGTCGCCCGATCAGCACCGGAAGCCCCTGCTTGTAACTCCGATCAGGTCTCCGCGGCGCCGGCGAGGATAAGGTTGACCGCCAGGACGGCAAGGACGAGCAGGACAAGGAGCCGAAACTTCTCCGCCGCGATCCGCTCCGCCAGCGCGTTGCCTGCCGCCATGCCGACGAAGGAAGCCGGAATGACGAGTGCGGTCACAAGCAGCCGCTCTCCGTCGATGATGCCGGCGATGAGGAAGGTGCCGGAGATGAGAACGCCTGATACGATGAAGAGAAGGCTCAGCGCCGAGACGAAGAGCTTCCGGTCGACCTTCAGGCCGATGAGATACATGACGAAGAGCGGCCCGTTGGCGGCAGTCAGCGCCCCCACGATACCGCCGGCAAGGCCCACGCCGAGGCCAAGACCCCGCTCGGCGGGCGCGGCGATGGCGAGCGCCGGCTTGGCCACCGTCAGCCCGACGAAGAGAAGCACGAAGGTCCCCAGCGAGATCAGCAGGACCTTGTCGCTGACGAGGCTGACCACGGCGGCACCGATCGGCACGCCGACCGCGACGCCCGCCAGGATGGGCTGGAAGCGGTGGATCGTCTCGCGCATGCGGCCGGCCTGAACGAACTGCGCGATGTTCGTGAAGGGCAGGACCAGAGCGTTGACGGCGAGGGCGAACTCGACCGGTATCAGGAACGGGAGGATCGACATCGTCGACAGCGGCAGGCCGAAGCCGAGGGCGCCCTTGACGATCCCTCCCAGGAAGAAGATGCCGGCCAGCAGGACGAGAGTCCCCGGCCCGAGTGCATTGCTCATACTCACGCTCACTGCCCGCTGGCCGGAACCGACATACGCCTCACGCCGTCATCTCACTCGGACGCACGTGTCGGAGCCGGACGGTCGAGGCGCGGGGGCAGGAGCTCCGAGCGCTCCCTGCTCGCCTGGATGGTCTGCCGCACGATGATCACGATCGCCAGAAGCGTCAGGCTCCAGAAGAACCACGTGATCGGTCCGCGCAGGAAGATGTCCAGCGACCCCTGCGACATCAGAAGCGACTGCCGGAAATTGTTTTCCAGGAGCGGCCCCAGAATGAACGCGATGACGAACGGTGCGGCCGGGATGCGCAGGAGCAGCATCAGATAGCCGAAGGCGCCGACGGCAAACATCACGCCGACATCGAACACCGAATTGTTGACGGCGAAAACCCCGTAGACCGACAGCACCAGAACGCTGGGCAGCAGAATGTAGCGCGGCACGTCGGCAATGTAGCGGAAGCCGCGGATCGCCGCACCGCCGACCACCAGCAGAACGACCGAGGAGAGGACGAGACCGATGAAGATCGCGTAGATCAGGTCGCCATTGGTCGAGAACATCATCGGGCCGGGTTGCAGCCCGTGGATCATGAAGGCGCCGATGATGATGGCCGTCGTCACGTCGCCGGGGACGCCCAGCGCGAGAAGCGGGATCAGCGTGGCGCCGGCGACGCCGTTATTGCCTGCCTCGGCCGCCGCGACGCCCTCGACCTCGCCCTTGCCGAAATTCGCGCGGTTCGGCGAGTTCCGGCGGGCCTCCGAATAGGAGACGAACGCGGCCGGCGCCGCCCCGATACCAGGTATCGCGCCGAGGATGACGCCGATGAAGGAGCCGCGGACGATTGACTTCAGGGATCGCCTGAACTCGGCGAACGTCAGGTGGACGTGCCCGAGTTTCCTCACCTCCCCGTCGATCTCCTTCGGCTGCCTCACATAGGCGAAAATCTCGGGGATGGCGAAGAGGCCGATGAGAACGGCGATGAAGTTGAGGCCGCCCATGAGGTCGGACGAGCCGAAGATGAAGCGGTCGGTTCCGTAGACGAGATCGAGGCCCACGGTCGCCAGGAGCAGCCCGAGGATCGCCGAGACGCAGCCTTTCAGAAGGCTGTCACCGGAGACGCCGGCAATGATGGTCAGCGAGAACAGGATGAGGGTGAAGAATTCCGGCGGGCCGAACTGCATGGCGAAGGAGGCGAGCCAGCCGGCGAAGAGGATCAGCGCCAGGTTGGAGATCAGGTCGGCGATGCAGGAGGCATAGAGCGCCATGTCGAGCGCCTTGCCCGCCTGCCCCTTCTCGGCCAGCGGATAGCCGTCGATGACGGTCGCCGAGGATGCCGGCGTGCCCGGCGTCCTGATGAGGATGGCCGGGATCGAGCCGCCGAACACGCCGCCCTTGTAGACGCCGAGCAGAAGCAGGATGCCGAAGATCGGTTGCAGCGAGAAGGTGAAGGGCAGCGTCAGGGCGACAGCCATGACCGCGGACATTCCCGGGATCGCGCCGGCGACGACGCCGATCGTCACCCCCAGGACGAGATAGCCCACGCTCTCCCACTGGGCGACGAGCGCGAAGCCCATGCCGATCTGGTCCATCAGCGTCATGGCAACCTCAGGACGTCGCTCTGCGGGATGTTGACCCCGGCTACGTGGTAGAAGAACAGGAAGAGCAGGATCGGCAGAAGGACGGCCGCGACCAGGCCCGCGACCTTGTTCGGCGCCCCCGTCAGGAAGACGAAGCCGGCGAAGGCCAGCACCGATGCCCAGACCATGCCGACCCACTCGATGGCCTCGAAATAGAGAGCGGCGAGAAGTAGGAAGCCGGCGATCCTGAAGACCTCCCGTGCCCCGAACTGCTCGAACTCATCACCCTCGTCGAGCGGGTTTCGCCGCATTTGCGCTATCGCGAGAAGACCCCCCGCGACGATCAGCGCGACGGCGAGGATCGTCGGCCAGAAGGCCGGCGAAAGCAGGATCGAGCGCATCGAGGACGGTGTGACGATGCCGTAAGGGATCGCCACGAACTGGAGAAACAGCCCGAGACAGACCACGAAAAGCGAAAATACGAACTCGGTTCGTCGCGTAAGCATGGCTCCCCTCTTCCCCACCGGCATTTCTTGCGGGACGAACGGCGGAGGCGACCCCGTGTGGCCGCCCCGCCGTCCGTTCGGGAATTACTCGACCCGAAGCCCCAGTTCCTCGACGAGACGCGAGAAGGTCTCGTACTGCTTGTTGACGAACTGCAGCGATTCTTCCGGCGACATGAGATCGACCTGGGAGCCGACCTGGTGCATGAAGTTCAGGAAGGTCTCGTCCTTGACGGCCTCGGCGAGCCAGGCGCGCCACTTCTCCGCCGCCTCGTCCGGCATCTCCGCCGGGCCGGCGATGCCGGTCCACCCGACCAGCGCCTCGAGATCCTCGTGGCCGAGGGAAGCCGCGCTGGGCGCGTCGAAGCCTTCGACCGGCTCGGACGTCGTCACCAGGATCGGCTTGAGCTGGCCGTTCTTGACGAAGCTCGCCAGTGGCGATGAATTGGTGCAGATGAACGTGGCTGTCCCCTGGTAGACCGCGAGCGCGGCCTCACCGTCGCCGGCGAGCGGCAGATGCGTCACCTCGCGGACATTCTCGACACCGAAGGCGTCAAGGACCATCGCCGCGGCGATCTGCAGCATCGAGCCGACGCCCGAGGTCGAATAGCGGACCGCCCCCGGATCCTCCTTCACCTTCTCGATGAGGTCTTCCATCGACTCGATGTCGGAATCGGCGGAGACGGCACAGACGACCGGGTTGATCTCGTAGACCCCGACGAAACGGAAATCGTCGAGCTTGTAGGGAAGGTTCGCCTTCATCGCCGGGTTGACGGTGTGCGAGCCGACGCGGGCGGCTAGAACCGTGTAACCGTCAGGCTTGGCGTTGGCGACGGCGGCCGAACCGGTAGCACCCCCCGCTCCCGTCCGGTTGACCAGGACGAAGGGCTGCTCGGACTGAGATCCCAGGGCCGTGGCCAAGGCGCGAGCCGAGAGATCGGTCGCACCGCCGGGACCGTACGGGATGACGATCTGGACCGGCCGTTCCGGGTATTCGGCCATGGCCGGCGTGATGGCAGCGGCCGCCAGGCCGAGAGACAGAGCGAATTGACGAAGCATGTTGTTTCCTCCCTTTGATTTGCTGAAGCAAGGCCCGGATGCCCTCCCGTGGCGCCCGAACCCTTCTCTCGTGGACGCCTTTTCGGCTGCCCCTCTTGCGGCGCAGGATGCTCTCGCGCCGAGACTCTCTCCTTCCGAGTGCTTCTTCAGTGCCCGGCGCCGGACGGCGCCGGCCGACCCTCGATGATGACGTTGACCAGCGCAACCTTCCCCGACGCCTCGGCCCGGGCGAGCGCCCCGTCCAGATCGGCAAGGTCGGTGACGAATTCGCCGTGGCCGCCCAGCGCGGCGACCGCGAGGTCGTACCGGGCATCGGACAGCTGGCACCCGATCAGGCGCTCGGCGCCGTATTCGCGGAGCTGGATCTGGTGTTCGGCATTCCAGCACATGTCGTTGCCGATGATCGCGACGAATGCGGCACCTTCGCGCGCGGCGGTCTCGAACTCGGCGAGGTGAAAGCCGACCGTGCCGTCGCCCATCAGGGCGTAGACCGTCGCTTCGGGACAGGCGAGCTTTGCCGCAAGACCGTAGGCGAGACCACCTCCGATCGCGCCCGAAGTGCCGTTGATCAGGCGGCGCTTGCCGCGCGTGCCGGCCTGGGCCCACTGCCCGAACTCGCCGCCGTCGCAGATGACGATGCTCTCTTCGGCCTTGTCGAGACGTCGCTGGACCGCCTCGGTCAGCACATGCGGCAGGATGCGACCGTTATCCCCGCACTCGCCTTTCGGCACGGCGCGCGCGTCGATGGATGCGGCGACCGTGTGCTGCCACTCGCTTCGACGCCCCTCCGCCACAGGCGGCGCTTCGACCAGCGCCGCGGCGAACGGTCTGGCTTCAGCGGCGACCATTTGCGACAGGCGATCGCCGAGATTGCGAACCGCCCGATCGCGCTCGGCCGCATCCGGGCTCACCACGATCCACGGACAGGCCGCCTTGCCGAAGCCAAGCGTGAAGTCGACCGGCTTGCCGATCGTGACGATGAGGTCCGCCTGCGGCAGGACCGTCGCGAAATCGCCGAGCGAGGGATCCTTCAGGCCGCGGGGGCTTTCCATCACCACGACCGGCGCCTGAAGACGGGCAGCGAGCCGCTCGGTCAGATCGCCGGCTCGCGTCGCCGAAAGGCTTGGGCCGCAAAGAACCAGCGGCCTGTCAGCCGCGGCGACCGCCCGGATCACCGAAGCCTGCAGGTCGGAAGAGCCGGCGTCCTGGTCGACGTCGAATTCCCCGGGATCGCGCGCCTCGCTTGTGGCTTCTGCTTCCAAAACGTCGAAGGGAAGCGCCAGATGCACCGGCCCCGGCCGGCCGCCAAAGGCGGTGCGGATGGCGTCCGCCAACGCATCGCGCAGCGCCGAAGCGCTCCGTGGCCGGCGGGACGACTTGACGAGCGGCGCGACGGCGGAGACCTGATCGAGCTCCTGGAACGCACCCATCCCGTCCTGCGCGAATGAGGAATCGCCCGTCAGGAGCAGGACCGGGCTCTCGGAGCATCGTGCGGTGTAGAGAGCGCCGAGAGCGTTCATGGCGCCCGGCGCGGCCGTGACCAGGGCAACGCCGAGCCCACCGGTCAGCTGGGCGTGGGCGTCCGCCATGAACACCGCAGCCGCCTCGTGTCGCGTGTGGACGATCTCGATCCCGGCGTCGATGCAGGCATCGTAGATCGGCATGATCTGGTTGCCTGACAGGCTGAAGATCCGCGTCACGCCAGCCGACTGGAGCATCCCGACGAGAAGGTCGGCGCCGCGATGTCGCTCGCCGGTGACGGAAGCTGCCTCGATCCGGTTCAGCATGGGGCCGTCGTTGCTCGAGCATGCCGGGCAAGATCCGTGATCGGCGACTTCTCGGCTTGCTCCCCTTCAGACACCGGCAATCCTCCCATCCAGACGGTCTCCCCACCCAATGCCACGCTTTCCCGCGCTTGATCTGGTCATTGTTTAGAAACGATATTGGAAAGACTGGCTACATGAAAGGTACAAATGCTAACGTTTATCGATAGCTCTGCTTACGCAACGACGAGGATCGAATGACCATCCGTGTTCTCAAGACGCTCATCGCCGTCGAGGAGCGCGGCACCTTCAGCGCGGCGGCCGATGCGGTCTTCCTGACTCATGCTGCCGTCAGCCAGCAGATGCGCGGCCTTGAGGAGGAATGGGGCGTCAAGATCTTCGACCGCACGAAGCGGACACCCGAACTGACGCCGACGGGGCGGGCGCTCGTCGCGCGCGCGCGCGAGGTCGTCGCGGCCTATGACGGGATCGTGCCTTCGGTGCTCGGCGACCACGGCCTCTCGGGCGTTCTCAGCCTCGGCGCCGTCTCGACGACGCTGAATGCGATGGTTCCGATGACCATCTCGCGGCTGAAGCGCGACTATCCGAAGCTGAACATCAGCGTCGTGCCCGGCCTGACGACGCCGCTGATCCAGCAGATCGAGCGCGGCACGCTGGATCTGGCGATCGTCTCGAAGCCGCGCCTTCTTCCCCTGAACCTCGCCTGGCTCGATATCGCGGACGAGCCGATGGAAGTCCTGGTTTCGCAGGAGACCGAAAGCTCGCACGCGCTGGAACTGCTTCAGACACGGCCGTTCATCCGCTTCACGCGCAGCGCGGTCGTCGGGGCGGACATCGAGCAATGGCTGCAGGACTGCAAGATCGTCGTTCAGGAGAGCATGGAACTCGAGAATCTCGAGAGCATCGCCGCAATGGTGCTGTTCAATCTCGGCGTCTCGATCGCACCGCGGCCGTGTCTTTCGCTCGCGCCCCTGCCACTGAAGTATCTTCCGCTCCCCGGGCGTAAGCCGATGAGCCGCAAGCTCGGCATCGCCTACCGCGCCGACAGCGTGAAGGCGCGCGCGATTGCCGAGGTACATTGGCGGGTCCTGGAGGTCGTCGCCAACCAGTCGAGGGAACTGCCCGCCGGACTCCGGCCGGCAGTCCCGGCTCCTACGGCACCTTGAAGAAGGGTGCCGGAACGAGGATCTTGTTCTCGACGTGGGTCACGAGCGGGCGCATCTTCTCGGCGTAAGCCTGCCATTCCGGTGCGGCCTGCAACGCCTTGCGCCGCTCGTAACGGTCGTCGAGGCTGTCATACCCCCACATGTGGACGATCTGGTTCAGGGGTCCGATATCGGTGAAATAGTATCCCACCATCTTGCCCAGGATGCGCGTCTGGACCGCCATCCCTTCCTCTTCGTAGAGCTTGAGGAAGGTCGGCACCTTTCCCGCATGCAACGTATAGATGCGCTCGTCGACGAACATGAAATCTCCCCCCCTTTACCCGATGCGTATCGCCTGAGCCGCCGGCCGTCGGCGGCCGGTCAGCCGATCACCTCGTCGGAACGGTCGTCGGTCTCGCCGAAGCGCCGCAGCACGGCAGGGCGGGTGCCTTCGTAGATCTTGTCGAGATTCTTCGCGATACGCGCGTTCTCCCGCTCGAACAGGCTGTCTCCCCGAATGTCGCCATCGAGGATGAAGGGTCCCATGTTCTCGGCTTCGATGACCCACATGGCCTGGGCGAGCCCGAGTTCCTTGTCCCAGTGCACGGCCTTGACCCGCTTGATGCCGCGGCCGAGCAGCGCGCCGGTGCCGTAGCCGACGGTGGTCAGGTAGATCGCTCCGTTCGGGACGAAATGCTCGCGGTAGTCCTTCGAGGTCATGCCGCCTTTGCCGATGATGATCCGCGCGCCCGACTTCTCGATCCACGGGCCGATCCATTTCGAGAAGCGGAAGGAGGCGGTGGCGGTGACGGCGCCCATCCTGAACGTGCCGTCCGGGGCAACCGCGGCGGCCGGCGAGCAATGGAAGTTCGCCGCGCTCTCGCGCGGCAGATCGAGCGGCAGGTCCGCCCCCTCCTCGATCACCTTCTTGTAGACGCCTTCCCGGGCCGTATAGATCAGCCCGTCGAGATAGACGATGTCGCCGAGCTTCAGCGCTTCGAGATCGGCCCGGCTCGGCGTCGTGCTCAGGCGGACTTGCTGAGGCTTAGCGGCGGTGTCCATTCCACGGTCTCCCGGCGTTGATAATCGGTGAACCAATCGGGATCGGTGCGATATTCCACGCGCCCGTCGGCATGAATGCGCGCGACGGCGCGGCGTGAGGACAGGCAGAAGGCGTGGACGCTCATCTGCATGCCGCCCGTGTGGCAGTAGCCGACCTCGATATTGCAATCGACGACCATCGACTTGCCGACGAAGCCCATGGCGCCCATGCCGATCGAGTTGCCGATTTCCTTGAACTCGTCTTCCATGGCCGCGATACGCGGATCGGCGTTCCGGCTGCCGACGGTGCGCAGGCACGCAGCGCGTTTGCCGAGCACCATGCAGGTGTCCTTCGAGCCGCCGAGGCCGATGCCGATGATGGCGGGCTGGCAGGCAAGGCCGCGCTTGCCGAAGGCGACGAGACTGTCGAGGAAGAAGCGCTTGATGCCCTCGATCCCGTCCGAGGGAAACAGCATGCGGTAATCGGTGCCGAAGAGGCCGCCTTTGTGGACGGTGATGAGGTCGATCCAGGCGCCGTCCGGCTCGAAGCCGTATTCGATCTCCGGCGCGCCGATGCCGACATTGTTGTCGTGGTCGGTGCGCCAGAGCGGATGGACCCGGTTCGGCCGAAGCGGAATATCGTCGGTGGCCTTCGCCGTCGCCCGGCGCAGCGCCGCCTCCAGCGCCACCGGCCCGCCCTCGATGCGCGCCTCGTTGCCCATCTTGACGTACCAGCGCGGGCAACCGGTATCGCCGCACATCGCCCGACGATCCTGTTTGGCTGCCTCGTAGTTCTCCAGCATCGCCTGGAGGACGAACGACGACAGGTCCCCGTCCTCGACCTTCGCCATCGCCCTGAGACCATCGAGATAGTCCTCAGGGATCTCGATGGCGGCTTTCTCCATCAGCCGCTCGGCAACCGACTGGATAGTCTCGATCGCAATCATTCGGCTACTCCGCCGCTTTGAGAAGTGTGTCGGGCTCGCCTTCCGGCAGGATCGTCTGGCCCGGCTGCACGATGGTGAAGAGAACATCCTCCCGATCGACGACGATCTCGCCGCCCGCCTGCCGGGCCGTGGTGAAATAGG
Organism: Aurantimonas sp.; assembly: GCA_036252795.1. GTDB lineage: Bacteria > Pseudomonadota > Alphaproteobacteria > Rhizobiales > Rhizobiaceae > Aurantimonas. The sequence goes on along the minus strand of DASYHY010000053.1, from coordinate 23,224 downwards.
AGCGGTCGATGTCGCCGCTCTCCGGGAAGTCCTCGCGGAAATGCGCCCCTCTGGAATTCTCCCGCTCGAGCCCGGCAAGGGCGATCACCTCGGAGATGTCGCAGAGCGACCGCAGGTTCAGCCAGTCATGCCAGGTCAGGTTGAACGCCAGGTCGCCGCCGGGCACGCCCGTCTCGGCGAGTTCGGCCGACACCTCGGCGATGCCCTTCAGACCGCGCAGAAGCCCTGCCTCGGTGCGCATCACCCCGACATGGTCCCACATGACCTCCTGCAGCCGGCGGCGGAGCGCCTGGATGTTGCCATGCGGCTTGGCGAACGGGGCTGTCGCACGCTCGATTTCGGCTTCCAGATCGGCCGGATCCGGATCGCGCAAGGCGCGAGCCGAGGCGACATCGGCGCCCATCACGTCGCCGGCGACGCCGCCATAGACGGTGGAATTGGCGACCCCGTTGCCGCCGAGGCGGTTCGAACCGTGGGCGCCGCCGGCATCCTCACCGGCCACGTACAGGCCTTCCAAGCTCGTGCGCGTATCGGGATCGACCACGACCCCACCCATGAAGTAGTGGGCGGTCGGCACGACCTCGACCTTTCCGGCAGCGAGATCGAAGCCGCTGTCGGCACAGCGCTTGACCATGCCCTTGAACTTCGTGCGCACGACGTCCGGCCCAAGATGCGCCATGGAGATGTAGACGCCGCCGTTCTCGGAGATGTTGTTCTTGCGCATCTCCGCGTAGATGCCCCGGCTCACGACGTCCCGCGTCGCTCGCTCGCCGAGCCGGTCGTAGTCGAACATGAACCGCTCTTCGCGGCTGTTGAGGAGATGGCCGCCGGCTCCGCGCAGGCCCTCCTCCAGCACCGTCCCGGTCATGCGGGTATGATCGCCGGCCAGCAGCCCCGTCGGGTGGAACTGCACCATCTCCATGTCGCGCAGGGTCAGGCCCGAGCGCAGGGCCATGGCGAGCCCGTCCATCGTCTTGTCGCCCGACGGCGTGTGGTACTTGTACATCGTCGGCCCGCCGCCCGTCGCCATCAGCACCGCCTTCGCCCGCACGAAGCGGAAACTTCCGGTCCGCATGTCGATGAAGAGGACGCCGGACAGGGCCGAACCGTCGCGTGTCTTGACCAGCCCGACGGCACGGTGCTCCTGAAGCTTCTCGATGGGGCGCGCGAGCACCTGCTCCATCAGCCGGTTGATGATCTCGATCCCGGTCAGGTCGCCCTTATGCACGGTGCGGTCGGCGGTCTGACCGGCGAAAGCCTTCTGGTGCAGCGTGCCGTTCGGATTGCGGTCGAAGAAGCAGCCGATCTCGTTCTCGAGTTCGCGGACGCGCACCACGGCCTGCTCGCACAGCTTCCAGGCCATGTCCTGGTTGGGCAGCCACTTGCCGCCCTGGATCGTATCCATGAAGTGACGCTCGACGCTGTCGCCGGTCCCGAGCGCCACGTTGTAGCCGCCCTGCACCATGCGGGTGCAGCCGCATTTGCCGATGAGCCCCTTGACCGCCAGGGTGATCTTCGTACCGGGCCGCGCGGCCTGCTGGGCGTGGAGCGCGGCGAACAGGCCGGCGCCGCCCGAGCCGAGAATGAGAATGTCGGTATCGTGCCGATCGATCGGGAAATGCCGTCCCATCTCAGACCGCCTGAAGGAAGAAGGTGGTGGAAACGAAGAAGGCGATGGCGACCGACGCCGCCGCCAGGGACTTCTGCGGCGCGCTCCATGGCAGAAGTTCCAGCGCGAGCAGCCGCAGTCCGCCGAAGGCGTGAACGGCAAGCAGGAAGACCAGACCGTATTCGGCGACCTTCACCAGCGGGCTCGAGCTCCAGGCAAGGAACCCGTCGAGCCGCGCGGGCTCCGTCAGCGCGAGCGCCAGCACGTAGAAATGGAACGGCAGGAACAGCGCCAGAGCGAGGCCGGAAAGCCGGTGCAGGATGAAGGCGAACCAGAGCGGGTGGTTGCGGTGCGGCCTGATCATGGCGCCGTCACCGCATAGACCGAGCTCAGCCCCATCAAAGCGAGCCCGCCGGCGATGACCACCGTCAGGACGTCGAGGGCGAGCCTGTTCTTGAGGATGGTTTCGGCGGCGATCACGCGCAGCCCGATCGCCGCATGGATCGAAACGGCAAGGACGAAGAGGCCGTAGAACAGCGCCCAGGCGAGGCTCCCCTGCGTGCGGCCGAGGATCTCGGCGGCGGAAAGGCCGTCCTGGATGGCGTAGATCATCACTGCGATGTGGCCGAGGACGAGCGGCGCCATCACCATTGCCGAGAGCCGTTGCAGCATATAGAGTTTCAGGCCGATCATCGTCTCACCGCCTCTGCCGGAAGACGCCGCGGAACGTCTCGCGCTTCAGGCCCGCGATCGCCGTGATCGGCGAGAGTTCGTTCGGACAATGCGCCGCGCAGGATCCGAGCGAATGGCAGTTGTGGCAGCCGCCGGATCCGGAGACCGCGTCGAGAACGCCGTCGCGATCGCCGTCCTTCACGTCGTTGAGAAGTGTCCAGGCGCGGTTGAGCGCGGCGGGGCCGAGATAGTCGGAATTGGCGGTGACGGTGTCGCAGGCCGCGAAGCAGACCGCGCAATTGATGCACTCGATCCCGGCATCCGCGGCCTGTCTCGCCGGGCTTTCCGGATCGATGAGTTCGATCGGGTCGGCCCTGTTGCGCGTCGGATGGAAGCGGCCTTCGGCCTCGATCCACTTGTCGAAGAAGGGATCCATGTCGGCCGCCAGATCCTTGACGACGGGCAGGTTGCGCAGCGGTCCGACCTCGATCCGGCCCTTCTCGGCGACCTTGCGCACGTGGGTCCGGCACGTCCAGCGCGGCGTGCCGTTGACCATCATGGCGCAGGAGCCGCACATCCCGACCCGGCAGGCATACCGATAGGACAAGGTCGGATCGAGGTTCTGCTGGACCCAGGAGACGACGTCCAGAACGGTCTGGTTGTCTTCCTCGGGTACCTCGAAGGACTGGAAACTGCCTTCGGCGCCTTTGCCCCGCCAGATCGAGACCGACAACATGGTTGGATTTGAAGACAAGGGATGCTCCGCACGCAGCAGCGTTGGGGAACAGGTATATCGAGAATTTATTTTTCGGAAACCGAGAAATCATGAAGTTTTATGTTAGGGAAATTTACGCTTCCCCTGCTTTGTTCGGTCCCTTTCGCTCCCCCATGTCAGGCATCGTTCCCGCTACTATGAGAAGGACGAGGCCGGCTCCTGCCGTGCGTGATGCATGCCGCCGCCGGCCTTGTTGGAAGCCTTAACTTTAGCGAAGCACGGCCTCGATGGGCCCGCCCCACGGGCCGCAACGCCGCGGTGATCGCGGCGGTCCAGCGTGACGGAAACCGGAGGTGTCGCCCTTCCAAAGGCCACAACGTCCCTTTACGCATGTCACATATCTTATATAAGACATAGGAGCCGGAAAGCTTCTCGTGAGTGTGGCCGCGCCGCGGCGGCCGTTGAAGCACCGGCCCCGAAACGCCCCTCGCCTGACAGCCCGGCAGGCGCCCTGCCCGCTACACCATGACCAGAAGCAAGCTGATGTCGAAATCTTCCATGTCTGCCGTCCGCGACCGCTATCAGCCGCTCTTTCCCGGCATCCTGCTCGCGCTGACCGTCGCGACGGCCGCACGGTTCGTCGCCGACCACTACGCGGCGCCGGTCATGCTGTTCGCGCTCCTGATCGGCATGGCGTTCAACTTCCTGGCCGCCGATGCGCGGTTCAAGCCGGGCCTCGAGTTCTCTTCCAAGAGCCTCTTGCGCATCGGCATCGTGTTGCTGGGCGCGCGGATCACCACCAGCGACATCGCGTCGCTCGGCCTCTCCACCTTCGCCACCGTCGTCGGCCTCATCGCGCTGACCATCGCAACGGGGTTCGTCTGCGGGCGCATCTTCAACAAGCAGTGGCGCTTCTCGCTCCTCACCGGCGGATCCGTGGCGATCTGCGGAGCGTCCGCCGCTCTGGCGATCGCGTCGGTCATTCCGCACAACGAGAAGACCGAGCGCAATCTCCTCTTCACCGTCGTCGCCGTAACCACGCTCTCGACGATCGCGATGATCATCTATCCGATCCTGTTCACCGCTCTGTCCCTGACGCCGAGCCAGAGCGGGTTCCTCGTGGGCGCGACCATCCACGACGTCGCCCAGGTGGTGGGCGCGGGCTACTCGATCTCGACGGATGTCGGCGATGTCGCGACTATCATCAAGCTCCTGCGCGTCACCATGCTGCCCGTCGTCCTGGTGGTCATCGTGATCGCCCTTGCGGGACAAAGGCGCAGCGGGACGACGGCCGTCCGCCTGCCGTTCTTCGTCGTCGGCTTTGCCGCCCTCACCGCGATCAACAGTCTGGGGCTCCTGCCGGCCGCCGCCGCCACGCTCGCCGTCGATCTGTCGGGATGGCTGCTGGTCGTGGCGATCTCGGCGCTGGGGGTGCGCACCAACATGAAGGACATGTTGCAGCTCGGCTGGCAGCACGTCGCCATGGTGGTCACCGAGACGCTGGTGCTTCTGCTCCTCGCCATCGCCGCGGTCGAGATCGGCCTCGCCGGCTGAGGCAGCCCTCATCCCGGCCCAGTGGAAGCTTGCACGACAACGAGCCGTAATCCTCAGGCACGGACGGCCGAAGCCGCTGAGAGGATGCCACGGCGAGATCGCTATAGGGCTCTACGCCCGAGGTGGCGGCACTCCGGAAACGGGAGCGCCGCGCATCTGGCGCGCACTGGGTCGCCAACGGGTGGCTGCGATCAGCCCGTATAGTCCTCTCCGTCGCCCGTCGCGTGGTCTTCGGCTTGCTGGCGCACCGCCGCTTCGGTCGGGTCCAGCCCGTCCACATTCTCCTCGTAGCCGTCAGATTCAAGCGACTGTCTGGACGTGGTGCTGGCCGGCTGCGTGCCGACATCGAGCCTCACCGCATCGTCGGCCGCCAGCGAGTTCGCATCGGCGTCGCCCGCGTCACGCTTTTCCTGCGCGGCGCCCTCGAGCAGAGCACGGTCGGAATCGGTCAGCTCGTTGTCGCCCGGATTGGCGTTTTTCCTAGCGTCGGCCACGTCCGCCCTCCTTGCGCCGCTGCGAGTTGTCGTCGGTGGACAGGGAGGACGCGCCGGTCTCCTTCGCGGCCTGCCAGCTCGGAGCACTCTGCCCCTCGGCAAGATCGGTCAGTTCCGGCACGTCGCCGTGGCTCTCGGCGGCGAGCCGCGGCTCGACCGCGTCTTCCGTCGTCTCGTCCAGCGGCTGGAGGGTGCTGCCGGCGGAATCTTCCAGCGCGACGATCTCCCGCGCTTCCACCCAATGCCGCTCCGCGCGACCCTCCGGGCGGTTCTCGGCTTCCCACAGCGCATGGGCCTTGGCCCGCACGCGTTCCTCGTCCAGATCACTCATCTCGAACCTCTGTCACGTGTTCGGCGTCCGACAACGGGCGCCAGCGGCGCCTCCGTCGGGGGGCCCGCATTTCCAAGGGAGTAACATCCGTCGCCGACCGTCGTTCCCCGAGAACCGGCGGGGCTGCGCGAAGGCGCCAGCAGCCAGCCGGTTGGCGGCAGGCAGGAAACGAAAAACCACGGATCGTCCCCGCGTCCCGCGCGTTGCGGAGCGCCGGCGCTTCAGCCGGGCGTCGCCGGAGTCGAGAATGCCTGCCAGATCGAAGAAGTCATCCGCTGCCGAGAGCCACCTTCTGCAAGTCGCCAAGCCGCTCGGCGCCCTGGCAGTTGCTCTCCTGCGTCTCGCTCGCGATCCTCAGCCAAAGCCCCTCTTCTTCATTGCCCGCGACGCAAACCGGGCGGAAGCCCTCCGGGAGATATTGCTGGGACTGGCGCCCGGGCTCCCCGTCGCCCTGTTTCCCGCCTGGGACTGCCCGCCCTACGACCGGGCACCGCCCTCGCGCGCCGTGATGGGGTCGCGGATGGGCGTCCTGCGGTGGCTGGCGGACCGCCGGTCGCAGCCGGACCTCGTGCTGACCACCCCCGACGCCCTGATCCGCCGCGTTCCTCCTCGAAGCGTATGGCCTGCCGCCCACACCGAGTTCCGCGTCGGCGAGGCGGTCGATCTGGCGGCCGTCGAGGCGGCCTTGAGGCGCGTCGGTTACGTGTTCGACGAACGCGTCGACGAAGCCGGCGAAGCCGCCATCCGGGGCCGGGTCATCGACGTGTTTCCCGCGGCGGCGTCGATGCCGTGCCGGATCGAGCACGAGAGCGGGCTCGTCACCGCCATTCATTCCTACGATCCGGTCACGCAACGCTCGGTGCAAGAGACCGAAACGCTGACGGTCGATCCGGCGTCGGAGATCGTCTTCGAACCCGCAGGAATGCAGGAGCAGGACGGCGCCGACGAGGCAGCCGCTTTCCCGCACGGAGAGGAGCATTGGCTGCCGAGCTTCTATCCCGCGCTCGAGACCATCTTCGACTTTGCCGGGGGCGGCGGAATGATCGTCGAGGAGGGCGCTGACGAACGAGCCGAGGCGTTCTTCGAGCAGATCGTCGAAAGCTATGAGAGCGAGCACGGCCTGCGCGATGTTGCGCGCCCTGAGCGGACGCCACCGGTGCCGGACCACCTCTATCTGACGCGCGCGGAATGGCAGGCGGGACTGGCCGAGCGCCTGCTGCTGAGGGTTGAAAGCGCTGATGCCGACGGTCCGGAGGTGCCGGGCTTTGCCGGCGAGCGCAATCCGGTCGCGGCCTTCACCGGCTTCGCCGCAGAGCAGCAGCGGCGCGGCCGCCGGCTCGTCCTGGCCGGCCGGCAGGGCGCGCTTCGGCCGTTCATGCGGAGCGCGAAGCAGGCGCTCGCCGCGACTGTCGAACCGGCTGCAGATTGGGATGACGTGCTGTCACGGCCGCAGAAGAGCCTCTCCTCCCTGCCGCTGCCGCTGGAGGCTGGCTTCATCGATGCGTCCGAAGGAACGGTCGTGGTCGCGGCAGCCGATCTTCTCGGCAGCCGGGCAGCAGTCGGCGCAACGTCGACGCGGGACGCGCTGCCCTTCGCGGAGGAGGAATTCCATCTGGGTGATGCCGTCGTTCATCTCGACCACGGCGTCGGCATGCTGGAAGGCCTGGACGAGCTGGCCACGCCGGAAGGCGCACCGGCCGAAGCCGTGCGCCTGCGCTATGCGCGGGATGCCAGGCTGATGGTGCCGGTCGACGAGATCGGCTCCATCTGGCGCTACGGCAGCGATCCCGAGGCTCTCAGCCTCGACCGGCTGGACGGCGACGGCTGGGCGAAGCGCCGCGCTAGGGTCGAGGAAGAGGTTGCAGCCACTGCCGCAGCGATGGCGGAAGCGGCCCGGCGGCGGAACGAGATCGCGGCGCCGAAGCTCGTCCCGCGCCGGCGCGACTACGAGCGCTTCGCATCGCGATTCTCCTACCAGCTGACGCCGGACCAGAGCGCCGCGGCGGATGCGATTCTCGCCGACATGGCGTCGGGGCGCCCGATGGACCGTCTCGTCTGCGGCGATGTCGGCTACGGCAAGACCGAGGTGGCGCTTCGTGCCGCAGCCGCCGCCGTCTTCGCCGGCCGGCAGGTGGCGATCGTCGCTCCGACCACCGTCCTTGTCAGGCAGCATCTTCGAGCGCTGCGCCGCCGCTTCGCCGGCTTCGGGATCGAGGTGGCCCAGCTGTCCCGTCTGATCAAACCGGCAGAGGCGCGCGAGGTCCGGCAGGGACTCGCCTCCGGCGACATCCGGGTGGTCGTCGGCACGCACGCCCTTGCCGCCAAGGGCGTGACATTCGCGGAGCTCGGGCTTCTCGTGATCGACGAGGAGCAACGCTTCGGAGCCCGGCACAAGGAGCGGCTGCGGGAACACGCGGCCGAGGCACACGTGCTGACACTGACGGCGACGCCGATCCCGAGGACGCTCCAGGCGGGTCTCGTCGGCCTCCAGGACATCAGCATCATCTCGACACCGCCGGCGCTGCGCCAGCCGGTCCGGACTATCCTGCGCGGGCTCGATCCGACCGCGTTGGCCGAGGCGCTTCGCCGCGAACGGCAACGCCGCGGGCAGAGCTTCATCGTATGCCCGCGCATCGAGGATATCGAGCCGATGGCGGAGCTACTGTCCGAGATCGTGCCGGAACTCGTCGTGGCGGCGGCGCACGGCGAGATGCCGGCCGCGGAGATCGACGAGGTCATGATGGATTTCGCCGATGGCAAGGGCGACGTCCTGCTTGCCACCAACATCATCGAGAGCGGCCTCGACGTGCCGAACGCCAACACGATGGTGATCTGGCGCGCCGATCGATTCGGGTTGGCGCAACTGCATCAGCTGAGGGGCCGGGTCGGGCGCGGCAGCCGGCGGGGCATGGCCTTTCTCCTAACCGAGCCTGACAGCGAATTGTCGCCGGAGACCGAGAAACGCCTTCGGGCGGTCGAGTCGCTCGACCAACTCGGCGCCGGCTTCGCCATCAGCGCCAGCGACCTCGATCTGCGCGGCGCCGGCGATCTTCTGGGCGAGGAACAGACGGGTCACGTGAAGCTGATCGGGATAGCGTTGTACAAGCACCTCGTGCAGCGCGCTCTGAAACTCGCCGAGGGCAAGACGCTGGAGGAGGACTGGTCGCCCGAGGTGCATGTCGGCATCCACGGCAGGATCCCGGCGGATTATCTCCCGGAGGAGGAAGTCCGCGTGAACGTCCACGCACGGCTTGCGGCGGCCATCGATGCTTCGGCGCTTTCGGCGGTCGAGGAAGAGATCGTCGACCGCTTCGGGACGATGCCGGACGAGATGCGACACCTCTTCGCTCTCGCGGAGATCAGGATCACCTGCCGGGCGCTCGGCGTGAGCCGGCTCGACGGCGGCCCCGAGGGCTTGGCGGCGTCCTTCCGTCCGGGCGTCGGCGAGCAACTGGCGAAGAAAGGCGCACCGGGAGAGGGTATGGCGTGGATCGGAGAGCGGCTGGTGCTCAAGACCGCCACGGATGCGGAGCAGCGCCTGGAGGCGATCGGCGCCTTCCTGCGTGCCGTGGAGGCCCTTGGCGCCGGGACCTGAGAAGCGGCCTTTGTGGATCCGACGCCACCACCAGGCTCTCCAACGCTTGCAGGCTGGCATCGCGCGAAAAGAAGCGCTCTTGCCGGCTTTCGCCTCCTGCCATTCAGGTGACGTTCAAGATGGAAACGCCACAGCGAGGTTGATGATCCGGCACTCTCTGCTGCATAGATGCCATTGTCACTGAGCAGAACGGGACCCGATGCACGCGAGCCACGATCCCATCTTCGTCCTCCTGTCCTTTTTGGTGGCAGTGCTGGGATCCTGGACGGCGCTGGATCTCTTCAGGCGCGTGAGAACGCATCTCGGGCAGGCGCGGTTTGCCTGGCTGGCGATTGCCGCGCTCGCGATGGGTCTCAGCATCTGGTCCATGCACTTCGTCGCCATGCTGGGCTTCGACCCGGGCTCCGCCGTTCGGTACGATCCCCTCCTCACCCTCGTCTCCCTGGTCCTTGCCATCGGAGCGACGGGCGGCGCCTTCTTCGTTGCGGCGCGTGAGAGAGCACAGCTTGCCCACGTCCTCCTTGCCGGCGCCGCGATGGGCGTCGGCATCTGCCTCATGCACTATGTCGGCATGGCGGCACTGAGGACCGCCGTTTCGCTCGGCTACGACGCCGGTCTGGTGTTCCTCTCGCTGGTGATCGCGGCCGCCGCGTCTACCGCGGCCCTCCTGGCGGCGCGCCGGGAACGCAAGTTCGGCTGGCGCATCTGCGCGGCGCTGACCCTGGGCGCGGCGATCGTGGGAATGCACTACACGGCCATGGCCGCGCTGGAACTGACACCCGCAGCCGAGGCGCGCCTGGCACCCTCCGGTGCGCCCCCCTACATGCTGGCAGCCTCGGTTGCCGGGGGGACGCTGCTGATCCTGCTGTTCGTGCTGATGGCGTCTCTCTACGACCAGCGCGGCAATGTCCTGTCCGCGCTGGAAGCCGGCGGGGTCGGTTACTGGGAACTGGATCTGCGCTCCCTCACGCTGCATATGTCTCCTCGCGGCAAGGAGATCTTCGGCCGCAAGCGGGATGACGAGTTCACGCATGAGCAGTTTCTCGCCCTGCTGCCCGCCGAAGAGCGGGCGAAGCGCGACCGGGTCTTCGAGAGCGCCCTGCGGACGGGATCCGACTACGACGCCGAATATCGTCTTGCCGATGAGGCCCGCTGGGTGAACCTCAGGGGCCGGGCGTTGGCCGACGGCGGCGGCAGGCCGCGTCGCCTGATCGGCGTCGTGCTCGACGTGACGGATCGGCACGAGGCCTTCGCGGCGGTTTCCGCGAGCGAGCGGCGCCAGCGCCTGCTGATCAACGAGCTGAACCATCGCGTAAAGAACACGCTGGCGACCATCCAGTCGATCGCCGCGCAGACCGCCCGACGGGCGGAGACACCCGAGGAGTTCCGCAAGAGCTTCGAAGGACGCCTCGTCGCGCTCTCGGAAACCCACAACGCGCTCACGCGCGGCGGCTGGGAGGCCGCCTGCCTGCGCGAGCTCCTGGAGTATGAGCTCAGCCCCTATTCCCGCGAGCAGATCGCTCTCGATGGGCCCGACGTTCCGCTGGGGCCCCGGGAGGCACTGTCGCTCGGCATGGTCATCCACGAACTCGCCACCAATGCCGCCAAATATGGAGCGCTCTCCGTGCCCACTGGCTGCGTGCGGGTGACGTGGTCGGTTCGCGAGGCAGAGAGCGCTCTCTCCCTGACGCTTGAATGGTCGGAACAGCGGGGTCCCGCCGTGCAGCCGCCGACGAGAAAAGGCTTCGGCTCGCGGCTGCTCCATCTCAGCATCGAGAAGGAACTGGGAGGCATCGCCCAACTGCGCTACGACGCCGGAGGCTTCGGGTGTCGCCTGGTCATCCCTCTCTCGCCGAAGACGGCGCCCGATCTCGGGGCCGCAGACTACGCGTTCTGAGCTTGGGGGCGCCCCGGCACGGCCGGCTCATGCAAGCTTCTCCCGCACCTGCCCGACCTCGGCGACGGGCGCGCGGAAGCGTTTCAGCCTGAGCGCGTTGCCGAGGACGAAGACGCTGGACATCGCCATGGCGCCGGCCGCGAGGACCGGCGACAGAAGCAGCCCGAAGGCCGGATAGAGCGCGCCGGCGGCAACCGGGATCAAGGCGGTGTTGTAGGCGAAGGCCCAGAACAGGTTCTGCCGGATGTTGCGGATCGTCGCCTGCGAAAGCGCGATTGCATCGGGAACCCCTTTCAGGCTGCCCGAAATCAGCACCACGTCGGCCGCCTCGATGGCGATGTCGGTCCCCGTTCCGATCGCGATGCCGACATCGGCTTGCGCAAGAGCCGGTGCGTCGTTGATGCCGTCGCCGACATAGGCGACTTGGCCATGCCGGCGCTTCAGTTCCCCGACCGCCGCCACCTTGCCGTCCGGCAGCACCTCGGCCACCACCTCGTCGATGCCAAGCCGCCGGCCGATCGCGTCGGCGGTCCGGCGGTTGTCGCCGGTGATCATCACCACCTTCAGACCGAGATCGTGCAGCGCGCGGATGGCCTCCGGGGTCGTCTTCTTGATCGGGTCGGCGACGGCGACGATCGCGGCGAGCTTGCCGTCAACCGCAGCATAGAGCGGCGACTTCCCCTCCCCGCCCAGACGTTGCGCCGTGGCGGCGAACGGGGCGACGTCGAGCCCGAGCTTTTCCATGAAGCGATCGGCGCCGATCTCGACCCGGCGTCCCCCTGCCTCGGCCCGCACGCCGTAGCCCGTGACGCTGTCGAAGCTCGAAATGTCCGGAAGCTCTAGGCGTTTCGCCGCGGCAGCCTCGACGATGGCGCGGGCGATCGGGTGCTCGGAGCTGTTCTCGACGGACGCCACCAGCGCCAGGACCTCGTCCGCGTCATGGCCTCCGGTGGTCTCCATGTCGGTCAGCACCGGCCTGCCCTCCGTCAGCGTGCCGGTCTTGTCGAGCGCAACCACACGCGCGTCCTTCAGGGACTGGAGCGCCTCGCCCTTGCGGAACAGGACACCCATCTCCGCGCCCCGTCCGGTGCCGACCATGATCGAGTTCGGTGTCGCCAGCCCCATGGCGCAGGGACAGGCGATGATCAGGACGGCCACGGCATTGACGAGCGCGAAGGTGACGGCAGGACTCGGACCGAACAGGAGCCAGACGAGAAAGGTCAGCGCGGCCATCGACATGACGGCGGGGACGAACCACAGCGTCACCCGGTCGACCAGCGCCTGGATCGGCAGCTTCGAGCCCTGCGCTTCCTGGACCATGCGGATGATCTGCGCGAGCATCGTGTCGGCGCCCACCGCAGTCGCCCGGAACGTGAGCGCCCCGGTCTGGTTGATCGTGCCCCCCACCACGGTGGCGCCGGCTTGCTTCTCGACCGGCACCGGCTCGCCCGTGATCATCGCCTCGTCGACGAACGACGAGCCTTCCACCACCTCGCCGTCGACCGCGATGCGCTCGCCGGGGCGCACGTCGACGAGATCGCCGGTAACGATCTGCGCAAGCGGAACCTCGACGCTGCCGCCGTCGCGCCGGACACGGGCGCTTCTGGGCTGCAGGCCGACAAGGCGCCTGATCGCTTCCGACGTGCGCCCCCTCGCGCGCGCCTCGAGATAGCGGCCGAGCAGGATCAGCGTGACGATGACGGCAGCCGCCTCGAAATAGACGTTCACCGTTCCGGCGGGCAGCAATTGCGGTGCGACCGTCGCGATCACGGAATAGGACCAGGCGGCGAGCGTGCCCACCGCCACCAGCGAGTTCATGTCGGGCCCGCCTCTAGCAAGCGCCGGCAGGCCGATCCTGTAGAAGCGCAGGCCAGGCCAGAACAGCACGATGGTCGTCAGCGCGAATTGCAGATACCAGCTCGCCCGCATGCCGATCGTGGCCATGACGAAGTCATGAACTGCCGGCACGAGATGGGAGCCCATCTCCAGGACGAAGACCGGCAGCGTCAGGATCGCGGCTATCGTCAGGTCCCGGCCGAGCGCCTTCTGCTCGGCGTGTTTGCGGGCGGCCTGCGCCTCGCCGTCCTCGTCGCCACCTACGGCCCGCGCCTCGTAGCCGGCGGATGCGACCGCTGCGACGAGTTCGCCTTCGGTGACGGAGGGGCTTGCCATGACCGAGGCACGTTCGGACGCGAGATTGACCGATGCGGCGGTGACGCCGGGCACGCGCAGCAGCGCCTTTTCGACCCGCGCCACGCAGGACGCGCAGGTCATCCCGTCAACGGCGAGCTCCACGCGGTGGCGGGGAACCGCATAGCCGGCATCCTCGATCGCCCTGACTAGGTCAGCCGGATCGACGGGTCCATCGGCAGTGATCTCGGCGCGCTCGGTCGCGAGATTGACGCTGGCGTTCGCCACGCCCTCCACCCGGCCGAGCGCCTTCTCCACGCGCCCGACGCAGGAGGCGCAATGCATGCCCGACACCGGCAGAGAAATCCTGCGCGGGGAACCTGCTCCTGCGGAATCGGCATCCGGATCGATCTTGGCATGAACGGTCATTCGTCGCTCCTGTCGGAAGCTCATCGTCATCGATGTGGGGCTTCCAGCCACTGGAAGGTCAACACCCGGCCATAGGTAATTCTGGGCAGCACGCTGCCTCTTGACCTTCCACCGACTGGAACCTCCATCGTCTTTCAAGACGGGGCATCTGAGGGGCGATCCGCAGTTCCGGATCGACGACATCTGCTGTCCCGGCTGCAGCCAACCCGCCTGATCCTGCCGCCACCACGAGGCTCGCCGGCGGAGTCGGTCGGCCTTCACTCCCTTAAACCCAGGAAGGTCCAGGATGACTGTTCAGCAGACGATTTTCGCGGCGGCGGTCGTCGCAGCCATGGTTTCGGTGCCTGCCACTGCCCAGGAGGCGCCGTTCGAGTTGCCCGAGCAGTGCGTTGCCTCCACCGACACGGGAGCGATGGACCATTCCGCGATGGGCCATGGCGCGATGCGCGGTGGCGGTGCCGAAGCCATGGGCGCGGCCATGATGAGCATGATGGGCGCCGACTGGGACGGCATGCCTGAGCATGTCCGGGAAAACATGCGGCGGATGATGATCAGCATGCCGGCCATGCACGAGGGCATGATGAACGAGGACGCCGACGTGGCGTTCGCCTGCGGGATGATCGCCCACCATCAGGGCGCGATCGACATGGCGCAGGTACTGCTCGAGCATGGCGAAGACGCGCAGATGATCGAGCTCGCCGGCAAGATCATCGCAGCTCAGGTCGACGAGATCGAGCAGATGAAGGTCTGGCTGGAAGGGAACGCCAACTAGTCCTGCACATCAAGCGACCAGCACAGCATAATTGGGCATCTTGTAGCCTCCAGCGCTTGCGAATGTCCCTGCGGGATCACTCCCGCGGGGCTCCCGGGGCTCCCGGAAGGGAGAGGCCTGCGAGAAGGCTCACGAGATCGGCCTGTCGGGACAGGCCGATCTTCGAGAAGACCGACTTCAGTTGCGTGCGGACGGTCGCGGCGGAAAGGCCGAACCGGGCGGCCAGCGTCTGGACCGTCTCCCCGCTCCCGATGCCCTGGGCCACCCGCGCTTCCGCGGGGGTGAGGTCGAAGAGGCCTTGAACGATATCCACAGAGGGGGCCCCTGCACGCCCCACTGGCGTGACTACCAACACGTTCGACGCGGCCGAAAAGATATCCCGCGCCGCGAGCAGCACCGGAACCAGGTGCGCGATCATGGGTGGATGTTCGCCGCGGGCGGCGATCGGGATGGATCTGACGGTGCGGCGATCCCCCTGTTCTATCGCTTTGGCCAGCACGGCGTCCGCGTCGGCGTCGACGAAGGCGACGCGCCGGCTGCCGTCGCGGACGACGTCCGGCACCAGGTCCTCGAAAAGCGAATTGGCCGCGCTGATCCGATGGAAATGAGACAGGACCGCGCCGGGCAGTCCGAGTAGCTTGAGCATCTCCGCCGCGGCCTGAGCCCGCTCCAGAGCCAGCCGTCCGGACAGAACCGCCGAACGCGCCAGATGCGGTCGAAGATCGTCGAGCTTCTGTATGTTCTCCGGACGGAACCGTCCGTCGCGGTGCCACCGCTCGAAGGTGTAGACGAGCCTGTCGCCGCTCGGCACCTTGATGACGGTACCGGCACACCAGCCGAAACCGCGCGGATGCAGAAAATCCTTGTAGAACGGATGAGCGTTCAGCTCGTCGTCCGTCAGGAAATCCTGCTCGGTGATGAAGCCGGCATGCGTCGAGTTAAGGCCGTACGGCGTGCGGATATTCAACTCCGGACGCCCCAGTTCCGCGAAGTCCTTGAGCAGGTCCGACATGACCTGCGAGCCGACCCAGCGCATACCGGCGGGATGCAGGTCGAACAGGGCCCCGCCCACGCTCCCCACGCGCTCGGAGATCTCGTGCAGGACGACTGGCCAGAGTTCGGGCACGATCGCAGACTCGTAGATGCGATCGACAAGTTGATCGTCCGAGATCGTCAAGCGCATTCCGTGCAAAAGGCGTTGCTCGGTAGAAAGATCGCACGGATGCGCTCACTGGACAACCACGCCGGTGGCGCGAGCGGTCAGCAACTCTGTTGCTACTCCCGGAGCGGAATGCAGCTTTCCGCGAGCCCTCCGCGTTCAACAGGGAGGGCTCGAGGAACAGGCCGATAGATGAAGGTGATCGCCTGGCGGCAATCGATCAGGGAGCCGACCCGCTCTCGGCAAACCACCGATTGTCCTCGTGATCACCGTCACGTTCTTCCGTACTCTCGCGAATGGCCTCGATCTCCTCGACACCAGCCTGTTCCAGCGCTTCCGCCTTGGTGATGAGCCCGGCCTCCAGGCCGGCGAGTGCATCCTGCGCGATCATCTCTGTATCCCAATTCATCTGCAGATTTGTTGTGAATGATCTGGCGCGCGGCGGGTTCCCTTAGAGGCAGCCGGCCTTTCTGCTTC
The DNA here is from genome assembly GCA_036252795.1 of Aurantimonas sp. Taxonomy (GTDB): domain Bacteria; phylum Pseudomonadota; class Alphaproteobacteria; order Rhizobiales; family Rhizobiaceae; genus Aurantimonas. The sequence continues at coordinate 7,390 of DASYHY010000053.1, read as the reverse complement.
GCTCGGTCGAGTTCACCGAGCCCCTACTGTCGCGGCAGTTGTCATACCCGCGTCAGATCGTCTTGCATGTCGGCGGCGAGCGGTCCTGCCGAGATCGTGTGGTTCGCTACCCTAAATGGGGGATGCTGCGGCACCGGCCCTGAGCAAGATTCTGTTCGGAGCGAAATATCGTGCTCTGCTGAACGCTGGGCCCCCACGATGAACTTCATCGCCGGAATCGCCGTCTGCATGAATAGCACACCCGCACCGGAGGAGTGCCAGCGCAGGACCGTCTTACACTGGCTGACGGTTCCGGAGGCCGACACAGGATCATCGGGCTGCACGAAGGAAGGGATGCTCGCGGCGGCGAAATCCGGACTGCTCCGCGAAGACGACCATTCGAAGGTCTTCTGCAGACCGGAGGGCGATCCTGGAACCGAGCCCGATCGTCAGGCGGCGAAATAAGTAATGGCGAAACAGGGGGAGAAACCTGAGACGCACCGCCCGTGTCACGCCCTGATCCTCGGTGACGATCTCCTGGTCGCAGCGTACATGGCAGGCGTTCTTCTCGATTACGGCATCACTGCAGACAGTGTCATGGTGCAGGATTTCGCCAAGTACATCCTGCGGCGACGATACGATGTCGCCGTCGTCGACGTGGACCGGAAGTCGGGGCGGATCGCGCTGATGGTTCGCCTGTTGCAGCAGTGCGGGGTCGGCGTGGTCCTCTTCTCCGTCCTCGGCGATCCGCAGAGATTTGCCGCCCAGTTTCCAGAACTGCCGATGTGCTGTTACGAGCCGAGGCATGAGAACAGCATCGCCGTAAAAGTGCTGTCCGCCGCCGGGATTGGCCTCCGGGAAGCCCGCTTCACCCCCGCGCGCGGACAGCCGCTAACACGGCATTGAATATGCGGGTAATGATGCCAGCGGTCGGGCACCGGCTGCGCCTTCTCTCAGGAGGGCGATGCGCATGATGCGGATCGCCTCCGCCGCGCTTGCCTGCTGAAGTTGCGGCTCCGACACGCTCGCCGGGCAGAGGCGCGCGAGATCGACGCCGGGGCGACTGCGCACCATCGCCCAGTCGCTGAAGACCCGGCTGCTTGCCGTCGTCACGGCGAGAAGCTGGAACTGCCGGTGGCGCAGGTCGCAGCAGATCCGCTCGAAGGTCGCTTCCACGGATCGAGCCGACCCCTCCAGCGCCTGGATGAATGTCCCCGACGCGAAGACGAGTGCGCCGGTGATGCCGGCGGTGGCATTCGACTTGCTCGACGAGCGGACGATGCCGTCGACCACGGCCTCGACCGCCTGTCGCGACCCGGGGATCGCCGCCTCGCTGCGATAGAGCAGCCGACAGAGATGCATCTCGCTCATGCCGTGAGCCTCGTCGCGGTTGCGCCGGCGAACATCGTCCGGATCGCGTCGGCGGGAACCGGGCGGCTGATGAGATAGCCCTGGATCTGGTCGCAGCACTCGCTGGCGGCGAAGAAACGCTGCGCGCCGGTCTCCACGCCCTCGATCCTGACGGTCATGCCGAGCTTCCTGCCCAGCGTCGCCACGGCCTGCACGATGGCGACGCTGTCGGGATCTTCGGGAATGGACTGCACGAAGGAGCGGTCGATCTTCAGCTTGTCGAACGGGAAGCGCCGGAGGTAGCTGAGGGACGAGTAGCCTGTGCCGAAGTCGTCCATGGAAACGCGGATGCCGGCTGCCTGCAACTCCCGCATGTTGCCGTAGGTCACTTCATCGTCCTGGATGATCGCGCTTTCGGTGATCTCCAGTTCCAGTCGATGCGCGTCCAATCCGGTCACTTCCAGGATCGCCAGGACCGTGGCGACGAGGTTCCGGTCGCGAAGCTGACGGGGCGAGAGGTTGACAGCGACTGACAGGCCGTTCGGCCATGATGCGGCTTCCGTGCACGCCGTCTGCAGGACCCACTCGCCGATGGCCCCGATCAGGCCGATCTCCTCGGCCAGCGGAATGAAGCGATCCGGCCCGACCATTCCCCTATCTGGATGGTTCCACCGCACCAGCGCCTCGGCTCCCTGGAAGTCTCCGGTCCTCGGGTCGACCTGGGGCTGGTAATGGACCTCGAACTGTTCCCGCCCCAGCGCATGCCGCAGTTCCGCCTCGAGAAGCTGGCGTTGCCGGGCGTGCTCGTCCATTTCCGGCTCGAAGAACCGGAAGGTGTTGCCGCCCTCTTCCTTCGATCGGGATCGGGCCAGTTCCGCGGCCCTCGTCAGTTCCTCCGGCTCCACGCCGTCGTCGGGTGCCAGCGCGACGCCGACACTGGCTGTGACCTGGATGGCGCATCCGTCGATCAGGAAGGGCCTTGCCAGCAATTCCACGACATCGGCCGCTGCCGTCTCCGCACCCGCCGCATCGCAGGTGAGAAGGAGCGCGAACTCGTCGCCGCCCAGACGTCCGGCGATTCCCCCTTCCCGAATGCACGCCCGCAGACGTGAGCCGGCGCGACGAAGCACTTCGTCGCCGACGCCATGGCCGAGCGTCTCGTTGACGCCCTTGAAGCGGTCGAGATTGACGAGAAGGAGCACGAACGCGCGTCCCTCGGAGCGGAAGCTCCCGGCCCTTCTGGCCAGCATATCCGAGAAATGTGCGCGGTTCGGCAGGCCGCTCAGCGGATCGAAGAACGCCAGGTCGCGTATCCTGGCCTCGGTCCGCAACCGCTCGCGCTGGTCGCGGAACGCAAAGACGATCTGCCGCTTCCTGCCCAGCATGACCTCGTTACGCAGAACCCTTACCGGCAACGCTATGTCGTTCGCCCCCACGAGCGTCGCGTCGGCTTCTTCCAGACCGGCAAGGTCGTCGCCGTTAAACGTCGGCAGAAGAGCCGAGATCGAGCGCCCCACCAGTTCCGCGCGATCGAAGCCGGACAGCTTTGCCAGGCTCTCGTTCGCGGAGACGATCACCCCGTCATCGCAGATCGCCAGTCCCTCGAGCGCTATGTTGGCGAGTTCGCTGAGCCGCTGCCGGTCGCGGCGGAGACGCACGGCAGCCGCGACCGAGAAGCGCAGGCCGAGGAGAGCGAGAACGACCAGGCTGAACGAAACGGCGCCGACGATCGGCGCCACGCTCTCCGGCGGCAGCGAATGGCTCGGCAGTTCGACGCGCGGATCGAACTCCAGTTCCAGCGAGGCCATGCCGCCGACATGGAGAACGACGATCGCCAGCAGCAGCAGCGGCCCGCCCCACCGCCTGAGCCGCCTGTTGCGCTCGGCGGCAGCGACGATGGCGGTGCCGTAGAGCCCGAGGCTGATCAGGGTCGACGTGACGACGAAGACGGGATCGAAGGTGACATGCCCCCTGACGAGGTACGAAGCCTGGCCCATGTAGTGCAGGATGACGACGCCGGTGCCGATGATCAATCCGGCCTGGAACCGAGCGGCACGACCCCGCTGTCTGATCGCTTTCAGCATCCCGAGCGTGATGCCCATGATCACGGCGATCAGCGAAATCGCCATCAGGAAGGGTTCGAAGGCGGACGGCATTCCGGGCTGGAAGGCGAGCATCGCGATCATGTGGGTCGCCAGGCCGTGCAGCCGGCCGCGACGATGCTGACGACGACCCAGTTGCGGCGCTCCCCGAGCTCGGAACGGGCGGCGTGCTGCGCGATGGAGAGGGTCGCATAGACGCCAGCGAGGCAGATCGCGCCTGCCAGCGCGAGAAGGCGCTGGTCGTGCAGTTCCTGCAGGCATGTCAGAACAGTCTGCATTTTCAAGCCCCTTGCTCAAGGGACTATCGATTCGCCTCCATGAGGAATCCGAAGGTGACCGTACGATTTGTACGGCATCCGCCTCGCGCCGCCGGATTGTCCCTCATCCGTTCCCGCCGGGATCAGCGCCGCCGTCGCGCGAGCCCTCGAAGCCGGGTCGGCAGGCCGGCTTCTGGCCCCGGCCCGTCCGGTTCGACTGTCGACAGGGCATTCAGCCGTCTGCGAGGCCGCGCGTCAGCTGGCGCCAGCCCGCTTCCTCTGGATGATCCCGGCGCCGCTCGCCGTAGAACTGCGCGATCAGGTTGCGCTCCCGGTCGTACAGTTCGACCGCCGTCAGTTCGCCGTCCTTCGACGGCTTCCTGACCTCGAACGCCTCCGCCACCAGATCCTCGCGCAGATGCAGGTCGAAGCCGGGATCGAGGACGTTGATCCATGGACCCATCGCCTTGATGGTCTTCACCTTGCCGGTGAAGATCTGGATGCAGCCCCGGCTCCCGACGAAGCACATGATCGGCAGCGCCGCGGCGCTCGCCGCGTTCAGCAGCGCGGTGGCCGTGCCTCCCCCAGGCGCCGGACATGCGCCGCGCCCATCAGGTCGAGCGAGCCGCGCCGATCGACGCCGTGCCGGCGCAGCATCGGGAAGAATTCGTGGACGTCGCGCATCGCGGCGAATTCGCGCCGGAAGGCGTCCGCATCGGCGGCGCCGGAAGGCTCCTCGACCGGATAGGCTTCGACGGAGATCGGCTCCGCAAACAGATCCGCGAACCGCGCGCGCAGGGCGTCGAACGCATCGACGTCGGAGGCCGGCCGCAAATGGATCTTGATGACCGCCTCGCCCGCCGCGTCGAAGATCTGCAGGCTGCGGCGCGGCCCCTTATCGTCGGGCAGTTCCACCGCAAACGCGTGGTGCCAGTGCCTGAGCATCAGGCGAAGGTCCAGCGGCGGGTTGAGGACGAGTCCCATCTGTCCCGACAGGGAGATCTCTGCGAAGGCGCCGACGATCTCGTGCACCGCCGCCTCGTTGCGCGTCAGCGACATGACTTCGCCGAGCCCCGGCAGGGCCTCGACGATCGCGGCGATTTCCGGCCGCAGGCGCACGACTTCCGGGCCGTCATGGGCGGCCAGAAGCTCGGCTTCCGAGATGCCGCGTTCGCGCGCGAGATCGCGCGAACGCTTGCCGGTCGCAAAGAACGGCACTTCTGTCGGCGCGGCAGCGAGGGTGGAAGCTTCCATCGGTCTTTCCTCGGGTTTTCAGGCCGCTGTCTGCGGCAGGACGAACGGGATGCCGGGCTGCGGCAGCGTGCCGACGCGCAAAGGCAGGCGAAAGACGCTTTCGATCAGCGCGTCGGTCAGCGTTCCGGCAGGCGGGCCATCCGCGGCGATCGAGCCTTGCGAGACGACGACGAGGCGGTCGGCGAAACCGGCCGCGAGGTTGAGGTCGTGAAGGACCGCGACGACACCCCCGCCGGCCCGGGCGAAATCCCGGCCGATCTGGAGCACCGCCAGCTGGTGGCGGATGTCGAGGCTGGAGATCGGCTCGTCGAGGAAGAGGTAGCGCGGGACGCCGTCGCTGACCGGTTCGCCGATCTGGCAAAGCACGCGCGCAAGATGGACGCGCTGCTGCTCGCCGCCGGAGAGCTCCTGATAGTAGCGCCCGGAAAAGCCCGCGAGATCGACGCGCTCCAGGGCCTCGACGATGTCCTGCGCCCGGCTTGGCCGCCCGCCGGCATCGAGCCCGAGGCGCACCACTTCCGCGACGGTGAAGGGAAAGGCGAGCGCCGAGTTCTGCGGAAGGACCGCGCGACGCCTTGCAAGTTCCCGCGGAGGGATCGACGCCAGCGCGCGATCATCGAGCAGGACGCGGCCCCCGTCCGGCGCCAGTTCGCCCGCCATCAGCTTCATGAGCGTCGACTTCCCGGCGCCGTTCGGCCCGACGACGATGGTGAAGGTGCCCGGCGCGACGGCAAGCGAGGTGGGATGCATGGCCAGCCGGCCCCGATAACGCACGCTCGCCTGTTCGACTCGGATCATGCCCCGGCCCCCTAGAAATCCGCCACGCCGCGACGGCGAAGCAGGATCCACAGGAACACCGGCGCGCCCAGCGCCGCCGTCAGGATGCCGAGCGGCAGCTCGGCGGGCGCGACCAGCGTGCGAGCCACCATGTCGGCCAAGAGCAGCAGGATCGCGCCGAACAGCGCGGAGGCGGGCAGCAGGTAACGGTGGTCCGGCCCCAGCCACAGGCGCAGGAGATGCGGCACAACGATGCCGACGAAGCCGATCGTGCCGGAAACGGCGACCGCCGCGCCCGTCGCCAGCGCCACAAGAGCGATCGTCACGCGCTTCAGCGCCTGGACCCGCACGCCGAGGTGGAACGCCTCCGCCTCGCCGAGGACGATGCCGTTGAGGCCCCGCCCGACCAGCGGCGCGAAGACCAGCGCGGCGAGCATCATCGGCGCGGCGGCGGCAAACTTCGTCCAGCTCGCCCCGCCGAGCCCGCCAAGAGTCCAGAAGGTCAGGTCGCGCAACTGTTCGTCGTTGCTCATGTAGATGAGGAAGCCGGTTCCCGCGGTCGCGAGCGCGCCGAGGGCGATGCCGGCCAGCAGCATCAGCGCTACAGAAGAACGGCCGGCCAGCGTTCCGATCCGATAGATCACCAGCGTCGCGGCGAGCCCGCCGCCGAAGGCCGCCATCGGAAGCGCATAGATGCCGAACAGGGCGGCGTAGGGTGCGAGGACGCCGGCGGACAGGACGATCGTCGCGACGGCCGCGAAGGCCGCGCCGGACGAGACGCCGATCAGGCCGGGATCGGCCAGCGGATTGCGGAACAGGCCCTGCATCATGGCGCCCACGGTGGCGAGCGAGGCGCCGACAAGCACGCCCAGCAGGACGCGCGGCAGCCGGATCTGCCAGACTATCACCCGCTCGGAGAGCGCGGAGGCGGTCCCGCCCGGCCCATCGAGCAGGACCCGCATCACCGTCGCCGGCGACAGCATCGCCGGACCGACCGCCAGCGCCAGCAGCGCGGCGACCGCCAGCAGCGCGGCCAGGGCGCCGAGACCAACCCTCGCCCGTGCGCTGCGATCACCTGACAGCGGGACGGCGCGCGGGAACCGGAAGGGCACGAGCGCGGAACTAGCGGACATGAGCCGCCTCTGGAGGCACGACGTCCGGATAAAGCGTCGCTGCCAGCTCCCGCAGCGCGTCGGGCGTGCGCGGGCCGAAGCCCAGAAGGTGCAGCGCATCCATGCGGATGACGGTTCCCGTCCGACCGGCCGGCGTCGCGGCAAGTCCCGGCACGGTCAGCGGATCGACCGCCTCGAGACCCGGCCGCGTCACCATCAGGATCGCATCCGGCTCGAGCGCCGCCACGGCTTCGGAGGACAGGATCTTGTAGCCTTCCACGCCCCCGAAGACGTTCTCCGCTCCCGCAAGGCGGATCACCGCATCCGCGCCCGTGCCGCTGCCGGCAGCGTTGATCCGCCCGTCGACCAGCGACAGGATGAACAGCACGCGCTTCTTCTCTTCGACGGCCGCGAGATCGGCGGCCAGTCCGTCGAAGCCGGCAGCGATGGAGCCTGCCATTGCCGCGCCCGTCTCGCCCCGACCCACTGCCTTGGCGACCGCGAGCACCTTCTCGGTCAGCTCCTCGACCGTATAGCCGGTCGGAACGTGCTGCACGAT
>DASYHY010000052.1:0-6025 GCA_036252795.1 Aurantimonas sp. | reverse complement strand
GCCAGCCACTGGACGCTTCCGTCTCCTGCCACCGGAATGTTCATCCACAGATTGAGCGGCTGGGGCACCTCCTTCGGCTCGACGCCGATGGCCATCATCGCCATGCGCATGTTGTCGGTGCAGTTGTCGTGGTACTCGGTGCAGCCGAGCGTGGTGTAGCGGAACAGGTCGCAAGACGACATCAGCGTGTCGTGGATGCCCGGCGAGGTGTCCGCCTCGAGCGTCATGATCGGCCGCCGGCGGTTGGTGACCATCTCGTCGCCGACCTTCGGCATGATCGCGCTGAGCCAGCCTCGCCCATGCTCCCAGGACATGAACTCGTTCGGGTTCGCCGCGCTGAAGGCCCAGAAGTCGCAGACCTGCGTGCCGTGCGTGTTGACGACGGTGATGGTCTGCCCCTTGGCGAGCCGCACCGCCCGGCCATTGCGCGCCGGCACCGTGTAGCGACGCCCGAGCTCGGGGGTGCCGTCGGCCGAAATGGGCTCGGTGAGCGTGGCGTTGGTGCCGACCGGCTGGCCGTTGTCGGCAGGGTGGCTGTGGATGTCCTCGCGCAGCATCGATTTTCGTCCTTCCTTCGTGGTGTCGGTTGTTGGCGGATGGGGCCTGATCGGGGCCTGCCAGAAGGACCGCTCGCGCCAGGTGTCGAGGAACTGGCGCAGTCGCGGACTCTGCGGATCGTGGAGCAGGGTCTTCGGCGGCCCCTCCTCCACGATCCGTCCCTGATCCATGAAGATCACCCGATCGGCAACGTGGGCGGCAAAGCCCATCTCGTGGGTGACGATCACCATGGTCATGCCCTCGGCTGCGAGTTCCTTCATCACCGTCAGCACCTCGCCGACGAGTTCGGGATCGAGCGCCGAGGTCGGCTCGTCGAAAAGCATCACGCGCGGCTGCATGGCGAGCGCACGGGCGATGGCCACACGCTGCTTCTGCCCGCCGGAGAGCGAGCCCGGATAGGCGTCGGCATGGCCGCCCAGCCCGACCTTGTCCAGCATCGCGCGGCCGCGGGCGGCGGCCTCGGCCTTCGTCAACCGGCGGACCATGCGCAGCGCCGCGGTGACGTTGTCGAGCGCGGTCATGTGGGGCCAGAGGTTGAAATGCTGGAACACCATCCCGAGCGGCGCGCGGACCTTCCGGATATCCGCCTCGCGGGCCGGCATGCGCCGGGACCCTTGATCGACGTAACCGAGAAGCTGGTTCTCGACGTGGATCGAACCGGCCTCGTAGCGCTCCAGGAAGGCCATGCATCGCAGCAGGGTGGACTTGCCGGAGCCGGACGGGCCGATGATGCAGACGACCTCGGACTTGCCGACATCGAGGCTGACATCGGTGAGGACGCGGGTATTTCCGAAGCTCTTCTCCAGGAAGCGGACGCGGATCACCGCCTCACCGCTCCCTGTCCCCGGCGCAGCCACGGGCGCTTCCGCAGGAATCAATTCAGCCATCCCACGCGCCTTTCGAGCGTCTGGCCGATCTGAGCGATCAGTTCGACGAGCCCCCAGTAGAGCAGGGCGACGAGAAGGAACGGCTCGATCACGGCGAAGGTCTCGTTGGCCATCTGGGTGGCGTTCTTGGTGAGTTCGGCGACCGTGATCGTCGACAGCAGCGCCGATTCCTTGACCAGGATGATCACCTGGCCGATGCCCGGCGGCAGGATCAGCGCCAGCATCTGCGGCAGCTTTATCCGCCGCACGATCTGGCGCTCCGTCAGGCCGACCAGCCGGGCCGCCTCGACCTGTCCTTCCGGGATGGAGGCAAAGCCGGCCCGGAAGATCTCGGCGAAGTAGCCGGCGCCGTAGAGGCCGAGCCCGACGATACCGGCGGGCACCGGATCCAGCAGGAGCCCCAGCGACGGTCCCCCGTAATAGAGGAGGAACAGGAGCACGAGCACGGGGGTGCCGCGCATCGTCTCGACATAGGCGCGCGCCGCGGCAGCGACGACGCGGCTGCGGCCCAGCAGGCCGAGCGCCAGCACCAGTCCGAGCAGGATCGCGATGACGATGGCGGCGGCGCAGACGACCAGCGTCGTCCACAGACCCGACAGCATCAACGGGGCGTACTGCCACAGGAGGCCGGGATCGAAACTCATTGCAGCGCACCGGACCGGGCGAGCCGGCGTTCCGCATGCTGGCCCGCCCTCGCCAGCACGATGTTGACCGCGAGATAGAGCAGCCCGACGAGGATATAGACCTCCAGCGGACGGAACGTCGTCGACGCGATCTGCTGGCCCCGGCGCGTGAGTTCGGTGACGGCGATGACGGAGACGAGTGAGGAGTTCTTCACGATGGCGATGATCTCGCTGACCAGAGCCGGCAGGACGAGGCGCAGCATCTGCGGCAGCTCGATCCTGAGCAGCGTGCGGATACGACCGATCCCGAGGATCCTCGCCGCCTCGACCTGACCCCGTGGAAGTGCCGCGAGGCCGGCGCGGAAGATCTCGGCCTGAAAGGCCGCGCTGTTCAGCGCGAGCGCCAGAACCGCGGCAACCACCGGCGCCACCATCAGCCCGATCTCCGGCAGGAGATAGAAGATCATCAGCAGTTGCACGAAGATCGGCGTTCCCCGCCAGAAGCTCCGGTAGAGCCGGCACGGGCGGGTGATCAGCCGGCTCCTGGCCCGCAGGCCGAGAGCGATGGCGACCCCGAGCAGGCCGCCGGTCGCGATGGCGACCGCGGAAATGGCGAGCGTCATCCCGAGGCCGCCCAGCAGCACCGCATAGTTCCGGACGATGATGTCGAGCATCGCGGACGTCCGTCCTTAACGAACGCCGCGGCTATTCCGTCGGGACCGGAAGCTCGGTGGGCAGTTCCATCGGCCCACCGAACCATTTCGTCTGCAGGGTCGACAGCGTGCCGTCCTCGATCATCGCCGCAATGTGCCTGTCGATCAGGGCGTTGAGCGCGGCCGCGTCCTCGTCCTTGCGACCGGCCCAGGCGAAGTATTTCTTCGGACCGAACGTCTCGCCGGCAACGGCGAACACCTCCGGACGCTGGCGCACGGCTTCCAGGAGGTTCGGCAGACTGTTGACCACGGCGTCGATGCGGCCCGTCGCCAGATCGGCGTAGGCTTCGTTGAAATCGACGTAGTCGCGCGTGCCGGCCAGCGGGGTGCCCGCTTCCTCCAGTTCGGCGCCCAGCTTTTCCAGCGCCGCGAACTGCGCGGAGCCGGTCTGGGAACCGACGGTCTTGCCGGCGAGATCTTCGGCGCCGCTGATGCTGTCGTCATCGGCGCGCTTCAGGACGGCGACGGTCGCATCGGCGATCGGGACGCTCATGTGATAGGCGTCGTAGCGCTCCTTGGTGGCGGTGACGGAGGTGATCACGTAGTCGAAGCGCTCGGCCGCCAGTCCCGGCAGAATGCCCTGCCAGGGAAGATCGAGACGCTCGAGCGTCACCCCCTCCAGCTCGGGATCCTGCATGATGATGTCCATGATGTCCTGCGAGTAGCCGACGATCTCGCCGTTCTCCACCTGCTCGAAGGGCGGGAAGCGCGCCTCCGTCCCCGCCGTGAAAGTTCCCTTCTCCTTGATCGTGGCGAGGAGGTCCGCCGAGGCGGCAGACGGGCCGCCGATCGCGGCGGCCGCCACGCCGAGGGCGAGCAGGAAGGCGAGACGAGGACGGGTCGCGGAAAAAGCTGTCATGGCTCGAGGTCTCCGTCGAGAGGCACCGCGGGCAGTGCGGGCCGGGCTGCGATGCCGGGATCGAAGCAGAGATTCACTCGCGCCTGAAGATCGAGTGTGACATCTTCATATCGACGATTTCGATGTGAAGGATCGATGCGCCTCTCCCAGAACGACATCAAGAGCCTCCAGGTCTTCCGAGCCGTGGTCGAATATGGCGGCTTCGGCGGAGCTCAGGCGGCGCTCGACATCGGACAGCCGGCCGTCAGCTTCCATGTGAAGGCGCTGGAGGACCGAGTCGGCTTCCGCCTGTGCAATCGCGGCCGCGGCGGCTTCTCGCTGACCGAGCGGGGACAGATCCTCTACGACCAGTCGAAGGCGCTGTTCGCTTCGCTATCACAGTTCGAAAGCGTCCTCGGCGAGCTTCGCCATCAGGTGACCGGGACGTTGCGCTTCGGCGTGGTCGACAACACCATCACCAATCCGGAAATGCCGATCCACGACGTCGTCCACGAGTTCCTGCGCCATGCGCCGCGGGCCCGGATGGAACTCACCGTATCGCTGCCGGAGCAGCTCCTGGCGGAGATCGGCAATGGCGGGCTCGACATCGCCATTATCCCCGAGACGCGGCCGGCGAAGGGGCTGAACTTCACGCGCTTCTACGACGAGGCCCACTCGCTCTTCGCCGCCGAGCGCCACCCTCTGTGGCACGGCGGCGAGCCCGGCCTCGCGCTCGTCGAGGAGCAGGCGTTCGTCGTGCGATCCTACGGCAATTCACGAGAGCTGCAGCATTTCGCCAAGGCCCAGGCCAGGGCGACCGCGTCGACCATGGAAGCGCAGGCGATGTTCATCCTCAGCGGCCATTTCATCGGCTATCTGCCGGATCACTATGCCCGCCCCTGGGTCGAGAAGCGCCGGCTGAAGGCAATCCTGCCGGGTGCGACCGGCATCGTGTCGCCGTTCTTCATCGTCACCCGGATCCAGGAGCGGCGATCCCTGCTGCTGCGGACGTTTCTGCGCCATCTCGTATCGGCCTCGTGGGCGCGGGCGCATGGGCAGGGTGCGGCGCATTTCGCCGGAGGTCCGAAGAGCGCCGTCTGACGCAGAGGCGGTCCCCGCAACGCTCGCACCGTCATGGCGGACCGCGCCGGCCGGGTTCGGCAAGGGCGCTGGCAGAGGGTCAGGGGTAGCTTTTGCAGCGCGGGCGGCGCATGACGAAGCGTCGCGACCCCTTCCGCAGACGAACAGACGGCCCGCCATGAACACCGCTCCCGCCATCTCGCTGAAGCCCAAGACCTACATGGCGGTCCTGGCCGTTCTGGGCCTCGCGCATCTGCTCAACGACCTCATGCAGTCGCTGATCCCGGCCATCTATCCGATCATCCAGCGAAGCTACGGGCTCGACTTCGTGCAGATCGGCATGATCACCCTCACCTTCCAGATCGCCGGCTCGCTCCTGCAGCCGCTGGTCGGCTTCTACACGGACCGGCGCCCGGCCCCTTATTCACCCGTCCTCGGGATGGTGTTCACGCTGTCGGGCCTCGCCAGCCTCGCCTTCGCGTCGAGCTACGAGGCCATTCTCCTCGCCGTCGCGCTGATCGGCATCGGATCATCGATCTTCCATCCGGAAGCCACACGAATGGCCCGCTACGCAGCGGGCGGCCGGCAGGGATTGGCGCAGGGGATCTTCCAGGTGGGCGGTCAGGCGGGCGGGGCGCTTGGCCCGGTGTTCGCCGCGCTCATCATCGTCCCGATGGGGCAGCCGAGCCTGGCATGGTTCACCGCGGCTGCCCTGACGGCGATGCTGCTCCTGGCGTGGATCGGACGCCAGCAGACGGCGATCAGCCGCCATTTCGCGGCGGTGCGCGCTTCCATCGCCAGCCACCAGGCCGACCTGCCGCGGCATGCCACGGCGACGATCGTCACCGGGCTCACCGTCCTGACGCTCCTGATGTTCTCCAAGAACGCCTATGCCGAGAGCTTCCGCTCGTTCTACACCTTCTATCTCATCGAGCGTTTCGGGCTGTCCATTCCGGCATCGCAGATGATGCTGTTCATCTTCCTCATCGCCTCGGCCGCGGGCGCGCTCATCGGCGGGATCGTGGGCGACCGGATCGGCCGCTACCGGATCATCTGGATCTCGGTGCTCGGGCCGCTGCCGCTGACGCTTCTCCTGCCCTATGCCGACCTCTTCTGGACTGGCGTGCTGACCGTGGCGATCAACCTGATCATGGCCAGCGCCTTCGCCTCGATCCTGATCTACGCCATGGAACTGCTGCCCAACCGCATCGGGCTCATCGGCGGGCTGTTCTACGGCCTGAATTTCGGCCTGGCAGGCATCGCGGCCGCGATCCTCGGCGGGCTCGCGGACAGCTACGGCATCGAAGCGGTCTACCGCTTCTGCTC
>DASYHY010000051.1:0-1699 GCA_036252795.1 Aurantimonas sp. | reverse complement strand
ACCGGAAGATGGGTCATCCCCAAGGGATGGCCGATGAAGAACCGGCGGCCACACCGCGCCGCCGCCATCGAGGCCTTCGAGGAAGCGGGCGTCGTGGGCAAGGCGTCCAAGGTCCCGATGGGCACTTACGACTACGACAAGCGGATGGAATCCGGCGACATTCCCTGCCGCGTCACGGTTTTCCCGCTGCCCGTGGCCCGGCTCGAGGACGAATGGCCGGAAAAGGCGGAGCGACGCCGCGCCTGGCACACGGTAGCCGAGGCGAGCGAGTTGGTGGACGAGCCCGAACTTCAGGAGATCCTGCGCAACTTCGGCCGCAACGCTGGCAAGCAGCGGGCTGACCGGGACGGTTCGCGCGAGGCTGCCGGGCGGGAGGAGCGCGCTGCCGACCGCGCAAGCTGATCCCGTCCGGGCAACCTTTGCGCCGGTCCTCGATCTAATCGGGGGTGCTTGCCGCCAGCGCCTGCAGCTTGTGGGTCAGGTGCTCGCGCAGCAGCAGGCCGAGGCGCTTGCTGTCGCGCTGCTTCAGCGCCGCCGCGATGGCTTCGTGCTCGAGCGTTGCGGCCAGCCAGCGTTCCGGAGTCAGATTGGCCTGATAGCGCGCCCGGTAGACCCGTTGCGCCAGGATAGTGTGATGCTGGACGAGCGTCGGGCTGCGGGCCGCGGCCAGGATCGCCGCGTGGATCGACTGGTTGATCGCGAAATAGGCCGGCCGGTCATGGTCCTCGTAGGCCGCGCGCAGCCGGGCCGTGTCGTTGTCGATGGCGTCGATTTCCGCGTCGGTGGCGCGGGTCGCGGCGAGTTCGCCCGCCAGCCCTTCGAGGACGGCGACCAGCGGAAACAGCTCGGCGAGCTCGTCGAGGCTCTGCGAGGCGACCACGGCTCCACGATTGGGCAGCAGCGTGACGAAACCCTCATGGGCAAGCACCTTGATCGCCTCGCGGATCGGCGTCCGCGAGACGCCGAAATGCTGCGTCAGCAGCCGCTCAGGCACCTTCTCGCCCGGCGTCAGCTCGCCCTCCATGATCATTCGGCGTAGCCGGTCCGTCAGCTCCACCGCGAGGGCGGGGCGTGCCACCGGGCCATCGGAACGGGATTCGGCGAGGCTCATGCCCGGGCTCCGGCTTGAACGCGCGTCGGCTCCGCCGCGGCGGGAGCCAGCTGCTCGGCGAGAACCTGGGCGACGTGGACCGCCTGCCGTTTCGCGCCGTCGTCGATCTGGTGCCGGCAGGACGTGCCGTCGGCGACGATCACGGCGTCGGCAGGCGCAGCTCGCACCGCCGGAAGAAGCGACAGCTCGCCCATCGCCATCGACACGTCGATCGTCGCCGCGTCGTAGCCGAAGGCGCCCGCCATGCCGCAACAGGAGGATTCCACGACCGACAGGTCAATCTCGGGGATCAGCCGCAGCGCCCCTTCCACCGCCGACATGGTCCCGAACGATTTCTGGTGGCAGTGGCCGTGCAGCAGCGCCGGCCGGGCGAGCGGGCGCAGGGCGAGGTCGAGGCGCCCGGCCTTGTGCTCGCGCATCAGGAACTCCTCGAACAGCAGCGAATGCGCGGCGACGCGCTGCGCCGCCTCCCCCGGCACCAGGGCGAGGAACTCGTCCCTGAGGGTGAGGATGCAGGAGGGCTCCAGGCCGACGACGCTCCAGCCCCGGTCGATCTCCGGCAGAAGCGCTTCGATGGTGCGCTCGGCC
>DASYHY010000050.1:0-1670 GCA_036252795.1 Aurantimonas sp. | reverse complement strand
TCTCGTCGACGACGTCGCGCGGGTCCCGCATGCGATAGGTCGCCTCGCCCATGCCGCGCACGACGTTGGGCACGGTGCAGAAGGTGCAGAACGCCTTGCAGCCGCGCGACGTCGTCAGATAGGCGCTCGGCACCGGCAGGTCGCGGTCCCGCAGCCCGGCGATCATGTCCCGCGCAGGATGCGGCAGCGAATCGAGATTGGCCGGTGCCGCGCGCGTGCCGCGCACGATGGCGCCGTCCTTCCGCCGGACCAGCGAGGGCACGGCGTCGAGGTCGCCGTCTGTCTCGATTGCCTCTGCCAGCCGGGCCATGGCGGTCTCGCCTTCACCCTCCACAACGCCGTCGAGGAACGGGAAGCTCTCCAGCAGCAGACCGGAAAGCGCCGAGGCGAGCGGGCCGCCGAACACGACGAAGGTCCGCGGTCTTTCCCGCTTGAGTGCGCAGGCGGCGGTGAGGGCGCTTGGCAGTTGCAGATCGTAGAGCAGCGAGAAGCCGGCGATGTCGGGCGCGAAGGCGGTCAGGCGGGCGAGGAGAGCGGCATCGTCGAGCCCCTCGTCGGCCGTGCTGAACATGCGCACCAGTCGGCCCTCGCAGCGCAGGGTCGCCGCCAGATACGCAATGCCGAGGAACTCCCGGGACAGCGTGTAGTCGCTGCCCATCGCCACGGCGTCGCGGCAGATCTGTGCGTAGCTGCGCCGCATCTCCTCGCGATGCTCGCGGTCCGGGTCGTCGCCGTAGGGTGTCTCGCGCGGGCCGACCAGCGCTACCCGGAGGGGCCGGAACCCGTCCATCAGGCGGAAGGCGCGCCGACGAGGGGCGTGGCGAGTTCGCTGCGGTGTCGGGCCAAATAGGCAGCCCAGTGCCGGACCGAGACGAGGGCCGGATCCATCAGCGCCTCGTCGGGAACGTCGATGCCCAGTTCGGCCTCCACGTTGAGGATGAACTCGAGGTAGTCCACCGAGGTGAGCCCGATGGCCCCGAAGCTGTCTTCGCGCAGGTCCGCATCGGCGCGGACCATCTCGTTGGCGGCTGTCAGCTGGCCGAGGATCGTCGCCAGCCTGTCCTCGATGGCGCGGGTCTCGTCCCGCTCGCCCGGCATGTCCATGTCACTGCCACCCCGTCCCGGACCCGAAGAGATTAACACTACCCCAGATTGTAAAATCTACAACCTGAAATAGTATCCGCTTCATGAACGGGCTTCGAGAGTCTGATGGCGATGGGCCGGCCGTCTGGGGCGGGTCGATGCTGTGCGAGTTTGCGGCGAAGCAGCAACTGGTGGACCGCACGCACATTTTCTGCGCGCAGGTGAGCGGGCGGGACAGGCAGGAGCTTCGCGCCTTGAGCGACGCCTGTGCGGCCATCGCGGACGGTGAGATCGATCTGGGGGCGTTGCAGGCGCTCCTGGTCGGGCCGCGGTGCTCCGGGGAAGCCGCGGCGACGTTTCGGGCCGTGGTCGGCGGTCGCAGCCGGTCCGTCGCCGGCATGGCGCTGGCGATCGCGTATCTGCCGTTTCCGGTCGTGGATGCCTTCGCGATCGTCCAGGGGCGTTCGAGCAGCCTCAGACGCGTCGCCGCCATGGTGGATCCGGCGCGCCGGCTGGTGCCGCGGACGCGCCTGTTCCTGGCCGACCGGCTGATGCGGGATCCGACGGTGCAGGGGCTGGTGGCGGCA
>DASYHY010000049.1:0-4611 GCA_036252795.1 Aurantimonas sp. | reverse complement strand
GCGGCTGCCCTGCGGCTGCTTGCGGCGCTGCCGGCCGACGCGTGGCTCTTCTACGCGGTGAAGGCCAACCCCAATCCGGCGGTCGTGGCACTCTTCGGCGCGATGGCGCTCGGGGCGGAAGTGGCCTCGAGGGGCGAACTCGCGCTGGCGCTGGCTGCGGGCATCGACCCCGGACGGATCGTCTTCTCCGGACCGGCGAAGACCGACGCGGATCTCGCCGCGGCCGTCGCAGCTGGCATCTGCGCCGTCCAGGTGGAGTCGCCCGGCGAGTTCCAGCGGCTCGCCGCCTTGGCGGAGTCGGCAGCGCGGCGCGTCAGGGTGACGTTGCGGCTGGACGTTCCGAACGGGCAGGAGTCCCGGCGCGGCGGCTGGGCCGGGAACTCGGCCTTCGGGATGGACGAGGCGACGGCCAGCGCGATCCTTGCGGGGCAGGCGCAAGGCTCGCCGCTCGACATCATGGGCTTCCACAACCATCAGGCGTCGGGTTCGCTCATCGCCGACGAGCATGTCACGCGGTTCGAGGCCTTCCTGCCGGCCGTCCTGCGGCTCGCAGAGGGCCGGAAGCTGCAGCTGGTCAATTTCGGCGGCGGCCTCGGCGCGCCCTTCTATGCCGATGAAGAACCGCTCGAGCTCGCTCCGATCGCGGCATTCCTGCAAGGCCCGGCCCGCGCAGCACTGGCGGAGGCCGGGTCATCGCCGCGGCTCGGCCTCGAGGCAGGGCGCTATCTCGTGCGGTCCGCCGGACATTATCTCTGCCGGGTCGTCGCGGTGAAGACGACCCGCGGCCGCCGCTTCGCGGCGCTCGACGGCGGCAGCCACCATGTCGCGAGCCTGTCGGGCACGCTTCGTTTCCTCCGCCGGCCGGTCGCCGTCTCCGGCCCGGTTCGCCCCGGCGCCAGCCAGCCGACGGAGCTTTGCGGCCCGCTCTGCACGCCGACGGACCGGCTGGCGACCGCCGTGGCATTGCCGGCCGATCTCGCGCCCGGCGACGTCATGGTCTTCGCCCATTGCGGCGCCTATGCGAAGCAGGCGAGCGCCCTGAACTTCCTCGGGCACGACTGGCCGCCGGAAATCCTCGTCGATGGCGAGCGCGAGGCGCTGGTGGCGCGGCGGGTGCGGCTCGAGGAAGTGCTGGCGCTGCAGGCGGCACCGGAAAGACGGGCCGTGCCGTGACCTACCGGTCGCTGGAGCGGGCCAACGCATATTTCTACGACCCCGACCGGCGGCTCGCCGTGCTGAGGCGGCACGGCGCGGTGCGCTACATGTCGTCGGGCGTGAACCATTTGAAAGCCCCTTCCGTGCTGCTGGAGATTGCCGCACGCGAACTGACGGAACGGCGGCTGATTGAGAACTACACCGCGCCGGGCGGCGCGCCGGCGCTGCTGGCGGCCATCGCGTTTGAGACGCATGAGCGGGTGGGAGGGCAGGCGGTCCGCGGCGCCGTCGGGCTCGCCAACATCGCGGTCACCGTCGGCGCCACCGGGGCTCTCGCCGCCGCCTTCCGCTACATGGCGGAGGTCGCAGGCGCCCGCAAAGCGCTCGTGCTCGGCCTCAACTACAGCTATTTCTCTGCCATCTGCGACGAGTGCGGCATCGTCTACCGCACGGCCTGCTCGGCGGAAGCCGGCCGCATCCTGCCCAGCCTCGCCGAGGCCGCAGCGTGTGTGGCGCGCGAGCGCCCGGACATCGTCGTCCTGACCCAGCCGACGAACCCATCGGGCGAAGCCTACGAGGCGGGCGAACTGACGCGGCTGGTGGCGCTCGTCGAGGAAGCCGGCGCCTGGCTGATATTCGACGAGGTTCCCGATCTCGCATGGCCGGACGAGCCCGATCCGCCGCACCCGTTGACGGGAGACACGCCGGGCTTCCCCGAGCGGCTGGTCTGGATCAACTCCTTTTCGAAGTCGCGCAGCCTCGCGGGGTTGAGGGCCGGCTGGATCGTTGCGAACGAGAGCGTGACAGCCTTCGTGCGCCGTCACAACGAGCGTTCGCTCTGGTCACCGGTCCATTCGGGTGCCAGCGCCCTGGCGGCCGACATGGTGCTGCGTGCGGCCGCCCGGCGGGTGCGGGCGCTGCGGGAGGGGTGCGGCGAGCCGTCGGCGGCGGCCATCGACGCGGCGGTTGTCAGGGCGGCCCGACACGCGTCGCGCTATCTACGGCTCTTCTCCCCCTGGGGCGACGATTTCGCCGGCTTCGGCGGGCTCTGGGACTTTCTCGATGCGACAGTGGATTGGCCCGCAGCCTTTCGGCGCTACCACGCGGAGCTTGCGGTGACGGCGCAGGTCTGCGCCGAGAACCATCGCGCCTTCGAGGCGAGTATCGGCCCGGCCCTTCGGGCAAGCATCCGGCCGCGCCGCGGCTTCAACCGGTGCGTGAAGTTCGAGAGACCCGCTGCGGAGTGGCCGTTCGCGAGGGAGGCCTTCGACGAGGCCGGGCTCGACTTCTACACCGAGAGCGTCTTCGCCGATCACGACCGGGAGGACAACCGCGACTATTGGGTGCGGATCTCGACGGCAAGCGAGGCCGCCGGTTTCGCCGACGGCTGCGAGAGGCTCTCAGGCCTGCTCGACCGCTGAGGCCATCGCGCCCGGGCGCCGATCGTTGCCTAGGATCTTCGCCTCGACGCGGCGGATTGCCGGATCGCGGTGCCTGGCGAAGAAATAGTCGAAGCTCTCGCCGAAGCTGTGCATCGCGGTCTGGCGCGGATGGTCCATGTGCGCCGAGAGAATGCCGCCGGCCTCGATGACGGTCGCGCCGAGCCGCATCAGGCGATAGCCGAGTTCAATCGCCTCGGCGCCCCAGCGCAAGCCGAAGCCGGCATCGTAGCCGCCGACCTCACCGAACATCCGGCGGTGGAGCGCCACGCCGGAGCCGGAATAGCCGAGCCACCGCTCGCCGTCGGGGCCCTCGGCCAGCACCTTGCTGACGAGCCGCTCGAAGCGGTTGCGGTGGATACATTGCCGCGCGATGGCCGGCCAGTCCCCGCGAATCATCGCGCGGGTCACGAGTCGGCTTGCGAGCGCGGAATCCGGCGGGACCGTGCTGCCGTCGTGGCGTATGCCGCGCTCGGGATCGCGGAACGGGGCGAGGTAGCGCAGGAGATAGACCGGCGCGCGCACGATGCGGTGCCGGTCGCCGGCCAGCAGATCCCGTGCCGCCTCGAGATAGCCCGGTGACAGCAGGACGTCGTCGTCCATGAACAACAGATGCGCGGCACGAGCTGCCGCCGCGCCGCAATTGCGCGCCGCCGCCTGTCCCGTCGGCGGCATCCGCAGCAGCCGGGTCGGCAGGCCGGCCGCCTGTGCCGCGGCCACCGCCTCGTCGGTTCCCGCCGCCGGTCCGTCGGCGACGACGATGGTTTCGAATGCCTCGGGGCCGATGCTCTGGGCGAGCAGCGAATGCAGCGCGAGGATCAGCCGCTCGGGCTTGCCTGCGGTCGGCACGACGATCGAGATCGCGGGGACACTCAAATGGGCCGACCCGCGACGGCCTTTTGCCGGACAGGATCAGGAAGGCGCGTGACGACCGGCCGGGCAGGGATCGGTGCGAGCCACAGGTCGATGCCGCCGGGAAAGTGCTCTGCCTCGAAGGCAGCGACCACGCATCGGGCGCTGGCTGCGAGGCTTCCCGGCGCGCGGCCGGAACGCTCCCGCTCGACGGCCTCGTCGACCAGACGGCGCATCAGTTCCGCGAGCGCGCCGCCGATGGAGCGGCGATAGGCGGCGATCCGGCGGATGCGGTCGAGCGCGGCGCCGTCGCCCCTGCGCGCGCCGTCGCGCAATGTCTTGAGCAGCGGCGGCAGCACCTCGTCGATGAGCACCGACCAGCGGTTCGCCTCGCCGTTGAGCGCCGACCAGAAGGCGGCGACATGCGGGTTCTCGATCGGCGTCTTCTGGTAGGTCGCGGCAGCGCACCAGCGAGCGCGGCTTGGGGCGCTGCCCGGATCGAGCGGCGGGAGGACCGACCTGCCGCGGACCTTGTCGTGGCGCCGCGCGGCAGCCGTGCCGCAGTGAACCTTCAGCCTGTTGACCAGCCACAGCGGCTGGCTCGACCGCCACAGCTGCGTCCGCTCGATGAAGCCGACGGTCTCGGCGACCTCGTCCAGCCCGGATTCCCAGTCGAGCAGGATGATGCTCGGCATCACGTCGAGCCGAAGTTGCCGCGCGAGCGCCATCGCAGCCTCGTTCTCGGCGACGCTCTGGCCCTTGGCCCAGCGCTTGAGGGTCTTGGCGGAGCCGGATCCGAGGCCGAACAGGATCTGGTCGAAGCCCGCCTTGCGCAGTCTCAGCAAGGTCTCCGGCACCAGCGAGTCGACCCGGCATTCGGCATGGAAGCGGATTTCGAGCCCGCGTCGCAGGATCTCGTCGGCAAATGCCATCATGCGCCGGTTGCTGGCCTCGCCGTAACCGAGGAAATTGTCGTCGGCCATGTAGAAGCGGGTAACGCCGAGGTCCCGTACGCAGGCCTCCATCTCGTCGACGACGTCGCGCGGGTCCCGCATGCGATAGGTCGCCTCGCCCATGCCGCGCACGACGTTGGGCACGGTGCAGAAGGTGCAGAACGCCTTGCAGCCGCGCGACGTCGTCAGATAGGCGCTCGGCACCGGCAGGT
>DASYHY010000048.1:0-2589 GCA_036252795.1 Aurantimonas sp. | reverse complement strand
CAGCGTCAGCAGGACCATGAGGACGATGCCCTGGAAGACGTTGCCGAGGTCGGCGGCGGCATGTTCCAGATTGACCCTGCGATAGAACATGTCGGCGACGGCCAGGAACACCGTCTGCGCCGCGATCCCGCCGACGCTGTTGGCGAAGGCGAGCGACGCCCGCCCGTCGAGCGCCGCGGTGACCGAAACGATGATGCCGCTGAGCGAGGTGGCGGCGCCGAGCAGCACCGCCCCGATGATCGCCTCCCCGAGGCCGGTGCGGTCCGCCAGTCTGTCCGCCAGACCCGTCATCCGCAGGCCCGAAAAGAAGATCACGACGGCGGCTGCCAGAAACGCCCCGAGGAGAACCGTCGTCGAAAGGTCAGCCCACATGCCAGACTCCACGGCTGCCGTTCCGGGCGTTCATCTGCATGGCTACGCTCCTCCGTGAGTTCGGTCGGGCTCCGCTTCCGCGCGTGACGCCACTTGAGCGGCTTGGTCTCCAGGATGAGGTTCTGGTGAGGCCATCTAGGGCATGATGCTGCCTTGCCACGATTTCCGTCGAGATGCCTGTCGCCGAGGCTGCTGATCCCGCCCGCCTCCGGCTCCCGCCCTTGCGCCCTCCCCCGACCTCGGCTAGCCGGTCCGCGACCCTCTCCCGCATCCGGATGACCCGCCCATGTCGCGTCTCAGCGCCAATCTCCTGCTGCTGCTCGCCGGTGCCGTCTGGGGCATGGGCTTCGTCGCGCAGGCGACGGCCATGGATGCCGTTGGCCCGTGGACCTACACGGCGGCCAAGTTCGCCGTCGCGGCCGTGGCCCTGATGCCCTTCGCCATCATCGAGGCACGCCGGGCGGAAATGCCGCTCCGCCTTCCGGCGCGCGCCGGCTTCGTGCTGGTCGGTCTGTTGCTGTTCTCCGGCGCGATCCTGCAGCAGATCGGCATCGTCGCCACCTCGGTGACCAATGCCGGATTCCTCACCGGGCTCTACGTCGTCTTCACGCCGATCCTCGCTTTCCTCCTCCTGCGCGCCCGCCCGCACTGGGTGGTCTGGCCGTCGGCCTTCGCCGCCTTCGCCGGCATCGTGCTGCTCGGCGGCGGCGGCGTTGCCCCGCCTGGCTTCGGCGATCTCTTGATGGTCGCCTGCGCGGTGTTCTTCGCCCTGCAGATCATCGCCATCGGCGTGCTCGCCGGGCCGACCGGCCGGCCGCTGACGCTGTCCTTCGTCCAGTTCGCCGTGGTGGCGGTGCTCGCCGGCGTCGGCATGCTGGCGCTGGAAGCCCCGACGCTTGCGGCGCTTGCCGCCGCCTGGCCGGAGATCGTCTATGGCGGCCTCTTCTCGACCGCCCTCGCCTTCACGCTGCAGATCATCGGCCAGCGTCACACGACGGCGGCGCAGGCGGCGATCTTCCTGTCGTCGGAAGCGCTGTTCGCAGCCCTCTTCGCCGCTCTGCTGCTCGGCGAGCGCATCGCCGCGATCGGCATTGTCGGCTGCATCCTGATCTTCGCCGCCATGCTGGCGGTCGAGCTCGTCCCGCTGCGCTCGCCGCCCTCCCGGCGGCGGCCGGCCCGCGACCCGGGCTGAGTCGCGGCCTCTGGCACGCCATCCCGCTTCTGCTATCAATCGGACGGCATGGAGGGGATGATGGACGCCGAAGACGACCAGCCGAAGGGCGAACTGACCATGCGGGTGCCGGCGATGCCGGCCGACGCCAACGCCAATGGCGACATCTTCGGCGGCTGGGTGATGGCGCAGATGGACCTGGCCGCCGGCATTCGCGGCGCCGAGCGGGCGCATGGCCGCGTCGCCACGGTCGCCGTCAACGCGCTGACCTTCCGCAAGCCGGTGAAGATCGGCGACACGCTCTGCGTCTATTCGGTGATCGACAGGGTCGGCCGCACCTCGATCTCGCTGTCCATCGAGGCCTGGGCGCAGCGCCATCTGACCCGCGAGCGCATCAAGGTGACCGAGGCCTCCTTCGTCATGGTGGCGATCGACGAGGCCGGGCGCCCGGTCGCCGTCCCGCCGGAGTCGCCGCCCGCCTGAGTTCCGCCCTACTTGCAGACCACCCGGCGGCGGTTCTTGGCGTCGAGATGCAGATGGTCGCGATGCGCGTGGTTGTAGCCCGGGCCGAGCACGGTGCCGAAATAGCGGCAGGCCGATTCCCGCACCGCGCTCTGGAAGGATTTCTGCCGGAAGGAGAAGAAACCCTTCTTCTCGACGTCGAACAGCGACCCGTCGGAAAACTGGAAGCCGCGCACGTCCAGCGCGTTGCCGCTGGCGTGTTCAGAGACGGTGCGCGAGCCGGCGATGCGCGAGCAGCGATAGGACGAGGCGTTGAGCACCGCCGTCGGCCGCTTCCACATCTTCCAGCGCCCCGCCGGCTTCACCTCGTCCTCGACCCATTGCGAGATCCGGACGGCCGCGCCGCAATTCAGCGTCGCCGCCGGCTTCATCGCGACGCCCTCCGCGATCGCGGTGATCTTCACCGGATGGGCGATGCCGCAGCCCTTGCCCTTGCCGACCGGCGCGACGTCGACGAACTGCACGCCCATCTTGCGCAGCGTCGCCCGGCACATGGCCTCCGAGCGCGGCAGGACGCGGTAGCC
>DASYHY010000047.1:0-18413 GCA_036252795.1 Aurantimonas sp. | reverse complement strand
TCGGCGATCGCGCGGCCGAGGCGGGACTGACGCTGCGCGTCGTCGCGGGGCGCAACGCCGGCGCGCGCGTCGAGCGCTCGCCGCTGCGGCGCATCGCCGGCACCGGCTGAGACGCCGCAGGCAGAACACCGACATTTTCGACGCCCGGCACGCGGGCAAGCGACATTGAACTGGAGGAACACCGGAATGGCCGAGAAGAACATCCTGCACATGCTGACGCCCCACAAGCACGTCAGCCCGTTCGACGTGAACATGGCGCTCGACGCCGGCTATGACGCCGTCGTGCCCTACGAGGAGGTGGCGATGGACGAGGTCGCCGACCTCGTCCAGGACATCATCTTCTCCCGCCCGCCGAATGTCGGCGTCAGGAGCGCCGTGTTCTTCGGCGGCGACGACGCGGTGTTGGCGCTCGACATGATCGACGCGGCGAAGCAGGCGCTGGTGCCGCCCTTCGCGTGCAACATCATGGCCGACCCGGCCGGTTCGTTCACCACCGCCGCGGCCATGGTCGCCTGCGTCGAGCGAACCCTGAAGAACAAGAAGCAGAAGGCGCTGAAGGACGTCACCATCGCCGTCTTCGGGGCCACCGGCGTCGTCGGCTACTGCGCCGCCGTGATCGCGGCGCTGGAAGGCGCCAGGGTGCAGATCGTCGGCTATAGCGGGCTCGAGCGCGTCGAGGCCCGCGCCCGGGAAATGAAGGAGCGGTTCGGCGCCGACGTCGAGGCGGTCGACGGGTCGAGCAACGAGAAGAACACGGCGATCGTCCGGGAGGTCGAGGTGATCCTCTCGGCCGCCAAGGCCGGCGTCCAGGTGCTCGGGGCCGACCAGCTGAAGGCCGCGACGCGGCTGCTCGTGGCAGCCGACGTCAATGCCGTGCCGCCGATGGGGCTCGAGGGCATCGACGTGATGGCCGACGAGGCGCCGATCGCGGGCACGGATGCGCTCGGCATCGGCGCGCTGGCTGTCGGGCCGATGAAGTCGAAGACCGAATACGGTCTCCTCAAGCGCATGATCGAGGCGGAGGAGCCGCAGGTCCTCGACTTCCGCGACGCCTTCCAGCTCGCGCGAACGCTGGTGTCGTGAGCAGCCGGCCGGCCCTGCTCGTCGCCGCCTTCTCGGCGCGCCAGATCGCCGAGAGCGCGCGTCTCGCCGGCATCGACGCACTGGCGCTCGACTTCTTCGGCGACGCCGACCTTGCGGCCGCGGCCCGGCGCAGCGAGGTCCTGCACGGCCATTATCCGGACGGGTTCGACGGCGCGGCGCTGATTGCCGCGCTGGAGCGCCTGGCCGACGGGATGGAGCCGATGGGCTTCGTCCACGGTGCCGGCTTCGAGGACCGGCCGGAACTGCTGGAGGCGATCGGCGAGCGCTGGCCGATCCTGGGCACGGACGCGGCCACGCAGCGGCGGCTGAAGGACCCCGAACGCTTCGCCGCGCTCTGTGCGGCGGCCGGCGTCGCGCACCCGCCGATCCGCCGCGACCCGCCAGAGGATGGGCGGAACTGGCTGTCGAAGAAGATCGGCGGCGCCGGCGGCAGCCATGTCGTGGCGGCGGCCGGTCATCCGCCGGCGCCGGACCGCTATTACCAGCTTTTCGTCGCCGGAGACCGCCTCTCGCTGGCGTTCGTCGCGGCTGGTGGAGAGTGCGCCTTTCTCGGCTTCACGCGGCAATGGTGCGCCCCCTCCGCCGCCGAGCCCTGGCGCTATGGTGGCGCCGTCGGGCCGCTGCCGGATCCGGGGCCGCACGCCGACGCCATGCAGGCGGCGGTCGCGGCGATCCTCGCCCGCCAGCCGCTGAAGGGCCTTGCCAGCGCCGATTTCGTCCTTTCGCAGGAAGGCCCGGTTCTGCTCGAGATCAACGCCCGGGCCGGCGCCACGCTCGACGTCTTCGAGAGCGAGCACCAGCCGCTGCTGGCGCTGCATCTGGCGGCCTGTCGCGGCCAGCTTCCGAAGCATGTATCGCTCGCCCGTCCGATCCGCGCCACGGGCCTTGCCTGGGCGGATAGGGACGTCGAGCTTTCGCCGGGCTTTGCCTGGCCGGATTTCACCCGCGACCGGTCGACACCGCCCGCGCATTTCGCGGCGGGCCAGCCGCTGTGCACCGTGGTGGCCGAGGCGGCAACGGAAGAGGCCGCGAGGGCGCTGTTCGAACGGCGCGTCGCGGAATTGCAGGAGCGGTTCGAGAGGAAAGCGGCATGAGCCGGACGGGGAATTTGTCGGTCAATGCGGGGGCGCTCCCGCTGGTCGAGACGATGCGGACGCGGGCCGCCGAGCTGCGCGTGGCGGTCTCCACCGGCGCCGCCGGCGAGACGCTGATCGATGCTGGCGCCAAGGTGCAGGGAAGCCTGGAGGCCGGCCGGCTGATGACCGAGATCTGCCTTGGCGGCCTCGGCGACGTGGCAATAGGTCCGGCGCCTTATCTCGCGCGCTGGCCCTTCACGCTGACGGCGCGCAGCGCCAGTCCGGTCATCGCCTGCCTCGGCAGCCAGTATGCCGGCTGGCAGCTCGCCAGCGACGAGGGCGAGGAGCACTATTTCTCCATGGGCTCCGGACCGGCGCGCGCGCTCGCCGGCCGCGAGTCGCTGTTCAAGGACATCGCCTATGCCGATCGCGGCGAGTTCGCCGTGCTCGTGCTGGAGGCCGGTGGCCCGCCGCCAGAGCCGCTGGTTCGCCGCATCGCCGCCGATTGCGACGTCGCGCCGGAGAACCTGACCATCGTCTTCGCTCCCACGCAGAGCCTTGCCGGCTCGGTCCAGATCGTCGGCCGCGTTGTCGAGGTGGCGCTGCACAAGGCGCACGAGCTGAAATTCGACCTGTCGCGCATCGTCGAGGGCATGGGGACGGCGCCGCTGGCGCCCCCGCATCCCGACTTCGTCACCGCGATGGGGCGGACCAACGACGCGGTCATCTACGGCGGGCGGGTCCTGCTGCACGTCACGGGCCCGGCGGCCGAGGCGAAGGATCTCGCCGAGCGCCTGCCGAGTTCGACGGCGGGCGATTTCGGCACGCCCTTCGCCGACATCTTCCGCCGCTACGAGGGCGATTTTTACAAGATCGACCCGATGCTGTTCTCTCCGGCGGAAGTCGCGGTGGTGGCACTCGAGACCGGCGAGACGTTCCGGGGCGGGGCGGTCGACGCGGCACTCGTCGACGCCTCCTTCGGCTGAGGCGGCGTTCGTGCACGTTCCGGCGCCGCAGAACGCCAAGGCCCCGCAGATCCTCCTGGTGACGGCGGGGATCGATCGGCATGCGCGGGAGCTGATCGGCGCCTTCGGCGATCGCGGCGCGGAAATCCGCGCCGTCGAGTTGGCGGCCATCGGCTTCGACACCGGGGCGCCGCACGGGCTGGCGATCCCGGGCTTCGGCCAGGCCCTGCCCGACGCCGTCTGCGTCCGGACCATGGATGCCGGCAGCTTCGAGCAGGTCACGCGCCGCCTCGGCGTGCTGCACGCGCTGTCGCGCCTCGGCGTCATCGTCTCCAACGACGCGCGGGCCGTGGAGAACTGCGTCGACAAGTCGGCGACGAGCTTCCTCCTCGCCCGGGCCGGCATCCCGAGCCCGCGCAGCTATGCCGTGGAGACCCGGGCCGAGGCAGCCCGGCTGCTTGCCCGCGAGGCGCGCCCGATGGTGCTGAAGCCGCTCTTCGGGGCGCAGGGCAAAGGCCTGAAGCTGATTGCGTCGGAGGCGGACCTGCCGGCCGAATCGGAGACCGCCGGCGGGGTCTATTATCTCCAGCACTTCGCCGGCGTCGCCGTGGGCGGCCGCTTCGCGGACGTCCGGATCCTCGTCTCCGCCGGCCGTCCGGTCGCAGCCATGCGGCGCGAATCCGCCGGCTGGATCACCAACATCAAGCAGGGCGCCGAGGCCCTGCCGATGCTGCCGGACCCCGAGTTCGAGGCGATGGCCGTGGCGGCGACGAAGGCTGTCGGCGGCGATTTCTGCGGCGTCGACCTCCTCCGCGACGAGAACGGGCGGGTCCAGGTGATCGAGGTCAACTCGATGCCCGCATGGACGGGGCTGAAGCGCGCCAGCGGGCAGGACATCGCCGCCATCCGCGCCGCCGACCTACTGGCGCTGATCGGCGCGGCGGGCGAGCGCGCCGGGGCGCGGGCCGCACTCCCGGCATGAGCCTGTCGCCGGCCGCCATCGAGGCCGCCTTCCTCGCCGCCTGCCGCGCCGAACTCGATGCGGTGAAGCCCGGCAACGTCCATCGCTTCGCCGCCGGCCATGGCATGGAGGCGGCGACGTTCGAGGCCAGCGCCGCCGCTTCGGCGCCCTTCATCGCGCAGCCGGGCGCCGTTGTCGGTGCACGAATCCTTGGAGCCACCCGTGCCAGCTGGGCTGCCGTGGGCTTGAACGCCAATCTCGGCATCGTGCTGCTCGCCGCGCCGCTGGCCGCCGCCGCCGAAAGTGGCGCCGGCCAAGGCACCGAAGCGCTGCGCGAGGCGCTTCTGGGGGTGCTCGCGGAACTGACCCCGGACGATGCGAGAGATGCCTATGCAGCCATCGCCCTCGCCTCCCCCGGCGGCCTCGGCGAGGAAGCCGAGCATGACGTCCGCCGGCCGCCCGCGATCGGGCTCGTCGCCGCGATGCGGCTGGCCGGCGATCGCGATCTCGTCGCGCGCCAGTATGCCGACGGGTTTGCGGAGATCTTCGAGATCGGCGTCCCCGCGCTGGCCGCTGCCGAAGGCGCGCCGTCCGCCCCCGGTCTCGGGCCGCCGCTGGCGGCCTATCTCGCCTTCGCGACAAGGTTTGCCGACAGTCACGTCGCCCGCAAACACGGTATCCTGCAGGCCGAGGCCCTGCGCCGACGCATGGCGGATTTCGCCCGTCGCCTCGAACGAATCGACGATCCCGCCGAAGCGCTCGAGGCAGCGCTCGCCTTCGACGGTGAGCTCAAGCGCAAGAAGCTGAACCCCGGCACCTGCGCCGACCTCACCGTCGCCAGTCTTTTCGCGAGAATCCTTGCAGAAGCATAGTTGTGATGATTGACTGTCCGCCGTCGGGGTCCATCTTGACCCCTGCGCTATCTGGCTAACCGGTCCCATGGGGGATGCCGCCAACAAGGGTAGCCGTGGGCCGGACCACGTGGGTTCGGCGAAGGGGAGGACGGCAGTCGTCGTGGCCATCGGCGCGACGAGGGTTCGGCCTTTCCGGATTCGGAAGATCTTAGCCGGCCGGCGACAACGCCGGACAGGTTGGCGCAACGTTTTTTGGAGGAACTGCTCATGGCAACCATCAACAAGGTGATGGTCGGCGAATCGCTCGTCGGCGAAGGCAACGAAGTTGCCCACATCGACCTCATCATCGGACCCCGCGGCTCGGCCGCCGAGTCCGCGTTCTGCAACTCGCTGACGAACAACAAGGACGGTTTCACCACCCTCCTCGCCGTGGTCGCGCCGAACCTGCCCTGCAAGCCGAACACGGTGATGTTCAACAAGGTCACCATCAAGGGCGCCAAGCAGGCGGTCCAGATGTTCGGCCCCGCCCAGACCGCCGTCGCGCGCGCCGTCGCCGACTCCGTCGAGAAGGGCATCATCCCGGCTGCCGAAGCCGACGACCTGTTCATCTGCGTCGGCGTCTTCATCCACTGGGAAGCCGAGGACGACGCGAAGATCCGCGACTACAACTACCAGGCGACGATGGAGTCGATCGAGCGCGCCATCAAGGGCACGCCGACCGCAGCCGAGGTCGTCTCCAAGAAGGGTTCCGCAGCGCATCCTTTCGCCGGGGCTTAGACAAGAAACCATCCCGGGGAAGACACCAAGCCGGCGATACCCGCCGGCCTTCTCCGGCGATTGGCCGCCAAATTCGGGTTCCAGTAGGACCCGGTCTTCCTCTTCGGAAGGCGACAATGAAAAGGGGCCCGCGTGGCCCCTTTTTTTGTGAGCAGGGCTCGAGACTGTACGGCCACGTCCGGCCAAGCCGAGAGGCTGTCCCGGCGCGGGTATTCCCGTAGCGTGAGCCGCAGGTTAATCTGAGGATCCGCCGGCGGAGCCTTTCAGGCCACGACCTGTCCAACGGCCACGTGGAGCATGTCATGAGCAACAACGCCCTGCCCGGCCGCACCGTGCATACTTCGGATTTCTTCGCATGGTCGCAGGATCAGGCGGAACTGATACGAAGCCTGCCCAGCCTCTGCTCCGACCTGCCGAAGGCGCTGGACATCATGATCGTCGCCGAGGAGATCGAAGATTTGGGGAGAGCGGAGCTCAACGCGGTCGAGAGCCAGATCCGCAACATCTTCATCCACCTCATCAAGGCCCGTTCCGATCCCGCGTCCCGCGCACTCCCGCATTGGCGCACCGAGACGACGATCTTTCACGCCGATCTCGTGCAGAGATACACGCCGTCGATGCGCCGGCGCCTCGACCTGGAGCAGTCTTGGCGTCTGGCGCTCCGTGTGGTGCGGGCGGCGTTGCGCGAGCATGGACGCGACATCGGTGCGGACATGCTTGTTGGCTGCCCATTCCAGCTCGAAGACCTTGTCACAGAGGATTTCGACTTCGATCGGGCGATCGCCTGGCTGGTCGGTCAGACGAACCCTGGTCCGGCCATCTGACCGGGGCAGCGCAAGCCCACGATACTAAGCCGGATCTCCCGGATCCTCCGGCTGCAGCCGGCCGTCATGCAGGGCCGTCGAAACCAGCGCTCCGGCGATTCCCGCACGCTGCAACGCCGCGACGTCCTCGGGGCCCCTTACGCCGCCGGCCGCGAACAGCGCGCGTCCGCCGCCCTTGGCGGCGATCTCCGCTAGCCGCGCCATATCCGGCCCGGCGCCGCTGCCCACCTTCGCCAGCGTCATGACCACGACGCGGCCCGGCCAGCGCGCGGCCTCATCGAGGAGTTGCGCCGGGCCCAGGAACGTCTCGCCCCGGAAGTCGAGCGACAGCACGACGCGGTCGCTGCCAGCGTAGTCGGTCGCGACGCCAGAGTCGGCGATCGATTCCGATCCGATCACCGGAACCTGGCGCGGCACCTTCAGGATCCGCTCGACATCGCCGCGGGTCCGCACGCCGGCGTCGATCCAGAACTGCGTCTGCGGAAACGCCTGCAGAAGGTTCGCCAGCACCGAATCGTTCGCCGGCCGGCCCTCGATCGCGTCGAGATCCGCGACGTAGAACGCCGGAAACTTTGCCAGCAACATCAGCCCTTTGGCCACCGCCACGGGATCCGGACCGGCGGCGAGCGGGGTCACGATCGGCTGGTAGTGGGCCCGGTCGCCGCCGGCCCCCCGCACGACCAGGCCGCCTTTGATATCGAGTACCGGGATGATCTGCATCTTGATCCTCGGCTCGCGCCG
The DNA here is from genome assembly GCA_036252795.1 of Aurantimonas sp. Classification (GTDB taxonomy): domain Bacteria; phylum Pseudomonadota; class Alphaproteobacteria; order Rhizobiales; family Rhizobiaceae; genus Aurantimonas. Next base: position 11,111 of record DASYHY010000047.1, on the reverse strand, counting down.
CCATGCTTCGGTGCTATAGGAAGGGCCGTAGCAGAAACGGACGGGCAAGGCATGGCGAGAGTGCTGGGGTGGGACGTGGGCGGCGCGCATCTGAAGGCGGCGCTTGCCGACGGGGACCGTATCGTCAGGGTGTGGCAGGAGCCGACCCCGCTCTGGCAGGGCCTCGACCGGCTCGACGACGCGCTGGCGACGATCCTGGCCGAGAGCGAGGGCGTCGACCGCCATGCCGTCACCATGACCGGCGAGCTTTCGGACGTCTTCGCCTCGCGCGGCGAGGGCGTGGACAGGCTGACGCGGCTCTTCGCCGAGCGGCTTGCCGGCGACGTCGCCATCTATGCCGGCGCTGCCGGATTCGTGCAGCCCGAGGCCGCATCCGATTACCTGCCCCAGATCGCTTCGGCGAACTGGCACGCCAGTGCCGCGCTCGCAGCCGGGGCGATCGAGGAGGCGCTGTTCCTCGACATGGGCTCGACCACGACCGATCTGGTGCCCGTGGCCGGCGGGACGGTGCGGGCGACCGGCGCCACTGACGCGGAACGGCTCGGGACGGGCGAACTGGTCTATCAGGGCTACACCCGCACGCCCCTGATGGCGGTGGCAAGCGAGGTGCCCTTCGCCGGCCGCGCGGTACCCGTCATGAACGAGTTCTTCGCCAGCATGGCCGACGTGCAGCGGATCGTCGGCGTGCTGGAAGAAGCCGACGACCTTCACGCTTCCGCCGACGGGCAGGCGAAGACGCCGGAGGGCTCGCGCCGGCGCCTCGCCCGGATGATCGGCATGGATGCCGCGGACGGCACCGACGGAGCCTGGGAGTGGCTGGGGCACGCCTTTGCCGAGGCACAGATCCGCCGGATTCACGACGCAGCGCTGCGGGTTCTGTCGCGGGAGGATCTGACGGACGACGCCCCGGTGGTGATCGCCGGCACCGGCCGACCCGTGCTGCGCCGCCTGGCGGCGCGGCTCGACCGCGGCGTCGTCGACTTCTCCGACCTCATGGACTGCCCGGCCGAAAAGCGGGACGCCGTCTGCCGCGCGGCACCGGCGGCGGCGCTGGCGCTGCTCGCGGCACGGCGCGACTGACCGACGCCCCGCCGGGAGCAGCGAAGCGCCGCGCTTTGCCGGCGAGAAACCGGACCGAGGAGGAAAGTCCATGTCGCTCCACAAATTGATCGTCCCGACTTTCACGCAGATGCTCGAGTCGCTTTCCGGCTTCCTGGAGAAGGCCGAGACCCGGCTGGGCGACGCCGCGGCCGACGCTATCGACGCGCGGCTGGCGCCGGACATGTTTCCCCTGGCCGAGCAGGTCCGCTTCAGCTGCATCCAGGTGGTGGAGGCCCTCGCCCGGCTGCAGGGTCTGGAGGTGCCTTTGATGCTGGCGCGCCAGGAGACCCCGGCGGGACTGCAAGGCCAGATCGCCGAGACGTGCTCTGCCCTTCGCGCGGCATCGGCGGAGCAGATCGATGCCGGTGCGGATCGTGTCGTCGACCTGCGGCTGCCGAACGGCATGGCGTTCCGGATGAGCGGATCGGAATACGTCCGCGACTGGGCGCTCCCCCAATTCTATTTCCACCTGGTCACCGCCTACGCGATCCTGCGGCATGCCGGCGTCGATCTTGGCAAGGCCGACTACGTCCGCCATATGGCGGCCTATCATCTGCCGGGCGCCCTGGCCCCGTCGGCCAGCTAGCCGCCCATCGCAGCAGCCCGACACGGCCGCGAACGATTGCGTGGCCGGCAAACCAAGCGTTAACGCGGCGCCGGTAGGATTTCGGCCGACTCCGGAGAATGGACGCCGGCCTGATGAGACGACGCCTGATGAGATGTGGATCATGCGGCACCGCGAGCCGGTTGCCATCGATGTTCTCGCAGTGCGCCGACCGCTCCCAGTGCCGGCTTCCCAACGCGGAAGGAAATGCCGGCCCATCGGGGCGGGTTGTGGCAGACCACGTGAACCAGCTTGTGTCCGCGTCACGCGAGGATGACGTGATGCTGGTCGCCTTGCGCCGCCAGATCGCCGAACAGGAAGCCGTGATCCGCCGGCAGGCCGAATGCCTTGCCCGTAGCCGCGAGATCTTCGAATGCGCCTCGGCCGCTGCCCGGATCGGCGTCTGGGAGTGCGATCTGGCCGACGAGTCGCTCACCTGGAGCGATGTCGTCTACGACATATTCGATCTGCCGCGCGGCGCTCCGCTCGACCGGGCCAGGACGCTCGAATGCTATCCGCCGGAGTCGCGCAAGGCGCTCGAAGCGCTTCGCAGCCGGGCGATCGAGGAGCGCTCGGGATTCAGCCTGGACACCGAGATCGTCACGATGGCCGGCCGTCGCCGCTGGCTCCGCATCACCGCGACGGTGGAGTCGGAGAAGGGCCGGCCAGTGCGCATCTTCGGCATGAAGCAGGACATCACCGAGGAGAAGATCCTGCTCGACCGGACCCGCTACCTAGCTGAATTCGACCTGGTGACGGGCTTGGCCAATCGCAGCCGCTTCCAGGACGAACTTCCCTCTCTGGCGAAGGGCGAAGGCGGCGCCCTGCTGCTGGTCGACCTCGACGGCTTCAAGGAGATCAACGACACATATGGCCACGCCAGCGGCGACGACTGCCTGAGGGCCGTCGCCCGCCGCCTCGAACACCTTGGCAGGGATGCCGATCTCGTCGCCCGGATCGGCGGCGACGAGTTCGCCTTGCTGCTCGGCCCCGCCTACGATGCCGACAAGCTCGCTGCACTGGGAGAATCGATCGTCGAGGCACTTCGCCAGCCGGTGGGCTGCGGCCCGCACGAACTCGTGTCGGGCGCCTCCGTCGGCATTGCGCCGGTCGGCAACTGTCCAGCCTCGGAGCTGTTCATCCGCGCCGACACGGCTCTCTACGCCGCGAAAGCCGCGGGGCGGGACACCTACCGGATCTTCGGCCCGGCATTGGCCAGCCCCTTCAGGACACGCGCCGCCTGATCGCGGCGATGCGACCGGATGCGCGGGGGACGGGCCGCAAGCCCGTCCCCCGGATCGTCAGGCCGCGTCGGAGATCTCGTCGGGCATTCCCGCCAGCACCTTGTCGAGCGTCATCGGGTAGTCGCGCACCCTGGCGCCGCAGGCATTGTAGATCGCATTGGTCACCGCCGCGCCGACCCCGGCCAGTGCCAGTTCGCCGATGCCCTTGCCGGCGAGGGGACTCGCCTGCGGATCGCGCTCCGGAAGCAGCACGACCTCGAGCTGCGGAATGTCGGCGTTCACCGGCACGTGGTACTCGGCGAGGTCGTGGTTGACGAGCAGCCCGGTGCGCTTGTCCGTCACCAGTTCCTCGGTGAGCGCCGAGCCGATGCCCCAGATCTGCCCGCCATAGCATTGCGACGTGGCGGTCTTCTCGTTGAGGATCCGCCCGGCCGCAGCGACGGTGAGGAGCCGCCGGACCCGCGTCTCTCCGGTGACGGAGTTGACCGCCACCTCGCAGAAATGCGCCCCGTAGCTGGCCTGGTTGAAGCTGTCCGACGTCTTGCCAGGCTCGATCGTGCCGGTGGCCGACAGGCTCTCGCCTGCCAGGATCTCGGCGAACGGGATCTGGCGGTTGCCGGCGATGGCATGGCCGTCCTTCAGCGTCAGACCCTCCGCCTCGACGCCAAGCCGCTGGGCGAGGGTGCCGATCAGGGATTCGCAGGCGACGTAGACCGACGAGCCGGCGCTGTTGGCGCCCCAGGATCCGCCAGAGCCGGACGAGGCCGGCAGGGAGGTGTCGCCCAGCACGACATCGACCCGGTCGAGCGGCAGGCCGAGCATCTCGGCGGCGATCTGCTGCAGGATCGTGTAGGTGCCGGTGCCGATGTCGGTCATCGCCGTTCGCACCGCGGCCCGGCCGTCGGCCGCCAGTTCGACCTCGGCCGACGACTTCATCAGCGAGTTGGCGCGCGACGCCGCGGCCATGCCGTAGCCGATCAGCCATTCGCCTTCGCGGATCGTGCCGGGTTTGGCAGGCCGCTTCTCCCAGCCGAACAGCCGCGCGCCTTCCTCGTAGCATTCGAGCAGCTTGCGCGAGGAGAACGGCACGTCGTCCTGCGGCGCGACGGGCGGCTCGTTCCGCTTGCGGAACTCGACCGGGTCGAGGCCCAGACGTTCGGCCATCTCGTCCATGGCGTTCTCGAGCGCCAGCATGCCGACCGCCTCGCCCGGCGCCCGCACCGCCGAGGTCATCAGCACGTCCGTCTCGCACAGCCGGTGCATGATCTTGCGGTCCTTGCCGGCATAGAGGAAGACGCTCGAGACGCCCGCCGGCTCGAAGAAGCCGTTGCCGGGCGAATTGGCCGCCCAGGTCTCGTGGGCGAAGGCCGTAATGTGGCCCTCCTTCGTCGTCCCGATGCGGATGCGCTGGATGGTCTCCGACCGGCGCGACGTCGCCTGGAACACCGTCTGCCGCGTGAGCGCGAGCTTGACCGGCCGTCCGGCCGCCTTCGCACCCAGAGCCGCCAGAACACCATCAGGGCCGATGCCGAGCTTGTTGCCGAAGCCGCCGCCGATATAGGGGCTCAGCAGCCGCACCTTGTCGACGGACACGCCGACGCCGCTGGCGATCTGCTGGACATTGGTCTCGAGCAGCTGGCACGAGGACCAGACCGTCAGCTGGTCACCGTCCCACTTCGCCACCGTCGCCTGCGGCTCCATCGCCGCCGAATGATGCGACGGCGTCGTGTAGGTCTGGTCGAATTGCACCTCGGCCGCGGCGAAGGCCTTCTCGAAATCGCCACGCTCGGTGTCGGAGGGCATGACGCCCCGCTGCGACGGCACGCCGGTATGCTGCACCTTGGCAAGATCGTAGCGCCCGTCGGCCTTCTCGTACTCGACCGTCACCAGCTTGGCAGCGTGGCGCGCCGCTTCGAAGCTCTCGGCGACGACCATCGCCACCGGCTGGCCGTAGTGGAAGACCTCGCCGTCGATGGTCTGCGCCGCCGGGCTCATCGGCTGCGCCGAGGCGCGCAGCACCTTGTCCCCCTCGACCACGGCCAGCACGCCGCGGGCGGAAACCGCCGCCAGCGTGTCGACCCTGACGATCTTGCCCTTGCCGATGCCGGCCGTCACCACGAAGCCGTACCCGACCTTCTCGCCCGCCAGATGTTCGTAGGCGTACTGGGCCGTACCGGAAACCTTGAGCGGACCTTCGTAGCGGTCGACCGGCTTGCCGATGACGCCCTGCGTCTCGCGATCGAGGCGGGTCTCGCCGATCGCCTTGTCCATCACATGCGTGTTCATGAGGAAGCTCCCTCGGTGGCCTCGCGGAGCACCGCGGCGAGCGTGCGGCGGGCCAGCGGTATCTTGAAGTCGTTCTCGCCCTGGCCCCTGGCATCCTTCAGGAGGATGTCGGCGGCCTTGGCGAACAGGTCCTTCGACGGCGCCTGGCCGACCAGCGCGGCCTCGACCGCCGGGTCGCGCCACGGCATGTGCGCAAGCCCGCCGAACGCCAGACGGGCCTCGGCGATGCGCCCGCCCTCCATGCGGATGACAGCGGCCACCGACACCAGCGCGAAGGCATAGGACGCGCGGTCGCGTACCTTGCGGTACAGCTGCACGCCGCCGGCGGGCTTCGGCAGCGTGACCGCGGTGATCAGTTCGCCCGGCTCCAGATTGGTCTCGATCTCCGGCGTCTCGCCCGGCAGGCGGTAGAAGTCCTCGAGCGGGATTTCCGAGGTCGAGCCGTCGGTCTTGCGCGTCTCGACGATGGCACCCAGCGCACGAATCGCGACAGCCATGTCGGACGGGTGCGTCGCGATGCACTTGTCGCTGGCGCCGAGGATCGCATGGATGCGGTTGAACCCGCCGATGGCGCCGCAGCCGGAGCCCGGCTCGCGCTTGTTGCACGGCGCGGTAGTGTCGTAGAAATAGAAGCAGCGGGTGCGCTGGAGGAGATTGCCGCCCGTCGTCGCCTTGTTGCGGAGCTGCCCGGAGGCGCCGGCCAGAAGCGCCCGCGAGAGCACCGGATAGTCGCGGCGCACGCGCGGATCGGCGGCGAGATCGGAGTTGGCGACCAGCGCCCCGATGCGCAGCCCGCCATCGTCGGTCTCGCTGATCTCCTTCAGCGGCAGCCGGCTGATGTCGATCAGCCCGGTCGGGATCTCGACCTCCAGCTTCATCAGGTCGAGGAGATTGGTGCCGCCGGCGATGAAGCGCCCGGCAGTCTCCCCCGAGAGGCGAACGGCATCGGCCTCGCTGGCGGCGCGGCTGTATTCGAACTCTCTCATGCCGTTTCTCCGTCCTTGCCGCGCTTGCCGCTGGCGGTGCGGATGGCGTCCACGATGTTGGGGTAGGCCGAGCAGCGGCAGAGATTGCCGCTCATCCGCTCGGATATCTCCTCGTTCGAGAGCTCGGCTCCGCCCTCCAGGCTGTCGCTGACATGGCTCGGCCAGCCCTGCCCGACCTCGTCCAGCATCCCGAGCGCCGAGACGATCTGGCCGGGCGTGCAGTAGCCGCACTGGAAACCGTCGTGATGCAGGAAAGCCTCCTGCATCGGATCGAGATTGCCCGGCTTGCCGAGGCCCTCGATCGTGGTGATCGCGTCGCCCTCGTGCATGACCGCCAGCGTCAGGCAGGAATTGATCCGCCTGCCGTTGACCAGCACGGTGCAGGCGCCGCACTGGCCGTGGTCGCAGCCCTTCTTGGTGCCGGTCAGCGCCAGATGATCGCGCAGGGCGTCGAGCAGCGACGTCCTGACGTCAGCGTCGAGCTGGTGCTCGGTGCCGTTGATGGTGAGATTGATCAAGGTGAAGTCCCCTAGTCCCGTCGTTCGCAAGAGCGGCCCGCGCTGGCCGAGTCTGGAACGGTTCGAAATCAGGAGATGAACGAGCGGGAGCGCGAATGGTTCGAAGCCGCGACGCTGTGTTCACATGTTCACCGGCCATCCAGAGGACGACGCGTCGCTGCCGGCCTTCGCGCTCAGCCCTTGCCCTCCACCGTCGCCAGATGGTCGATCACCTTCTCCAGCAGCCAGTACCAGGCCTGCTCCTCTTCGGGCCCGGCGGTCTTGTCGATGGCGATCTTCAGGTAGGCGATCTCGTCCTCGATCTTCTCGGTCGGCAGCATGTGCAGCCGGCTGACCAGAATCGCGGCTTCCAGCACCGCCGCCTTGGCCCGGTTCATCCCCTGGAACGGCCGATGCTGGCCGGATGCCGCCACGCGGCAGGAAAAGCGCGGCCGCGTCGCATCCTCTTTGACCGAGACGACCTCGAGCACGTCGTGCGACAGCGCCGCCTCCAGCCGCGGCACGATGCAGTCCGGCACCGCAACGAGCGGCCAGTCGCGGCGGCCGGTGAGGCAGCCGGCGAAGATCTTCGCCTCGTCGGTGTAGTTCACCACGGCCAGTCCCGTGGCTTCGATGTTGGCCAGCGTGGTCGACGGCCGGAACGGCGCGATGATCCAGTGGGCGCCGTCCTGGATGATGCCGAGCGGCGCGATGTGGACCGCGCCGTCTTGCGACGTCGTGGTGAGGATGGTCTCGCGGATATAGGGCATCTGGCTCTCTGCTGCCTGAGGTGTTGGTTTGGGACCTCCCTCAGGAGGACGGCTTCTTAGCCTTCAACGTATGGCCGGCGGCTTCCAGCCGGGTCCGGTCGTCCTCGCGCGGCGGCGCGGCGATGCCGAAGTCGAGCGCCGTATCCTGCGCATAGCGCTTGCCGAGCCGCCAGGCGATCTCGGCCTTCTGCAGTTCCGCGCCGAGATAGAAGGCATGGCCGGTGTCGCCGGCGACTTCCAGGTGCGGGAAGAACTCGAAGGCGTCCGTCTCGATGAAGTGCCCGTCGCGATTGTAGAGATGGATGCCGTCCTCGGCGGTCTCGATCCGGTAGTTGCGGTCCCTGATCGTCATCGCCTGCTCGGCGAGTTCGGCGGGCGTCACCGCATGCGGCTTGACGTCGTGGACCTGCAGCAGCGCCGCCGAGTAGCCGCGCGGCAGCGCACCATCCTCGCGCGCGGCGAACATCATCCGCCGCGCCGCGTCGTGCTCCTCGACCGTCGCACGCGTATGCGGGCTGACATGCACGACGAGGAGGTTGCGGATCGCCAGCTCCGAGCAGATGCCGAGAAGCGTCGCGGTGATCCCGGACGTGTCGGCGTCCGTCAGTTCGGTGAGATTGCCCGTCCCCATCAGGATCTCGACGTCCGGCCAGGCCTCGCGGAGCCGGTGGTAGCGCACCAGCGAGGCGGCGAAGCCGAAATGGATCGGATCGAGGATCGGATCGGCGATGAAGTCGATCCCCATCTCCCGCGCCTTGGCGATGGCCCGTTCGAGCGACGCGAAATCATGCGGCCGCGCCGGCACCAGGATCGGCACGGCATTGCCGTCTCCTGCGATGGAGAGCGTGTCCTCGGTGAGGCTGAGCAGGAAGTCGGCGCCGGCGCGGTTGCCGCGCGACAGCTCGTCCGGATTGGCGGAATCGACGCTGACGCGATGCCCCGCCGCCTTCAGCGCCTCGACGGACGCCTCGAGATGCACGAAGGGCGTGTCCGGCAGGCAGCCGAGGTCGATCACGTCGGCGCCCGCGGCACGCATCCGCTCGGCCCGCCGCACGATTTCCTCGACACCCAGTGCCGAGGCGTCGACGATCTCGGCGAAGATCCGCATGTCGTGGCGAGAAAGGTCCGGCGGCGCGCCCTTGCGGCCCAGAAAGGCCGGCAGGTCCGCCAGCTCGTCCGGGCCCCGCACGAAGGGCACCTCGAAGCTCGCCCCGAGAGCATCGAGATCGGCGCGGCAGCGGCCCGGCAGGATCACCCGGTCCGCCTCGACCGGCCGCTTCAGGCGCCGCTCGATGATCTCCCCGGTGGCCAGTGCCGCGACCTTGACGCCGATGTCGGCGATCGCCCAGCTAAACGCGGTCTCGCCCAGCCCGGTCAGCACCCGTTCGAGCCGCGGCCGGGCCAGATGCCCGGTGAGAAAGAGCAGTCGTTCCCTCGCCATCCCGGCTATGTCGGCCATCCGCGCGCATATGGAAAGACGTTTGCGCCGATCGGCCTGCGCCTTGTCGCAGAAAGTCCGGGGACCAGACGGTCGCGACGCCTCATCTTGCCGGCGCCGGCATCGCGGCGTGCTGCCGTGCCACGCGCTGTCCGGGAACCTCGCCCTCGTCGAGCCGCAGCGCGGCGGACGCCAGATGCGCCGGTCCGGCGACGTAGACCTCCGTCGCGGGATCGAGGAGCGTGGCGAAGCATTCGTCGACGATCTCGGCCCCGGCCAGCGCGGCCACGGTGGCGCTTTCCGGTACGTCGATCTGCTTGACGAGGCAGAGCCGCGCGCCCGGCAGTCGCCCCGCCAGCCAGGCGGCGAGACTGTCGGAGGTCACGCACCAGTCCTTGGGGATCTCGCCTGCCGCCAGCACGGTGTCGCGCGGCATCCAGACCGGGATTTTCCCGTCCTCCAGCGCCGCCGCGATGGCCTCGGTCGTGTGGGCCCTGACGATGCGCGTGCCGAGGCTGACCAGCGCACAGCCGAACTGCTCCATCGCCAGGATCGCCATCTCGTGCGCCGCCTCGTCGTCGTAGCCGATGCGCGGCTGATAGCGGCGGACGGTGTTGGCAAACGGCCCGCCCCCGGGCACGATCACCACCGGGATGCGCGCCTTCTCGACCGCCGCCACCCAGCGACCGAGATCCGGAGAAGCGGCGCAGCTGCCGCCGAACTTGACGACCACGATATCCTTCATCGCTTCACCCTGCCCTCTGGCGTTCCTGCACGCCGACGGCGTGCGTCCCTCGGTCGGCCTGTTGTCCGGCCGTTCCGCATGCGGTCGCCGCGCGATACGCGACATCTGCAGGAGGAGAGATCGATCCGCTTAGAGAAAGGTAAAGGGCGAGGCGCCGTCGCAGCAGGCGAAGCAGCCCTACGACGCGCCGCCGGGCTCGCGCCGGCGGGTGATCTCGACACCCACGGCCCGCGGCCCCAGTTCGAGCTTCTCGACCCGGACCGTCACGGCATGCACCCGGCGGTCGGCGAGCACCGTCCGGGTGAGATCGAGCGCCAGCGTCTCGACCAGATCCGTGTGGCCGCTTTCCGCCAGGGCGCGGATGGCGTCGATGATGACGTCGTAGGAATAGACGGCGCCGATGGAGCGTGCGTCCGGCGCGATCGGGTCGATCTCCGCCTCCACCGAGAAGCGGACCTGCTGCCTTCGCCCGCGCTCGTGGCCATAGGCGCCGATCTCCAGCGGCAGGTCGAAGTCGCGCACGAAGATCCGGTCGCCGGCGCCCGCCGGCGCGGCTTCGCCCGTCTCGGCCTCTTCCGGCATCAGCGCCCGGATCGCCCGCACCGCCTCGAGCGTCACCGACCCGTCGCGCGGGCCGTCGGTGAGCGCACCGCGAAACCCGAGATAGTCCGGCCGAAGCACGGCGAGCCGCGCGACGTCCGGCGGTTCGAGCGAGCCCGCGAGACCGCTCATCAGCCCGAGCGCCCGGGTCCGCCGCACGAAATCCGCCAGCCTCGCCGGCGAGAGCGAGGCCATGAGCCGGCCGCTCGACTTGCCGAGCGTATCGATCATCGCACCGGCGAAGCCCGCATCCGCAAGGGCCGGCAGCAGGTCGAAATCGGGGTCGCCATCGGCGAAGAACACCGCGATGAGCCGCGTCTCTGCCGCCAGCGGCCGCAGCGCCTCGATGACGACAAGGCGGGCCTCCCGGCTCGCCGGGAACAGGCCGATCTTCACGTAGTCCGCCGCCTGCCGTGCCGCGACCTCGCGCATGACGACGGCCGGCTCCATCGGCAAGTCACCGGCCACCGCCGAGACAGGCCGCCGGCCCGCGACGGCCTCGAGGGTCGCCGCCAGCACGGCCGGCGTCGCCGCGCCCAGCGCGCCGAGGCGCGGGTCCTTGAGGTCGACGAGATCGGCCCCGCCGGCGATGACGATCTCGGCTTCCTCGGGCCCGGTGACGCTAGCCAGGAGCTTGATCAACGCGCGTCCTCGAGCTGCCCGGAGAGGACGTTTTCCCACAGATAGTCCAGGCCCCGATGCCAGCTCTCGTCGCTGTTGGAGCGGATGTCGGCACTGCCGCGGGCGATCGGCTGGCGGGTCTCGACGTCGAACGCATAGGCGTTGATGTTGAGGATCAGATTGGAGACCTTCTGGACCGAGCCGATGACGGCGATGTCC
>DASYHY010000046.1:0-3584 GCA_036252795.1 Aurantimonas sp. | reverse complement strand
AGACCGACTTCGAGGCGGCGCCCGCGCTGCTCGGCTCGGTCGAACTGGTCCGGACGGACGGCACGCGTGCGGCGATCGCCGCGCTGTTCGAGCAGGTGCAGAACCAGGGTGACGCCTGGTCCGTGGTGACCGACGCGCTGGGCCGGTACCTGCGCGACAATGCCTATGGCCATACGCCGGGGCCCGACGAGATCGTTGAGCCCGGCGCCGTCGGCGAACCGAAGCTGGCGATCCAGATCGACGCGGGTCCGGTGCTCGGCACCAGGACCGGGCAGATGCATGCGGCGCTCGCCACCGTCACCGGCAACCCGGACTTCGATCCGGAACCGATCGACGCGGCGGCGCTGGCGCAGCTGGTCGCCGAGGCCAGGCAGGAGGCGAGCGAGTCGCTGGCGCTGCTGAGGCGCCAGCGCGAGGCGAGCAGCGAGTCGGCGGCCGACGACGTCGACCGCCTGATCGCGGCCGAGCCGGCGATCCTCGCCTGGTTCGACGGATTCGCGGGACTGGACGTCGCCACCCACCGCATCCGCATTCACGGCGACTATCACCTCGGCCAGGTGCTGGTTTCCAAGAACGACGTGGTGATCCTCGACTTCGAAGGAGAGCCCGGTCGTGAACTGGCGGAGCGGCGTCAGAAGACGTCGCCGCTTCGCGACGTGGCGGGCATGCTGCGCTCCTTCGACTATGCCGCCTTCGCCGCGCGGGACCGGTCCGGTCCGGCGGACGAGGCGACGGTCGAGCGTCTGCGGGAGATGGCGGAGAGCTGGCGCGAGGAAGTCTCCGCCTCGTTCCTGTCGCACTGGAGCGAGGCCTCCGGCATCTCACTCGAAGACGCGGCGACCGCGCAGCTCCTCGACCTCTTCCTTCTCCAGAAAGCTTTCTACGAGCTTCGCTACGAGGCGGCGATGCGGCCGGCATGGCTGTTCATCCCGCTGCGCGGGATCCTCGCGCTCCTCGAGAAACGACAGGTTCTTTGATGACCATGACCAATCCCCGCGCCGGAACCGGCGCCTCCCCGATCGATCATCGCATGGCCCCAGAGGCCGCCGCGGCGATCGCCAACGGCCAGCACGGCGACCCGTTCGCGGTGCTGGGCCCGCACACCGTCGATGGCGGCCTGATCGTGCGCGTCTTCCGGCCGGGTGCCGAGAGCGCCACGGTCGTCGACGCCGCGGGCAAGACGCTGGCGGAGCTCGATGCGGGCGGTCACGAAGGCCTCTTCTCCGGCTTCCTGCCGGGCCGGACTGGGGCAGACGCCTATCGGCTGCGTTTCACCCACGGCACCGACAGCTGGGAGGAAGAGGACACCTATCGCTTCGGCACGCTGCTGGGCGAGCAGGACGTCTATTTCCTCGCCGAAGGCAACCACTACCGGCTCTACGAGCGGCTCGGCGCGCATCCGGCCACCATGGACGGTGTCGAGGGCACGGCGTTCGCGGTCTGGGCGCCGAACGCCCGGCGCGTCTCGGTGGTCGGCAACTTCAACAGCTGGGACGGGCGGCGGCACGTCATGCGCCAGCGCCACGAGACCGGCATGTGGGAGCTTTTCGTCCCCGGCATCGGCCGCGGCGAGGTCTACAAGTACGAGCTCGTCGGCAGCGACGGCAACGTCCTGCCGCTGAAGGCCGACCCGGTCGGCTTCCGGCAGGAACTGGCGCCGTCCACGGCCTCGGTCGTCGACGGGCTGGTCCAGCACGACTGGCAGGACGCGGACTTCCAGAGCCATGCCGCGGACTGGCAGGATCGTGAGAAGGCGATCTCGATCTACGAGGTGCATCTGGGCTCTTGGCGGCGCGGCGATGACAACGCCTTCCTCGACTATGACGCACTGGCGCGCGAGCTGGTGCCCTACGTCAAGGACATGGGCTTCACCCATGTCGAGTTGCTGCCGGTCTCCGAGCATCCGTTCTACGGTTCCTGGGGCTATCAGCCGATCGGGCTCTTCGCGCCGACCGCGCGCTATGGCACGCCCGAAGGCTTCGCCCGGCTGGTGGACGCCTTCCACCAGGCCGGAATCGGCGTCCTGCTCGACTGGGTGCCGGGCCACTTCCCGACCGACATCCACGGTCTGGCGCAGTTCGACGGCACCGCGCTCTATGAGCATCCGGATCCCAAGCGCGGCTTCCACAAGGACTGGAACACGCTGATCTACGACTACGGCCGCCGGGAGGTGCAGAACTATCTCGTCGCCAACGGCCTCTACTGGCTCGACCAGTTCCACATCGACGGCCTGCGCGTCGATGCGGTCGCCTCGATGCTCTATCTCGACTATTCGCGCGAGCACGGGGAATGGGAGCCCAACATCCACGGGGGCCGCGAGAACCTCGAGGCGATGGCCTTCCTGAAGGACACCAACGAGCGGGTCGGCGAATACTACCCGAAGGCGACGACCCACGCCGAGGAGTCGACGGCCTTCCCCGACGTTTCCAAGCCGACCTTCGCCGGCGGTCTCGGCTTCCACTTCAAGTGGAACATGGGCTGGATGCACGACACGCTGCATTACATGCAGGAAGACCCGATCAACCGCCGCTACCACCACCACCACATGACTTTCGGCATGGTCTATGCCTATTCGGAGAACTTCGTCCTGCCGCTGAGCCACGATGAGGTGGTCTACGGAAAGGGCTCGCTGCTCGGAAAGATGCCGGGCGATCAGTGGCAGAAATTCGCCAATCTGCGCGCCTATTTCGGCTTCATGTGGGCCCATCCGGGCAAGAAGCTGCTGTTCATGGGGGGCGAGTTCGGCCAAGCCGGCGAGTGGAACCACGACCGCTCGCTCGACTGGCATCTCCTCGACCAGTCGGAGCACAAGGGCGTCCAGCGCCTCGTCCGCGACCTCAACACAATGTATCGCGAGATTCCCGCGCTGCACGAGCTGGACTGCGATCCGGCAGGCTTCGAGTGGGTCGACACCGCCAATGTCGAGCAGAGCGTCATCGCCTTCCTGCGCAAGGACCGGCAGGGCCGCAACGTGCTGATCGTGTCGAACTTCACGCCGGTGCCGCGCCACGATTACGCGATCGGCGTGCCGGAGGGCGGCAAGTGGGTCGAGCGGCTGAACACGGACGCGGAAATCTACGGCGGCTCCAACGTCGGTAATCTCGGCGGCAAGGAAGCCTCCGAGCACTCCGTCCACGGCCGGCCCTACGCGATCTCGCTGACGCTGCCGCCGCTCGCCACCATCGTGATGGTGCAGGATGGCTGACAGGGCGTGCCGACGGAACGCCTGGAATGACTGCCGTTCGCAACGTCCTGTCGATCGCCGGCTCGGATCCGTCCGGCGGTGCCGGCATCCAGGCCGACCTCAAGGCCTTCTCGGCCAGCGGCGTCTACGGCATGGCGGTGGTGACAGCCCTGACGGCGCAGAACACGCAAGGGGTCAGCGGCGTCGAGCTGGTGCCGCCGGCCTTCGTGACGCAGCAGATCGACGCGATCTTCGCCGATATCCGGGTCGACGCGGTGAAGATCGGCATGGTGGCGACCGCCGGCATTGCATCCGCGATCGCGCAGGCGCTGGAGCGCCACCGTCCGGCTCACGTGGTGCTGGACCCGGTGATGATCGCCAAGGGCGGCGACCGACTGCT
>DASYHY010000045.1:0-19892 GCA_036252795.1 Aurantimonas sp. | reverse complement strand
ATTGCGGCGCAGCGGCGAGGAACGCGCCCAGACCAGCGACCCCGGCGACGATCAGCAGGGCATCGGCGCAGCCGCAGAACAGCACGATCGGCCCGACATGCTCGCCCCGCAACCCCTGGCGCAGCACGAAGAGGTTCTGCGCCCCGATGGCGATGATCAGAGCGGCGGAGAGGGCAAATCCGGAGAGGAAGGCAGAGAGTTGAGCGGCCATGGCGACATCTCTGCCGCTACGGCGTCGGTTAGGAAAGCTTGTTCTGCTCACGCGCGTCTGCCCGTTCCCGCGCTGCGCCGGCTGACCGACGCCATCCGCAGTGGCGCACCAGCATCTTGCGCCCTAATTCCTGCGCAGAGGGCCTCCCCTGATTCGCCGCCCCGAGTGTCTCCCCTGATTGGCGGTGACGTCCGAGCGTGGCCGGGATGGCGCGTCTGTTCTACATTCGCCCGCGCCTCGATGCTCCAACCGCCAGGGAAGCCCCCGACCGATGAGCTCGCTCCGACGTCTCGCCGCCATCCTGTCGATGGACGTCGAAGGCTACACGTCCCTCCTGGAGAACGACGAGGCGGGGACACTCGCCGCGGTCGATCGCGCCCTTGGCGATGTCGCCTTCCCGACGATCGGCGATCACGGCGGGATCGTCTTCAAGACGACCGGGGACGGCTTCCTCGCGGAATTCTCCAGCGTCGTGAACGCCGTCCAGTGGACGGCATGGTTCCAGAGGACGCTCGCGGCCGATCAGGGCGCCGCGGAGAAGCCGCTCCTGCTGCGCGCCGGCATCGTCATCGGCGACGTCATCGTCGCGGGCGACGATCGCTTCGGCGACGGGGTGGTCGCTGCGACGCGTGTCGAGCGGTATTCGCCTGCGGGCGGGATGGCGATCTCGAAAGCGGTCTTCGACTATCTGCGTGGCAAGACCGACCTCTACTTCACCGCGCTGGGGTCGTGCAGCCTCAAGGGCTACTCGGAGCCGCAACCGCTCTGGGTCTGGACGCCGCAGGCCGCCGCAGCCTCCGCCCCGCACCGCCTTGCCGCTCCCGATCCGGCCCACCAGCCTTCCGTCGCCGTCCTGCCCTTCGTCAATCTCGGCGACGATCCCGCCCATGACCGTTTCCTCGACGGCCTCGCCGAAGAGATCGTCGCGAGCCTCTCGCGGGTGCGCGAGTTCCATGTCACGGCGCGGCAGTCGACGCTCGCCTATCGGGGCAGCTCGAAGGACGCCAGGGAGATCGCGTCGGAACTCGCCGTGCGCTACCTCCTCGAAGGCAGCGCGCGCTTTTCCGCCGAACGCATCCGCATCTCGCTGCAACTGGTCGACGGCGAAACCGGCCTGCAGATCTGGACCGACCGCGTCGACGCGCGGATCGACGATCTCTTCGAGGTTCAGGACTACATCGCCGAGCGCGTCTGCGGCGCGCTGCATTCGACGATCCGCCACGTGGAGATCGAGCGCTCGCGCCGCAAGCCACCTCACAGCCTCGCGGCCTACGACCGGGTGATGCAGGCCCTGCCGCATCTGTGGGCGCATCGCCAGACGGAGAACGCCGCGGCGATCGCGCTGATCGAGGCGGCACTCGACGGCGAGCCGGAAGATGGGCGCGCCGCCGCCATCGGCGCCTGGGCGCATGCCCAGAACATCGCCTACAACTGGGAGAGCGACATTCCCGCGCAGCGCAGGAAGGGTGCGGCACTGCTCGAGCGCACGCTCGGGCGCATCGACGACGACCCGCTCGCCCTGACGGCGGCCGCCACCGCGACGATGCTGATCCACCGCGACATCGAAAAGGCCAACGCCTTCATCGACCGCGCTCTCGAGCTCGACGTCAACAATGCCTGGGCGTGGACCCGGCGCGGCTTCTTGCGCATCTACGCGGGACTGGCGGACGACGCCTTCGCCTGTTTCGAGCGGTCCTTGCGCCTCTCGCCGCTCGATCCGTTCGCCTTCAATTCGTTCATCGGCATCGGACTGGCGCATTTTTCCTCCGGCCAGCCGCAGGAGGCGGCGCGCTGGACGCGGCGGGCCCTCGCGGAGAAGCCCGGCATGACATGGCCGCACCGCGACCTCGCCGCCTTCTTCGGGGCCGCCGGCGATCGCGAGGCGGCCGAGCGGGCGCTGGCCGTCTTCATGTCGACGCGTCCCTGGATGACGCGGGATTGCGTGGCGGAGGCGCTGCGTTTCATGAACCCGCGCCTCCTGGGAGCCTATCTGGGCGGGCTGGAGGCGGCAGGGCTCGGGCGGCTTCCGCCGCTCCTCGCACCGGGGGATGCGGCATCGCGCGTGGAGCGCCGCCTTTGACCTGAGCCGCCAGCACCCGGGAAAGGATGCTGCAACAGGAACGAAACGCTTTTCCCACCGGACGAACGCGGCGCGAAACACAGACCCTTCATCTAGTGGAGGCTGGGCCTGCCAGTTCGGGGCCCGCCGTGCCCGCTGCCGCCCGCCCGCCGACGGCTTGCGTCGCGGAGCGCGACCGGCGGCGGCCGAGACGCCGGAAGGCGCTGCTTTCGCCGATCCGATTCGCTCCCTGCGGCGCCACGGACAGAACGTTACAGGAGGCTCGGCGGATACCCTTGAGGAAGGCCGCGGCACAAGAGTGAGATCGAGACCTTGCCTGTACCGTCTATCGCGTGGATTTGGCGCGGAAACCATGTAAAGAGGGAGCAAGTGATCGGCTCGCTGCGGGTACGATGCTTGAGGTCGTTGCAATGACGGTTGAACCTCTGAGTTTCGTCGAGGATACGCCCGACCTAGCCGCCGCGGTGCCCGTCGTTCCGTGGAAGGTGGCGATCGTCGACGACGACGAGGCCGTGCACGAGGGGACGCGTTTCGCGCTTCGGCACTTCCGCTTCGACGACCGGCCGATCGAACTGGTCGGTGCCCGCTCCGCCGCGGAAGGCCTGACGCTGCTGCGCCACCACGCGGACACCGCGGTCGTCCTCCTCGACGTGGTGATGGAAACCGACGATGCGGGGCTCCGCCTCGCGCGGTCGATCCGCCAGGAACTCGGCAACGAGCTGGTGAGGATCATCCTGCGCACGGGACATCCGGGCGAGGTTCCGGAGCATCGCATCGTCCTCGACTACGACATCAACGACTACAAGGCGAAGACCGAACTCACCGCCGAGAAGCTGTTCATCTCCATCACATCGGCGCTGCGCGGCTTCGGTCAGATCAAGCGGCTGAACGACACCAGGCTCGGGCTCGAGCTGATCGTCGAGGCGGCCGGCGCGCTGTTCGAAGACGGTACGCTGGAGGCGCTCGCGGACGGGGCCCTCGCGCATCTGAAGGCGCTGCTCGACCTCGAATGCGACGGGCGCGTATTCTTCCGTGCGTCGGCGGAGGCGGATCCGGTCCAGCTCGCCGGCCCGTCCGAAGCCGAGGCCGGGCCTTCCCGGATCGAAGAGCTGTTCCAGCTCGCGAGCGAAACCGGGCGGCCGATCCTGGTCGGCCAGCACACGCTCCTCCTCGTGCGGACCGGCTCGCGCGCCGAACTTCTCGTCCGCCTCGACACCGCCAACGGCTGCGGCGAGACGCAGCGCGACCTCGTCTCGGTGTTTTCCTCGAAGCTGGCGATCGCCATCGACAAGGCCCGGCTCTACGAGGAGCTGCGGCTTCAGAACGCCGCGCTGGAGCAGCGGGTGAGCGAGAGGACCGCCGACCTTTCCGCGGCGAACCAGCGTCTCGACGCGCAGGCGGGGCTGCTGCGGCGGGTGAACGCCTTCAAGAACGAGATCCTCGGAACCGTCGCGCACGATCTGAAGAACCCGCTCGCGGTCATCCTGGGCAGGGCGGAGATGCTCAGAAGCATCGCCCAGGACATGGCCGAGCCGAAGGCGACCCTGGTCCTCGCGCAGGTCGAGCATGTCTGCACCGCGGCGCGCCGCATGACGCGGATCGTCGACGTCTCGATCGCCGACGCGCTCGCCGATGCGCTCGACATCGTGCTCGATCGCCGGAGGGTCGACCTTGCGGCGATCGTGCGGAATACCGCTGCGCTGGCGCGGACGCTTTGCGAGGCGAAGGGGCAGACGCTCGAGGTCTCGGCCCCCGAGCGGCTCGTCGTATGCTGCGACCCCGACCGCACGACCGAGGCGATCGAGAACCTCCTGTCCAACGCCGCGAAATACGCGCCGCTCGGCGGGCGCATCGGCCTGACGCTCGCTCGCGAAGGGGCGCATGCCATCGTCTGCGTCGACGATTCCGGACCCGGCCTGACGCCGGAAGACGCCATCCGCGTCTTCGGACGCTTTCAGCGGCTCTCGGCTCAGCCCACGGGCGGGGAAACGTCGACGGGGCTGGGCCTGTCGATCGTGCGCAAGATCGCGGAGCTGCACGGCGGCCGGGTCGAAGCCACCGAAAAGGGCCCGCTCGGCGGTGCCACCTTCGCCATCGTGCTTCCACTCGAGGCGTCGAGACCATGAGCGAACCGTCAACACCGAACGAGCCGTCGATCTTCGTCGTCGACGACGATCCTGACACGCGGTCGCTGATCGCGGACTATCTCGCGCTCAACGGGTATGGCGTGAAGGGCTTCGACGGCGGTCCCTCGTTCCGTGCGGCGCTCGACGACGCGGAACCCGATCTCGTCGTCCTCGACCTCAACATGCCGGGCGAGGACGGCCTGTCACTGGTGCGCTTCCTGAAGAGCGAGAGGACCATCCCGATCGTCATGCTGACCGGGACGGCGAGCCTCGTCGACCGCGTCGTCGGACTGGAGCTCGGGGCCGACGACTACCTCGCCAAGCCGTGCGAGCTTCGCGAACTCCTCGCGCGCATCCGCGCGGTGCTCAGGCGCAGCGCTCTCGCCGACGCGGCACGCCGGAACGCTCCCGACGAGGCCGCGGCGGCGCCCCGCCGGGAGATCCGTTTCGGCACGAAGTGGCTCGACCTCGACGCACAGGTCCTGCGCGACCAGGAGGGCACCGAGACCACCCTTATCCAGAGCGAGTTCAGCCTGCTCAAGGCCTTCGCGGAAAACCCGCGCCGGGTGCTTTCGCGCGAGCGGCTGCTGGATCTCGCCAGCGCCCGCGACACCGATCCGTTCGACCGGGCGATCGACGTGCGCATCACCCGCATCCGCCGCAAGGTCGAGCCCGATCCTTCCCGGCCGACCATCATCCGCACCGTGCGTGGCGCGGGCTACCTGTTTTCGCCGGAGGCCTGACCGGCGCGTCCGACGAAATGATGAGGAAACAAGCCTCTGCCATGGCTTTCGGCAGGCACGTCGCCCTGCATCTCGAAGCCCCATGGAACACCCGTCGTGGACATGCCAACTGAATCAGTTTCCCAGGAGACGGGCATCGCGGAAAGGCCGAGAGGCAAACCGCCCGCGTCCATCAGGAGCGTGTCGATCGAGCGGCGGGTGTATCTGGTCGGGGCGGTCCCGATCATCGTCGCGGTCGCCATCGGCATCGTCTCGCTTTATCTCGTCAGCCGCGCCGACGGCGCGCGCCTCGGTGCCCATGCCGTCGCCACGGCCTTCCGGCACGTCGTGACCGCCACCAGCCAGCGCGACGCCTTCATCTCGGCCCCCTCCAGCGAGCGCGACCAGCACCTGCGCCTCGTCCTGTCCTCGGTGGACGCCGCCGCGGCGAGCATCGCATCGCTCGTACCCGCCCGGCTGCCCGAGATCGACGAGGAGGCGGTCTCCGCCACCGGCGCCGAACTCTCGCGATATCGCTCCCAGATGCTGGCGCTCGCGCCGGCCGTCGCCCGGAGCGATCAGCTCCTCGCCCAGATGGACGAGCGTCTTGCCACGCTCCTCACCCTCACCGACGAGGCGCGGCAGCGCCAGCACGCGTCGAACGCCGATCTCGTCGGATCGCTGCGCAAGCGAGACCTCGCCCTCCAGGCCGCGCAGATCCGGCTGGGCCAGGCCCAGCAGGCCCGCGCCGCCATCGTCGATCACGCGCTGGTGCGGGACACAGGCGCGGCGACCGCCCTGGCGACGGCGCGCGTCACCAATGCCACCGAAGCCTTGGCGGAACTCCTGGACGAGGAAGCGGAGACGACGGCGCTGGGAGCCGCCGTCGCGGTCTATCTGGAGGGTGGCCCCGTCGCGCCGGTCTTCGACATCATCGATCGGCGGATCAAGATCGACGGGACGGCGACGCGCTCCCTCCAGAGCGAGGTCAGCGAACTGCTTGCCTACACGGTGGAAGCGCACGAGACCGAACAGGCGACGCAGAACATCGCGGTGGAGACGATCAAGCTCGCCGAGCGCGCGACCGGGGCGGTCGATCAGCGCAACCTCGCCGACATCGCCGCCGTGGCTTCCGAGAGTATCGACCTCGGCGAGCGCATCGCGTCGCTGCCGATCGCGCCGTTGATCCAGACGGAGATGCTCGACGCACTGGATCTGTGGCGCGAGGGGCTGGAGGAGGCCCGCTCCGGGCTTTCCGAGCAGGAGGAGGCCCTGTCGCGGATGAACGGCACGGCCGACAACCTCGTCTTCGAGGTCGCGACCCTCAACAGGGAGCTGTCGTCGCGCGCCGACGCAACGGGCGCGGCGGCCCGGCAGATCCTCGTCTTCGGTGCCGGCATCGCGCTCTTTGCGGCAGCATTCTTCGGCCTCGTGGTGGGGCGCTCGATCACCCGTCCGATCAAGAGGCTGGAGCAGGGGATGCTCCACCGCGCCGCTCACCCGGAGGAGGGCCCGCTGCGTGGAGCGCGGCGGCGCGACGAGATCGGCATGATGACGCGCGCGACGAACCAGTTCCTCAGCGAACTCGGCAAGCGCGAGACGGCGCTGCGGGCCGCCAAGGAGCGGACGGAAGAGGCTCTGACGCAGCTGAAGCGCGCCCAGCGCGAGCTGATCCAGAGCGAGAAGCTGGCTTCGCTCGGCCAGCTCGTGGCCGGCGTGGCGCACGAGATCAACACGCCGCTCGGCGTCGCCCTCACCACGACTTCGGTGCTGCGCGAGGAGGTCGGGGAGTTCGAGCGTCTTTCCAAGGCGCAGGGCCTGACACGGCAGGGCTTCGCCAGCTTTCTCGACCGGATGACGGACGGCATGCGCCTCACCGTCAGCAATCTCGAGCGCGCCGCAAGGCTGGTCGCGAGCTTCAAGCAGGTGGCGGCCGATCAGGCGAGCGGCGACCGTCGCACGCTCCTCCTCGACGGCTTCCTGCAGGAGGTCTTCACCAGCCTCGGGCCGCTCGGGCGCAAGGGCGCTCACCACGTTGAGATCGTCTGCCCGCCGGGGCTCGAGCTCGACACCTATCCCGGCGCGCTGGCGCAGGTGCTCACCAACCTTCTGACCAACGCCTACACCCACGCCTTCGCCGGGCGGACCGGCGGCCGGGTTCGTGTCGAGGTGACCCAGCCTGTGGCCGGCGAGGTGCGCGTCGCCTTCTCCGACGACGGCTGCGGCATCGCGCCGGACATGTGCGACCGCATCTTCGATCCCTTCTTCACCACCGGCCGCGCCCAGGGATCGACCGGCCTCGGCCTGCACATCGTCCACAACATCGTCACCGGCGTGCTCGGCGGGCGCATCGCCACGCAGAGCAGCGTCGGCCGCGGGACGACCTTCGTGATCGATCTGCCGAAGGTGAGGCCCTCCCCCTCCAACCAGCAGGAGACCTCCTCGTGACCGCGCGCTTCCGCCGCTTCGCCCTGCTCCTGTTCCTCGCCGGGTCGCTTCTGGCGACCATCGACGCCGCAGCCGGCAAGACCCTCGTCTTCTGCTCGGAGGGAAGTCCGGAGACGATCTCTCCGCCCCTCGCCATCACCGGCACCGCGATGGACGCGGGCCGGCCGATGTTCAACAATCTGGTCGAATTCGCGCGAGGCAGCACCGAGCTTCGCCCGTCGCTCGCGCAGAGCTGGACGATCTCGCCGGACGGGCTGCGCTACACGTTCAGGCTGCGGCCGGGCGTCCGGTTCCATTCCAACGCGGCCTTCACGCCGACGCGCCATCTGAACGCGCAGGACGTCGTCTTCTCCTTCGCGCGGCAATGGAAGGAGGATCATCCCTTCCACGATGTCGGCGGCGGCCAGTTCGACTATTTCGTCGACATGGGAATGACGAGCCTCATCGCCGGCATCGAGGCGCTCGGCGACATGACGGTCGAGATCACCCTGACGCGGCCGGAGGCGCCGTTCCTGGCCGATCTCGCTCTGCCCTTCAACGCCATCCTCTCCGCCGAATATGCCGACGCGATGATGGCGGCCGGCACGCCGGAGAAAGTCGACCTCGAGCCGATCGGCACGGGGCCGTTCTCCTTCGCCGGCTTCCGGCGCAACGTGACGATCCGCTACCGCGCCTTCGACGGCTACTGGCGCGGACGCCAGCCGATCGACACGCTGGTCTTCTCCATCACGCCCACGTCGGCGGCCCGGCTGACCAAGCTGAAGGCCGGCGAGTGCCACATATCGGCCTTCCCCGCGCCGGCCGACGCCGAGGACATCGCCGCGGATCCGCGGCTGCGGCTGATGACGCTCGGCAGCTTCAACATCGGCTATCTCGCCATGGATACGCGCAAGCCGCCCTTCGACGACGTGCGCGTGCGCCTCGCCCTCAACCTGGCGGTCGACCGCGAGTCGATCCTGAGCGAAATCTTCGCCGGCACCGGGATGGTGGCCACCAACCCGCTGCCGCCGGTGCTGTGGGCGTACAACCGCGACATCCCGCCGTTTCCCTACGACCTCGAGGAGGCGCGCCGCCTGATGGAGGCGGCCGGGATCACCGGCGGCCTCTCCACCGATCTCTGGTACATGCCGGTGAGCCGGCCCTACAATCCGAACGGCCGGCGCATGGCAGAGATGATCTCGGCCGATCTCGAGCGCCTCGGGATCCGGCTGTCTCTCAAGACCGCCGACTGGGACGTCTATCGCGAAAAGCTCCAGAACGGCGAGACCACCCTCTCGCTCTACGGCTGGACCGGTGACAACGGCGACCCCGACAATTTCATGCACACGCTGCTGAGCTGCACTGCGGCGCGGCCCGGCGGCAACAACATCGCCCGCTGGTGCGACGAGAGCTTCGATGCGCTGGTAACGGAGGCGAAGGCGGTTCCGGACCAGGACCGGCGCAAGACGCTCTACGACCGGGCGCAGGAGGTCTTCCACCAGGAGGTGCCCTGGGTCCCGATCGCGCATTCGATCTTCATGGCCGGGACGCGGGCCGAGGTGACGGACTTCCTGATGGACCCGCTCGGCTACCACCAGTTCGAGGGCGTCGGGCTGAAGTGATGCCCGACGCCAGGAGGCCGGTTCAGCCGAGCCCGTCCTCCTCGCCGTAGGGGATCCGGATGGCCTTCACCGGGTCGCCCGCGTCAGGAACGGCCGTCCCTGCCCCTGCCCCCAAAGCCAATCGCGGGCAGCGGGATCCTCGTCCAGGTCTGCTCGAGATGGCCGGCGGCCGCCGCTTGCCTCGACCGATCGGCATCCAGCCACCGATGCCCGCACTGGACAGCCGCGGCGCGAGGCGCATGTTCCTGAAAAGCTGCGCGAAAAGGTGCCGGGAGGGCAGAGCCTCTTCGGCCGGAATGCGAAGGAACCCCCATGGTCAGTCTGGTGCTCAATGGCGTCGAGCGGGAATTCGACGGTGACGCGGATACGCCGCTGCTCTGGTATCTGAGGGACGAGCTGGGCCTCACCGGGACCAAGTATGGCTGCGGCGTGGGGGCCTGCGGGGCCTGCACCGTCCATGTCGACGGCACCCCCACCTTCGCCTGCCTCACCACCCTGAGCATGATCGAGGGCGCTGAGGTGACCACGATCGAGGGCCTCTCGGAAAACGGCGACCACCCGGTACAGGTCGCCTGGCGCGATCTGAACGTCGCGCAGTGCGGCTACTGCCAAGCCGGGCAGATCATGCAGGCAGCAGCCCTCGTGGACCAGCCCGAGCCGGTGACGGACGAGTACATCGACGCGGTGATGAGCAGCAATCTGTGCCGCTGCGGGACCTACCCGCGCATCAGGGCCGCGATCAAGCAGGCAGCGGAGGCGAAGTGATGCGCAAGGGCTCGATCACCAATGTCAGTCGCCGCGGCCTTCTCGGCGGCATGGGCGCCTCGGCCTTCATCCTCGCCGTCGGCCTGCCTTCCCCCGGCCGGGCCCAGGAGCCGGAGGAAGAACTCCAGTTCGGCCGGGACGCGATGCCGAACGGCTGGCGAGACGACCCGAAGGTCTTCATCGCCATCGCCGAAGACGGCATCGTGACCGTCACGGTCCACCGCTCCGAGATGGGGCAGGGCGTGCGCACCTCGATCGCCATGGTCGTCGCCGACGAGCTGGGCGCCGAGTGGGACCAGGTCCGCGTCGCCCAGGCGCCGGGCCACGAGGAACGATACGGCAATCAGGACACCGACGGCTCGCGCAGCCTTCGGCATTTCTTCATGCCGATGCGCCGCGCGGGTGCGGCCGCGCGCAGGATGCTGGAAGAAGCCGCAGCCGCCGAATGGGGCGTCGACGTCGCGGAAGTGAAGGCCGAAGGCCACAGGGTGACCCACGGCGCCTCGAACCGGTCTCTCGGCTACGGCGAACTGGCCGGCGCGGCGATGGATCTCGATGTGCCTGCGCCGGACAGCATCGTGCTGCTCGACCCGTCGGCGTTCCGCTACATCGGCAGCTCCGACATCGGTCTCGTCGACAATATGGGCATCACCACGGGGACGGCGATCTACGGGATCGACGTGCGGCGGGACGGCATGCTCTACGCCGTGATCGCCCGTCCGCCGGTCTATGGGGGCCGCGTCAGCAGCGTCGACGACAGCGCCGCGCTCGCCATTTCCGGCGTCGAGAAGGTCATGGTGATCGACCCGGTGGATTTCCCGACCGAGTTCGCCCCGCTGGGCGGCGTCGCGGTGATCGCCCGGAATACCTACCTCGCCATGAGGGGCCGCGACGCGCTGACCATCGAATGGGAGGACGGCCCGAACGCCAGCTACGACAGCGAGGCCTACCACGAATTCCTGTCCGGAGCGGCGAGCGCTCCCGGCGGCAAGGTGATCCGCGATCAGGGCGACTTCGACGCCGGCCTGGCCGGCGCCGCGCAGACCGTCGAGGCGGAATACTACATCCCGCATCTCGCGCAGGCGCCGATGGAGACGCCGGCCGCGGTGGTGGAGATCCGGGACGGAAAGGCGGAGGCCTGGGCCTGCACCCAGGCGCCGCAGGTGACCCGGCTGCGGCTCGCCGAGCGGCTGAAGCTGGCGAAGGAAGACGTCACCGTGAACGTCACGCTTCTGGGCGGCGGCTTCGGCCGCAAGTCGAAGCCCGACTTCGTGCTCGAGGCCGGCATCCTCAGCCAGGCCATGGACGGGGCGCCGGTGAAGCTCACGTGGACCCGCGAGGACGACATCCACCACAGCTACTACCACACCGTGTCGGTCGAGAAGATGACCGCCGGCCTCGATGATGCCGGCAACCCGGTCGCTTGGCGGCACCGCACGGCGGCGCCGACGATCGGCTCGATCTTCGCGCCCGATCCGAAGCAGAAGCTGCCGTTCGAGCTGGGCATGGGGCTCCTGAACATGCCCTTCGCGATTGAGAACGTCCGGGCGGAGAACCCCGAGGCCCCGGCCCACGTGCGCATCGGCTGGTACCGCTCGGTTTCCAACATTCCCCACGCCTTCGCGATCCAGTCCTTCATCTCCGAGCTGGCGGATGCCGCCGGCCGCGACCCGAAGGACTACCTTCTCGACGTGATCGGTCCGGCGCGGCTGGTCGATCCGCGGGATCTCGGCGACGTCTGGAACTACGGCGAGGATCCGGAGGTCTATCCGATCGACACGGGCCGGCTCGCCGCCGTCGTCGAGGAGGCCGCCAGGAGCATCGAGTGGGGCCGAAGCATGCCCGAGGGAAGCGGCCTCGGCATCGCCGGGCACTACAGCTTCGTCAGCTATGTGGGAGTGGCCGCGGAGGTGGCCGTCGCGGACGGCATCGTCACGGTACCGCGAGTCTCGATCGCCATCGATTGCGGTGCGCAGGTCAATCCCGAGCGCATCCGTTCGCAGATGGAAGGCGCGGTGATCATGGGCGTCGGCCAGGCCCTGATGAGCGAGGTGACGTTCGCCGACGGTCGGGCGCAGCAGGACAATTTCGACACCTATCTGATCCCCCGCATGGAGGAGGCGCCCCGGCGGATCGACGTCCATATCATCACCCCGCAGGACGCCTACGACCTTCCGCTGGGCGGCGTCGGCGAACCCGGCCTGCCGCCGGTCACGCCGGCGATCACCAATGCGGTCTTCGCCGCGACCGACAAGCGGATCCGCCGGCTTCCCATCGCCGGGCAATTGCGCGGCTGACGAAAGGACAATCGGTTGAACAGCATCAAGCTCTGCCTCATCGGCGCTTCGGCCCTTCTTCTTGCCGGTCCCGCCCATGCCCTCCAGTGCGCGGACAGGATCGGCGACTTCGAACGCCTGCTCGACCTCGCCGCCGATCATGCCATCTCTGCCTCGTCCGGCGGGCAGGCCGTGGCGGGCGCCCGCGAGGCGCAGGCCATGGCCGGGACGGAAGAGGCCATCGAAGACCCGGTTCCCTTCCAGGAGGAGGCCGAAGAAGTCCGGGAGGTCGAGGAAGCCGACGAAGCGGGGGATGGCGGCGAACAGATCATCGCCGCCCGCACCGCGTTGCAGGAAGCGCGCGAACTGGCGGAGAGCGGCAACGAGGAAGGCTGCACCGAAGCCGTCGACGAGGTGATCCTGTCACTGATCCGGGACTGACGTCTCCCGTCGAGCGGGGCGATCCGGAACATCCCGGCTCCTGCCGCCTTCTTCTGGAAAGAGAGGAGCGACCGCGATGTCGAACACCGAGAGCAGGGTTTCCAGAGAGAACAGCGCCTTCAAGCATCCCGAGCCGGAAGACCTCGACACCGGCAAGAAGCTCCCGCCCAAGGATGCCGACGAGTCGCTCGGCGAAGCCATCGACGGGACGATGGAAGAGGAGACGGACCTTCCCGACGGCGATCCGGCGAGGGAGCGTTCGCGATGAGCGTCGAGAAGGAGATTCGGCGGGCCATTATCGCCGAGCTGGAGCGCCAGGCCGAAAACAGCGGCGGGAAGCTCGAGGTCGAGGCAGACGACAGCATCGTGACGATCAACGGACCGGTGGATCTCGACGACCTCGTGATGGTCGTCATGGGGTCTGTCGCAGGCGGCCCCTGATCGGCTTGCCGCGGACCTACGGTAGCCAGGCGATCAGGTGCGCCTCGGCTTCGCGGCCCCCGCAGTCCTCGCGCTCTCCGCGTCATCCGCCAGTCCCGCCAACCCCTCCTTGTAGGTCGGATAGAGGAAGCTGTAGCCGGCTTCCTTCAGCCGTGCGTTACGGACGCGCTTGTTCTCGCCGTAGAAGCTCCGCGCCATCGGCGACAGTTCCGCCGTGTCGAACGGCGTCTCCGGCGGCGCCGCCACGCCCGCGAGGCCGGCGGCGTGCACCACCACGTCCTGCGGCGGGGCGGGCTCGTCGTCGGTCACGTTGAAGATCCCGCCGAGGCGGCGCTCGGCGAGGAACTGCAGCGCGCCGGCGATGTCGTCGACATGGATGCGGTTGAACACCTGGCCGGGCTTGACCAGCCGCCGCGCCGTGCCCTTGGCGAGGTTCACGAAGGCGTTGCGTCCGGGGCCGTAGATGCCCGACAGGCGCAGTATCGCCAGCGG
The DNA here is from genome assembly GCA_036252795.1 of Aurantimonas sp. Classification (GTDB taxonomy): domain Bacteria; phylum Pseudomonadota; class Alphaproteobacteria; order Rhizobiales; family Rhizobiaceae; genus Aurantimonas. The sequence continues at coordinate 6,289 of DASYHY010000045.1, read as the reverse complement.
CACGCCGCGTGTCGCCGCCGCCGTCTGCCAGGCCTCCTCGGCCGCCACGCGCTCGCGCGAGCGGGCCGAGGCCGGCCGCAGTTCCGCGGTCTCGTCCACCCAGCCGCCGTCATGGTCGCCATAGACCCCGACCGTGGAGAGATAGCCGATCCACCGCAGGTTCGGGCTGCCATGGGCGATCTCGTTCTCGTACCAGCGCAGCACCGGGTCGCCCGGCGTCGCATTGGCGCCGCCGACGCTCGCGCCGGGCGGGGCTTCGTGGCCCGGCGGCACGGAGACCAGGAGATGGGTCGCGCGGTAGAGCGCCGAGGCGATGCCGTCGGTCGGGCGGTTTCCGTCGAAGAGGAAGGGCTTGAGGCCGTGCGCGGCGAGATCGGTCGCCTTGTCGCGGCTGCGCACGGTCACGCCCTCGAGCGTCTTCGGGTCGAGCGTCGCGACGTAGCGGCCTGCCGAGTAGCCGTGGCCGAAGACGAAGAAGCGGGGCGCGGTCAACGGTCGAACGATCCGAAGCGCCGGCCGGGCCGCACGAACTCGCCGATTTCGAGCCGGCCGATCCGCAGCCGGTCGATCTCGGCCTCGCCGAACCGGGCGCGGCCGACCGAGAGCCGGCCGATGGCGAAGGCGCCCACCGCCAGTGCGCCGATGGCTAGGGCGCCGATCGAGAAGGCGCCGACCGCGGCCGCTCCCATCGCCCCCGCGCCCATCGCGCCTGCTCCGAGTGCCGTGGCCCCCGGAACACCCTCGTTCTCCATGGTTTCCAGAGCGTCGTCGCGCGCCCAGCGCAGCGAGCGGCGCGCCTTCTGCAGCGCCTTCTCGCCCGCGTCCCCTGCCGTTTGGGCGGGAGTTTCCACCGCACGCTCGGTCACGGCGGCGTTCGCGTTAGTCTTCCTGCCCCAGCGCATCCCATTCACTCCTGACCAGAAGGTCCTCCTCGCTATCAAGCGCAGACGGACGCCGACGCAAGGCATCGCTGGGCGAAAGCTGCGAGAGCGCCCACACGGCCATCGCCCGGACCAGCGGCGCCGGATCGTCCAGCAGGCGCTCGACCGGCGGCTGCAGGCGGGCCATGCCGGAATTGCCGGTGGCGATGAGGCAGTTGGAGACGAATTTCGCTCGGCCGATGCGCTTGATCGGCGAGCCGGAGAACAGGGCGCGGAACGCTTGGTCATCGAGATCGAGCAGACGGTCGAGTTCCGGCGCGCGCAAATCGTCGCGCGCGACGAGCTTCGCCTCCCTCGCTTTGCCGGCAAACTTGTTCCACGGGCAGACCGCGAGGCAGTCGTCGCAGCCATAGATGCGGTTTCCCATCGCGCGCCGGAACTGCCGCGGCACCGGATTCCGCGTCTCGATAGTCAGGTAGGAGATGCAGCGCCGCGCATCGAGCTGGTACGGCACCGGAAAGGCGTCGGTCGGGCAGACGTCCTGGCAGGCACGGCAGGAGCCGCACAGGTCGCGCCCGGGCTCATCCGGCGGCAGGTCGAGCGTGGTGAAGATCGAGCCGAGGAACAGCCAGGAACCGTGCTCGCGCGAGACCAGATTGGTGTGCTTGCCCTGCCAGCCGAGGCCGGCCAGCTCGCCCATCGGCTTTTCCATCACCGGGGCGGTATCGACGAAGATTTTCACCGCGTGCTCGCCGGCGCCGGCTTCGCGGGCGCGCGCCAAAAGCCGGCCGCCGAATTCCTTCAGCCGTCCCTTGATCAGGTCGTGATAGTCGCGGTGCCGGGCATAGACCGAGATCGCGCCCCGATCGGGCCGTGAAAGGATCGCCAGCGGATCCTCGTCGGGCCCGTAGTTCATGCCGAGGACGATAATCGAGCGCACCTGCGGCCACAGCGACCGGGCGGAGCGACGGCGGCCGGCCGTCTCGGGCAGCCATTCCATGGTGCCGTGGTGGCCGGCCGCCACGAACGCGTCGAGACGCTCGCCCGTCACGACGCTCTCGCTCGTCGCCGGCGCGATCCCGACCGCGTCGAAGCCGAGGCGCTTGGCGTCGTCGGCGATGAACCGGCGCAGCCGTGAGGCAGCCGTCACATCAGAGGTCTGCGGCATCCTCGATCCGGACGGCCGCTCTGGCGCCGATCGGCGGATTCCCGCCGTGTCGTCCCCCCTGCAACCGTGATCCCGATCCACACTCATCGGGTGCATGTAGTCGACGTCGGCGTCAGCCCCAAGAGCGGGACCCGCTGTGACGGGACGCCGACGCGCTCAGAAATCCAGCTGGGTGTAGTGGTGGACCGGCGGCAGGCCGCGGATCCGTTCGGCCAGCAACGGCCGGAAGGACGGGCGCGACTTCACCCGCATGTACCAGTCCTTGGCCGCCGGCTCCTCGTCCCAGGCGACCTCGCCGAGATAGTCGAGGATCGACATGGCGGCGGCCGCGGCGATGTCGGCATAGGAAAGGCGCGGCCCGGCCAGCCAGTCGCGGCTCTCCGCGAGCCAGCCGAGATAGCGCAGATGGTGCTTGAGATTGGACCGGGCGGCGCGGATGGCCGAGGCGTCGGGCGGGCCGCCGCCGGCTTCGGGCCGCATCTCCAGCTTGAACACCCGCTCGCGCACCAGATAGCGCGTCACCTCGCCGTCCAGCTTGACGAGGAACCACTCCGTCAGCCGGCGGGCCTCGGCCCGCTCGATCGGCTTTTCCGACATCAGCCGCTTGTCGCGCTGGAAGACGCCGCGGGTCTCGTCGAGATATTCGCCGACGACGCTGGCTCCCACGATCCCCGGCCCGTCGTCCTCGACCATGACCGGCAGGGTGGCAGCCGGGTTGAGAGCGAGGAAGTCGCGCCGCTTGTCCCAGGGCCTTTCCTCGAGGAGTTCCACCCGCTCGCCGTATTCCCCGAGCACAAGCCGCGCGAAGCGCGAAGCGGCGGACATCGGGTGGTGGTAGAGCTTCAGCATGAAGTAGGGTGGCTCTTTCGCCGACCGCCCACCGGGGCGCGGCATCTTTAAACGCAAGGGATCGCGGCACCCATGCCGCTGCCCGCCGATCGTCGCAGCAAGGCGTCAACTAAATCTGAACGGCCGCCGGATTGCGGTTCTTCGCGACATAGCAGCGTCGGCGCCGCATGCAAGACGTTGCAATCGCGAAGAAAGCGGGCCAAAGCGGCGCCGGGCGGCCGATCGCCGATGCCAGGCATCGCTGCGCCGATCTCGGCGACAGGCCGGGCCCAGCCATCGTCGCTAGAGCGAGGCGACCAGCGAGCACGCGAGCAGCATGGACATCCCACAGATCCTCAGCGCCGTCATCCTCGGTATCGTCGAAGGCCTGACCGAGTTCATCCCGGTTTCCTCCACCGGCCACATCCTGTTGCTCGGGCACTTCCTCGGCTTTCAATCCACGGCGCGCAGCTTCGAGGTGCTGATCCAGCTCGGCGCCATCCTGGCGATCCTGTCGGTGTATTTCACCCGGCTGTGGCAGCTCTTCATCAGCCTGCCGTCGAGCGCCAGGAGCCGTCGCTTCGTCGCCGGCATCGTCCTCGCCTTCCTGCCGGCGGCCGTCATCGGGGCGCTGGCCCACGACTTCATCAAGACGGTGCTGTTCGAGACGCCGATGGTGATCTGCGTGGCCCTGGTCGTGGGCGGCGTGCTTCTGCTGATCATCGATCGCATGGACATCAAGGTCCGCTACGACGACGTCATGGACTACCCGCCGTCGCTCTGCCTGAAGATCGGCTTCTTCCAGTGCCTGGCGATGATTCCCGGCACGTCGCGCTCGGGCGCCACCATTGCCGGCGCGCTGCTGCTGGGGACGGACAAGCGCTCGGCGGCGGAGTTCTCCTTCTTCCTGGCGATGCCGACCATGGTCGGGGCCTTCACCTACGATCTCCTCAAGAACCGCGACATTCTGTCCGTCGACGATCTCTGGCTCGTCGCCATCGGCTTCGTCACGGCGTTCCTGGCGGCCCTGTTCGTCGTGCGCCGGCTCCTCGACTTCGTCTCGCGGCACGGCTTCGCCCCCTTCGCCTGGTGGCGCATCGGCGTGGGTCTCGTCGGCGCGGTGCTGCTGCTCACGCTGCCGCAGGGGGTCGACGAGAGCGCTGCGACCGGCCGCACCGACCGGGTCATCAGCCAGCCTGCGCCGGACGGGCTGTAGGCCCGCCGAGCGGCGGCGTCAGATCATCGCCAGCGCCCCGCGCCGCACCAGGTCGAGCGCGAGGATCGCCAGGATCGTCCGCAGCACCAGACGAAACAGGCGCTCGTCGAGCCGGCGCAGCACCGCCGTGCCGGCCAGCGTGCCGAGGAAACCGGTGGCGACCATCGCCGCGAGCAGCGCCGCATAGGGCCACAGGACGACGCCCATGGCGAAGAAGGCGACCGCCTTCAGCGCATGCTGGATCGCGGTTACCGCCGCCAGCGTCGCCACCACCGTCTCGCGCTCCTTGAAGGTCTGCGCGAAGACGGCCGCCATCAGCGGCGCCGTCGCCCCGAAGAACATCGACAGGAAGGTCGTCACCGCGCCGGTCGCCGCGAAGCCGGCGAAGCCGAGCACGCCCAGGCGCGGGATCGGCACGAAGGTGACGATCAGGATGAACAGGCCGATGGCGATCTGCAGCGCCGCCTCGGGCAGCGCCACGACGAAGCGGGCGCCGACCAGCGCCCCGATCGCCCCGCCCAGCAGGAAGGGCGGCAGCGCCGCCCAGGCGACGCCGCGGCGCTGGATGATCACGCGGCCGCCATTGGAGGCCAGCTGGACGATGCCGTGCAGCGGGATCAGGACGGCCACCGGGAAGAACGCCGTCATCACCGCGAGCAGCGACAGGCCGCCGCCGAGGCCGAAGGCGGCGGTGAGCGCCGAGGTGCAGAAGCTGGCAAGGATGAGGATGGCGGCGCCCGCGGCACCCAGCTCCGGCGGCAGGAGCGCCATCGGGCGGGACCGGGCGGCCTCGCCTCAGCCCTGCCCGTCCGCCTCGTCGCGCCCGTGACTGCCGCCCGCCTGGGGCTGCGGCTGGGTGAACTGCCCTTGCGGGCGGAAGCGCACCAGATAGGTCGGCAGGATCGCTTCCAGGCTGTGGGGGCGTATGCCGAAAGCGTCGATCGTGCGCCCGTCCGCTTCGGCGGCCGCCGAGACGACGTTGTCGTGCCGCAGCTGGCGCACCTGGTCGGGCGTCAGCGGCGCGCCCGGCAGATGCCGCATGACGCTCGCCATCGCCCCGGCGGCGCCGAACGGGATCGTCAGGAAGCGGCGCCTGCGCCCGATGATCCGCAGCATCTCCTCCATCAGCTCGCGGAACGTGTGCACCTCCGGCCCGCCGAGCTCGTAGGCGCGCCCGCCCGGCACCGCGCCGTCCACCGTGGTGGCGATCGCCTCGGCGACGTCGCCCACGTAGACCGGCTGGAAGCGCGTGTGGCCGCCGCCGATCAGCGGCAGGAAGGGCGAGAACCGTGCCATGTCGGCAAAGCGGTTGAAGAACTGGTCCTCGGCGCCGAACACGATGGAGGGCCGGATGATCGTGGCGTCCGGGATGATCTCCAGCACCGCCTGCTCGCCTTGTGCCTTGGTGCGGCCATAGGCGGTGTCGCTGTCGGCCTCAACGCCGAGCGCCGAGATCTGGGTCATGCCGGCGCCGGCGCCCCGCGCCGCCTCGGCCACCAGCCGCGCACCCTCGGCCTGCAGCGTCTCGAAGCTCTGCTTGCCGCTTTCGGCGAGGATGCCGACGAGGTTGATCACATGATCGCTGTCCTCGACCGCCCGTTCGATCGACCACGGAAAGCGCAGATTGGCCTGGATCGGCATGATCTGGCCCAACTTGCCGGTCGGCTGCAGATGATAGGCGAGGTCCGGCCGGCGGCAGGCGACGCGGATGCGGTGACCGCGCTTGGCCAGCGCCCGCACGACGTAGCGGCCGATGAAGCCCGACCCGCCGAACACCACGACCGTCTTGTTGGTATCGACCCGCATCCCGCACCGCTCCTTCGATCGCCCCGCCGCCTCATACGAGGCGAGGCCGCCTGCCGCGCGTCATAGCCGGTTCGCGGAGGCAGGTGAAGGCGAAAGGCCGCAACGTGCGGCGATCCGCGGCAACCGGGATCCGGCGGGCGCTCTGGCGCGCTAAGCGCGACACTCTCGCCTGGCGCGGCCGGCCGCCTCCCTGTGGCCTGCGGGGGGCCCGGTTCCCGCCAATGCCGAAAGAGACCGCGTTGACGCAGATGCCGAAAGAAACCGCGTTGACAGGGAGGGGGTCACCTTCTAATGCTCCGCGCCGTGCCCAGGTGGCGGAATTGGTAGACGCGCACGGTTCAGGTCCGTGTGCCGCGAGGCGTGAAGGTTCGAGTCCTTTCCTGGGCACCA
>DASYHY010000044.1:0-8169 GCA_036252795.1 Aurantimonas sp. | reverse complement strand
TGGCGAAGGCGGGAAGCATGGCTTCGGCGCCGTGCGGCAGCCGGCAGACGCCGATCACCGGCGGGTCGTTCCTGTCACTCATGTCCCGGCGCCTGCCCGCAGGCGCTCGGCGATCCAGACCGCCAGCCGCCGCCCCACCTCGCTCTTGTCGAGCCTCGGCCAGTCTTCGACGCCGTCCCGCGTGACGATGTGGACGGTATTCTCCGCGCCGCCCATCACCGCGTTCTCGCAGGAGACGTCGTTGGCGACGATGGCGTCGGCGCCCTTCCTGTCGAGCTTGCGCCGGGCGTTAGCCAGGAGGTCGTCGGTCTCGGCGGCGAATCCGACGACGAGGCGCGGGCGTTCCGCGCCATGGCCGATCGTCGCCAGGATGTCGGGATTTTCAGCAAGGGCGAGGACGGGGGGCGTGCCCGCGCCCTTCTTCAGCTTGCGCTCCGCCGTGTCGCTTGCGCGCCAGTCGGCGACCGCGGCGACGAAGATCGCGGCGTCCGCAGGCAGCGCCGCACGCACCGCGTCCAGCATCTCGCGGGCCGTCTCGACGCGGCGCACCACGACACCCTTGGGGTCGGGGACGCTCACCGGCCCGCTCACCAGCGTGACGTCGGCACCCAGCTCCGCGAGCGCCGCGGCGATCGCGTGGCCCTGCCGCCCGGACGAGCGGTTGGCGATGTAGCGCACCGGATCGATCGGCTCGTGCGTCGGTCCGGACGTGACGACGATGCGCCTGCCGGCGAGAGCCTGCGTCCGGCCGGCGAGCAGCGACTCCGCTGCGTCGGTGATCTCGTGCGGCTCGGCCATGCGCCCGATGCCGGCCTCGCCTGCCTCGGCCATCTCGCCGGCGTTCGGACCGATCCGATGGACGCCGTCGGCTGCGAGCAGGTCGAGATTTCGCCGCGTCGCCGGATGCGCCCACATGGCGGGGTTCATCGCGGGCGCCATCAGGATCGGCGCCCTCGCAGCCAGGAGGATCGCCGTCGCCAGATCGTCGGCGTGCCCGTTCGCCGCGCGCGCCATCAGGTTCGCCGTGGCGGGGGCGACGAGGATCAGGTCGGCCTCGCGCGCCAGGCGGATATGGCCGACATCGTGCTCGTCCTCGCGGTCGAAGATGTCGCCGAAGACCTTCGAGGCGGAAAGCGCGCCCACCGCCAGAGGCGTCACGAACTCGCGCGCCGCCTTGGTCATCACCGGCCGTACCGCCGCGCCCCGCTCGCGCAGCCGCCGGATCAGGTCCAGCGACTTGTAGGCGGCGATGCCGCCGCCGATGACGAGCAGGACCTGCTTGCCCGCGAGACTCATGGCGCCACGCCGGCGAACGACGCTTGCCGAGCTGTCGGCCGCTTCGACTTGTCTGTGCTGGTTGGGGAGCCGGCCATGTCTGCCTTTTCGCTGCGCGGTCGCTTCGCCCCGGACATCTAGTCGCGCCGGGCGCGGGAGGCAACGCGCCGCGTGAGCCAACGCTGGTCCGCAACCCTCCCGGCGGGGCGGGCGCTACCCGCCGCCCACATGGCTGCGTTGCATTCCGGCGCGTTGTTGCATTGCACAAGTGAGCTTAGCTTCGAACGGAAAGGAGACAAGCCATGACCATCACCAACACCCTCCGCGGCCTGTTCGGCGGCAACCGGCGCCGGGACGTGGCGCGCGAATATCTCGACCAGTCCGTGTCGCTCGCCGATCTGGAGCGCCGTCAGCGCGAGGTCGACAGCGGCCGCTTCCGGGGCAGAAGCTACCCGTTCTGACAGCCGGACCATCGGGGCTCGCAAGGCCCCGAGCCGCTGCGCATGACGAAGCGGCCGAGAAGCGCCGCTGCGCCTCTTCCCCTCGTCGCTCGACTGCCTATCTGCCGGATCGCACGCGGCCAGGCGGACCCGCCAAGGCTCCGCCAGTGCCTGCTCGAACCCACGGCACCATGTCAGCGACCCCAGCCTCTCCGCCGATCCTGTCCGTCCGCAACGTCTCGAAGACCTACAAGGGTGGGTTCCAGGCGCTGAAGTCGATCGACCTGGACATCGCGCCGGGCGAGATCTTCGCGCTGCTCGGCCCGAACGGTGCCGGCAAGACCACGCTGATCTCCATCATCTGCGGCATCGTCAACCGCTCGACCGGCTCGGTGACGGTCGGCGGCCACGACATCGACAGAGGCTACCGGGCGGTTCGCTCGATGATCGGCCTGGTGCCGCAGGAACTGACGACCGACGCCTTCGAGTCGGTCTGGGACACCGTCTCGTTCTCCCGCGGCCTGTTCGGCAAGTCGAAGAACCCGGCCCATATCGAGAAGGTGCTGCGCGACCTGTCGCTGTGGGACAAGAAGGACGCCAAGATCCGCACGCTGTCGGGCGGCATGAAGCGCCGCGTGATGATCGCCAAGGCGCTCTCGCACGAGCCCGACGTGCTCTTCCTAGACGAGCCGACCGCCGGCGTCGACGTCGCACTACGGCGGGAGATGTGGGCCGTCGTCCAGCGCCTGCGCGAAGGCGGCGTCACCGTCATCCTCACGACCCACTATATCGAGGAGGCCGAGATGATGGCCGACCGGGTGGGCGTGATCTCGCAAGGGGCGCTGATCGTCGTCGAGGAGAAGAACGAACTGATGCGCAAGCTCGGCCACAAGGAGCTGACGCTGCACCTGCAGGACCCCGTCTCGAGCCTGCCCGAGAGCCTCGCCGGCTACGACCTGACGCTTTCGGACGACGGCACCTGCCTCACCTACAGCTATGACACGCAGGCCGACCGCACGGGGATCGCGACGCTGATGCGCCTGCTCGCGGAGGCGGGAATCCGCTTTCGCGACCTGTCGACCAAGCAGTCGACGCTCGAGGAGATCTTCGTCGGCCTGGTGGAGGAAAAGCCATGAACTTTCCCGCCGTCGCCGCGATCTTCCGGTTCGAGATGGCGCGGACGTTCCGCACCATCCTGCAGAGCATCATCTCCCCGGTAATCTCGACCTCGCTCTACTTCGTCGTCTTCGGCGCCGCGATCGGCTCGCGCATCACCGAGATCGACGGCATCTCCTACGGCGCCTTCATCGTGCCCGGCCTCATCATGCTGTCGCTGCTCACCCAGAGCCTGACCAACGCGGCCTTCGGCATCTACTTCCCGAAATTCACCGGCACGATCTACGAGATCCTGTCGGCGCCGATCTCCGGCTTCGAGATCGTGCTCGGCTATGTCGGGGCCGCGGCGACCAAGTCGGTGATGCTCGGGCTGATCATCCTCGCGACCGCCACGCTCTTCGTGGACATGCGGATCGAGCACCCGGTCTGGATGGTCGCCTTCCTGCTCCTGACGGCGATCACCTTCGCGCTGTTCGGCTTCATCATCGGGATCTGGGCCGACGGGTTCGAGAAGCTGCAGCTGGTGCCGCTCCTGATCGTGACGCCGCTCGCCTTCCTCGGCGGCAGCTTCTACTCGATCAGGATGCTGCCGGAGTTCTGGCAGAACGTCAGCCTGCTCAACCCGGTCGTCTACCTGATCAGCGGCTTTCGCTGGTCGTTCTACGGCACCTCGGACGTGTCGATCGGGGTCAGCCTCGGCATGACCCTGGTCTTCATGCTCGCCAGCCTCCTGGTGATCGGCTGGATCTTCCGCACCGGATGGCGATTGAAGAGCTGACGCGCCTCAGCCAGCGCCAACCGCTGGCAGCCACAGCCACAGCCCGATCAGCGTTGCCAGAAGTACCGGCGGCGTGATCAGCAGGCCGACCCTCATGTACTGGCCCCAGCCGATGCGCACGCCCTTGCGGGCGAGGACGTGCAGCCACAGCAGCGTCGCCAGGCTGCCGATCGGGGTGAATTTGGGTCCCAGATCGTTGCCGATGACGTTGGCGTAGACCATCAGCTCCTGGGTGACGGGCGCGACGTCGGCGCGCTCGATGGCCAGCGCGCCCACCAGCGTCGACGGCAGGTTGTTCATCACCGAGGCGAGCAGCGCCGCCGCGAAGCCGGTGCCGACGGTGGCGACGAACGTGCCCTGGCCGGCCAGCCAGACGAGCAGCGTCGCGGCGCGATCCGTCAGGCCCGCGTTTCCGAGCCCGTAGACGACGAGATACATGCCGATCGAGAACAGCACGATCTGCCACGGTGCGCTGCGCAGCACGCGCGTGACCGGAACCACGGGCGCCTCGCGCGAGAACCAGCGTGCGGCGATGGCGAGGAGGATCAGCGCCGCCGCGCCGGTGACCAGCGCGATCGGCACTGCGAAGCGCGCGGTGACGAAATAGGCCAGGAGCAGGATTGCGAGCAGCGGGAAGGCGGCGTGGAAGACGTGATGGTCGCGGATCGCGCTGCCGGGCTGCTTCAGCTCCGTCACCGGATAGGAGACCGGGACGTCGCGGCCGTAATAGGCCCAGAGGACGAGAAGCGTCGCGGCCAGCGCCACGAGGTTCACGGGCACCATGACCGCCGCGTAGCGGTCGAAGCCGATGCCGAAATAATTCGCCGAGACGATGTTCACGAGGTTGGAGATGACCAGCGGCAGGCTCGTCGTGTCGGCCACGAAGCCGGTGCCGATGATGAACGCGAAGGCCGCCTCCGGCTTGAATTCGAGCCGCAGCAGGATCGCCAGCACGATGGGCGTCAGGAGGAGGGCCGCGCCATCGTTGGCGAAGACGGCGGCGATCGCTGCGCCGAGCACGATGATCAGCGGGAACAGGCGCTTTCCTCGCCCGCCGCCCCAGCGCGCCACGTGCAGCGCCGCCCAGTGGAAGAAGCCGGCCTCGTCGAGGATGAGCGAGATGATGATCAGCGCGACGAAGGTGAATGTCGCGTCCCAGACGATGTGCCAGACGATCTCGATATCGGCGAGATCCACCACGCCGACCGCCAGCGCCACGGCGGCGCCGGCGAGCGCGCTCCAGCCGATGCCGAGCCCCTTCGGCTGCCAGATGACGAGGACGAGCGTGGCGATGAAGATCGCAAAGGCGAGCATTGTCGAGCTCCGGCTCAGATCGAGGGCTGGTTGACGCGGCGTGAGACCGCTTCGGCGCTCTCGACACGCTCGGAATACCGGTCGGTGAGATAGGCGGAGCGGCCGCGGGTGAGATGGGTGAACTTCACCAGTTCCTCGCAGACGTCGACGATGCGGTCGTAGTAGGGGGACGGGCGCATCCGCCCGGCCTCGTCGAACTCGTTGCAGGCCTTGGCCACCGAAGACTGGTTGGGAATGGTGATCATCCGCATCCAGCGCCCGAGAATGCGCATCTGGTTGACCGCGTTGAAGCTCTGCGAGCCGCCGCAGACCTGCATGACGGCGAGCGTCTTGCCCTGCGTCGGCCGGATGCCGCCGAGCGAGAGCGGCAGCCAGTCGATCTGGGCCTTCATGATTGCGCTCATCGCGCCGTGGCGCTCCGGGCTGACCCAGACCATCGCCTCCGCCCAGGTCGCGAAATCCCGCAGCGCCCCGACGCGGGGATGGTCGGGCGAGGCGCCGTCCGGCAAAGGAAGGTCGCGGGGATCAAAGGTCCTGACCTCGCCGCCGAACCATCTGAGCAGCCGTCCGGCTTCTTCTGCGACGAGCCGCGAATAGGACCGCTCGCGGATCGAACCATAGAGGACGAGGACCCGTGGCGGGTGGGCCGGGGCGTCTGGCCCGGCGAGTGCCGCGACGTCCATCGGGCGCATCTGCTCGCTGTCGACGTTCGGCAGGTCGAGGGCGGGCGTTGCGGAGTCGCCCATCGCGCGGGTCATGCTCTGCCGGTGACGACTTCGCCGTCTTCCTTGACGAAGCGGCCGATGGCCGGATTGGGCAGGATGTCGAGGACGGTCTCCGACGGGCGGCACAGCCGTGCGCCCTTGTCGGTGACGACGATCGGCCGGTTGATCAGGATCGGATGCTCCATCATCGCCTGCAGCAGTTCCTCCTCGCCGAGCCTCGGATCGTCGAGGCCGAGCTCGGCGTAGGGCGTGCCCTTCTGGCGCAGGATGTCGCGCGGCTTCATGCCCATCATGTCGAGCAGCTGGATCAGCGTCTCGCGGCTCGGCGGGTCCTTCAGATACTCGATCACCTGCGGGTCCTCGCCCGCCTGGCGGATCATCGCCAGCGTGTTGCGGGAGGTTCCGCACTCGGGGTTGTGGTAGATGGTGACGGTCATGGGCGGCCGTGCCTTGGCTGGGGAAAAGGGGAGGCCGCCTCGGCGGCGGCCGGTGATGACGAGCGTCAGCCGTTCCGCCGCGTCGGCGGCCTGTCAGGCGACGGTTTTCTCGCCGACCCCGGCGGTATCGTCGAGCGTGCCGATCCTGTCGAGCCGGGGCTTGAGGCTGATCCGGTCGAGGCTGGCGAAGGGCAGGTTCGCGAAGATCGAGATGCGGTTGTTGAGCATGCGGAACGTGACGGCGAAGGCAAAGGCCGGCGCTCCCTCGCGCCCCTCGGCGAACTCGTCCCACGGCTTGGAGCGCAGGCCGGCGACAGGAAATCCGAGGCGGGACAACAGTCCGCGCGCCATCGGGCTGTCTGCGGTCGTCATGTCTTCTCCTCCCCGGCCGGTGCCGGCGCCCGGCCCTGTTTCGCCTCTTTCCCGGGGGCGCCGGCCTCGCACGTGCAGGGATCGGTTTCGATACCGCAGATCTCCGGATGACCTTCGCAGCAATCCTCGCTGAGGAAGGCCAGCAATCCGCGCATCGCGTCGAAATGCGCCGCGTAGCGGATGCGCCGCCCGTCGCGCCACGACCGGACGAGACCGGAACGTTCGAGGGCGGTGAGGTGGAAGCTCATGCGGGTGGGGGCGATGGCAAGGCGGTCGGCGATCTTGCCGGACGGAAACCCGTTCGGCCCGGCCCTGACGAGCATGCGGAAGGCCGCGAGGCGGTCGGCATGGGCGAGGGCGGAAAGCGCGGCAACGGCGATGTCATCGTTCATCCTACAACCATACAAGGAAACTTGCAGGATACAAGATGGCGCGGCAGGCGAAGGCCTAGGTGATCCCGTCGTCCGGGATCTTCAGCATGTGGCCGCAGGCCTTGCAGTGAACCGCATCGACGTCGTGCCGCTGCAGGCCGCATTGCGGGCAGGGGAACATCACCTTGTTCGGCCGGAACACCGCCTGCGCGAGGCGCACGAACAGCGAGATGCCGATGATCATGATGAAGATCGAGGTGAGCTTGCCCCAGGTTCCCGGCAGCGTGATGTCGCCGTAGCCGGTCGTGGTGACCGACGTGACCGTGAAGTAGAACGCGTCGATATAGCCCTGGAAGCCCGAGCCCTGCCGGAAGAACGTCGTGTAGATGAAGCCGGTGGCGAGAAACAGGAACGTCATCAGGTTGACGACCGCCCGCCCCGGTGTCTCCCATTCGCGATAGCCCCAGCGGCGCAGGGGACGCCAGAGCACGCCGCTCTGCGAGATCGACCACAGCCGGACAATGCGCAGGAAGCCGAAATTCACCAGCTCGTTCGGGAAGAGCAGCGTCGACAGGATCACGAGGTCCAGCAAGACGAAGGGCTGCCTCAGCCAGCGCAGCGGCTCGCGCGCGGCAAAGCACCGTGCTGCGACGTCGAGACCGAGGATCCCGGCGACCGAGTAGTCGATGGCGAGGAAGGCGTTGGTCTCGCGCAGGACGGGGCTGGCGACGAAGAAGGCGATGATGATGAGGTCGACGACGAGCACCGCCATCTGGAATCGCAGCGCGTTCGGGCGATGGCCGTGATAGAGCCGGCGCAGGTGGATGCGGGCCCGCGTGACACGCGTTCGCAGTCGGCGCCGGCGCATGCCGGGAAGGGAGCGGGCAAATCGCGCCATGGCTGCCGATCGTTGAGGAGCAGGCGGGGTGGAATGGCCGGAAACGACCGGATCGGGTCCGACCTAGCGCAGGAACCGGAAGGAGTACAGCTGATGTCCGAAATCATGGCGCCGCCGCGCATCACCATCACCTACTGCACCCAGTGCCAGTGGCTGCTGCGCGCCGCCTGGATGGCGCAGGAGCTTCTGTCGACCTTCGGGCCCGATCTGGGCGAGGTGGCGCTGGTGCCGGGCAACGGCGGCGTCTTCGAGATCGGCTATGACGGCGTGACGATCTGGGAGCGCAAGGCCGATGGCGGCTTTCCCGAGGCGAAGATCCTCAAGCAGCGCGTGCGCGACAGGCTCGATCCCGCGCGCGACCTCGGCCACAGCGACCGCTGAGCATACACTGGCGATGGCCGCGTCAGTTCAGCCGGCGTCGATCGTCACGAAACGCCGGTCGA
>DASYHY010000043.1:0-11213 GCA_036252795.1 Aurantimonas sp. | reverse complement strand
CCGCTCACCCGCACCACCGCGACGCCCGAGGGCAGCGATCCGGAGGAGAGGGCGGCGATGGTATCGTCGTGCATGGCGACTCCGAAGGCAGGCGAGGGGCGGCACCGAGAACATCAGCTTGCGGTCGGCTCGGCAACCGCGACGGCGGCCACGGACGGCTCGGCGGCCTGTGCCCCCATTACCGCGCCGACGATTCAGGCGACCTCAAGGGTGGGGCTGCCGCTTCAGGTCACCCGGCCGACGATGGCGCCGGTGGCGCTGCGCAGCTGCAGCGGCACGACCTCGAACACATGGCGCGGCGTTCCCGCCGCGGCCCATACGGTGGCGTGCTGGAAAAGGTCTTCGTCCATGAAGGTCCGCAACCGCCCGGTGCCGCCCAGCGGAGAGACCCCGCCAATGGCAAAGCCGGTGGCGGCGCGGACGAAATCGGCGTCCGGACGTTCGAGCCCCTCGCCCAGCATGGCGGCGATAGCGGACTCGTCGACGCGGTTCGCGCCGGAGACGAGAAGAAGATAGGCCTCGCCGCTCTCCTGGCCGCGAAAGACCAGGGACTTCACGATCTGCCCGACCGAGGCGCCGACGGCTTCGGCAGCCTCGTCGGCGGAGCGGGCCGAGGTCGCCGTCTCGACCACGGCGATCTTCAGCCCCTTTGCCTCGGCGTCCGCCTCCACCCGCTTTACGGCATCCGGCCTGTCGCCCATCGGATCGTCCTTCCCGCAGTGATCGGGTTCGTGTCGCCGTCACCACCGACGCTGTCAAGCGCCGCCACCGAGGCCGTTGCACGACCCCAAACGACGAACGGCGGCCCTTTGGCCGCCGTCCGGTATCTCAAGCTTGGGTCCGCCGACGTCAGGTGTTCATCGAATCGAAGAAATCCGCGTTCGACTTGGTCTGTTTCAGCTTGTCGTTGAGGAACTCGATCGCGTCGGTGGTGCCCATCGGCGAGAGGATCCGGCGCAGCACGAAGATCTTCTGCAGCTCCTGACGCGGGACCAGCAGGTCCTCCTTGCGCGTGCCGGACTTGAGGATATCCATGGCCGGATAGATCCGCTTGTCGGCAACCTTGCGGTCGAGCACGATCTCCGAATTGCCGGTGCCCTTGAACTCCTCGAAGATCACCTCGTCCATGCGGCTGCCGGTATCGATCAGCGCCGTCGCCACGATGGTCAGCGAGCCGCCTTCCTCGATGTTTCGGGCGGCGCCGAAGAATCGCTTCGGACGCTGCAGCGCGTTGGCGTCGACACCGCCGGTCAGCACCTTGCCGGACGACGGCACGACGGTGTTGTAGGCGCGGCCGAGGCGGGTGATGGAATCCAGGAGGATGACGACGTCGCGGCCGTGCTCGACCAGGCGCTTGGCCTTCTCGATCACCATCTCGGCCACCGCCACGTGGCGCGTCGCCGGCTCGTCGAAGGTCGAGGACACGACCTCGCCCTTCACCGAGCGCTGCATGTCGGTGACTTCCTCCGGCCGCTCGTCGATCAGCAGGACGATGAGGTAGCACTCGGGATGATTGGCGGTGATGGAATGCGCGATGTTCTGCAGGAGCACCGTCTTGCCGGTGCGCGGCGGCGCCACGATCAGCCCGCGCTGGCCCTTGCCGAGCGGGGCGACGAGGTCGATGACCCGCGCCGACAGATCCTTCTTCGAGGTCGGATCCTCGAGTTCCATCTTGAAGCGCTCGTCGGGGTAGAGCGGCGTCAGATTGTCGAAATGGCTCTTGTAGCGGATCTTCTCGGGGTCGTCGAAATTGATCGTGTTGACCTTGAGAAGCGCGAAATACCGCTCGCCTTCCTTGGGGCTGCGGATAGGGCCTTCGACCGTGTCGCCGGTCTTCAGCTGGAACTTGCGGATCTGCGACGGCGACACGTAGATGTCGTCCGGTCCCGGCAGATAATTGGCCTCGGGCGAGCGCAGGAACGCGAAACCGTCCTGCAGGATCTCCACGACGCCTTCGCCTATGATCTCGACTTCCTCGGCCGCCAGCTGCTTCAGGATCGCGAACAGCAGCTCCTGCTTGCGCAGCACCGAGGCGTTCTCGACGTGGTTTTCTTCGGCGAACGCGATGAGTTCCGGCGCGCTCTTGTTCTTCAGGTCCTGAAGCTTCATTCGGATGGATGCTCTTTGGGGCTTGCCCCGATGGCTTGATCGGGACCGATGGGCAACTGCGATGGGGAAAACGCTGTGGCCAAAGACGCGAACGGTCTTGGGCAGGAACGACACGGGAGCCACGCTCGGCACCCCGCGCCTCTCATGAGGCTGCATTCACGCTTTTGTATAGCTACGGGGAGTGGCGGGCGCAAGAGGCCAGGCGTCAGTTCGCGTATGGCAGCCCCAGTCGCTCGATGATCCGCGAAACGAGTTCCGCCGTCGGCACGTCCACGACGACGGTCACGCCGTCCTCGTCCGGGCCGAGCGGCTCCAGATCGGCGAATTGCGACGTGAGCAGCGAGGCCGGCATATAATGGCCGCGGCGATGCGCGAGGCGCGAGGCCACGATCTCCGGATCCACCGCCAGCGCCACGAACCGCACCCGCGCGCCCGCTTCCCGCAGCACGTCGCGGTAGCGCCGCTTCAGGGCCGAGCAGGTGAGGACGGTGGAGCCGCCCTCGTCCGCTCGCGCGCCGATCCAATCGCGGATCGCGGCCAGCCAGGGCGCCCGGTCGTCGTCGCCCAGCGGCTCTCCGGCCGTCATCTTCGCGATGTTGGCCGCGGGGTGGAACAGGTCGGCTTCCGCGAAAGGCCATCCAAGCGCCGCGGCGAGCGCCTCGGCGGTGGTCGACTTGCCGACGCCGGAGGGTCCCATGACCACGAGCGCCGTGGGCGTCTCCGCGGTCACGGACGGCCCACCGACCCAGGACGATGCGGACGAGCCATCAGAACGGCTTCACCACGACGAGGATGACGATCAGCACCAGGAGGATGGTCGGCGCCTCGTTCATGACGCGCCAGTGCTTGGTCGACCTGGTGTTGGCATCGTTGCCGAAGCGTCGGACGGAAGCGGAAAAGTAACCGTGCAGGCCCGACATCAGCACCACGAGGAGGATCTTGGCGTGCAGCCAGCCATTGCCGCCAGTGAACCAGCCACCCTTGATGGCGAGCCACAGTCCGGCCACCCAGGTGACGATCATCGCGGGGTTGATGATGGCCTTCAGAAGCCGCCGCTCCATCACCTTGAAGGTCTCGGACTGCGGCGTGCCCGCCCCGGCTTCCGCGTGGTAGACGAAGAGCCGCGGCAGATACAGCATGCCCGCCATCCAGGCGATCAGCGCCAGGATGTGCAGCGTCTTCATCCAGAGATAGCCGGCGCTGCCGTAATCGCCGGGGACCAGCAGGAACACCAGCGCAACGGCGGCGATGGTGACGGCGAGGGCGATCACAGCGTTCTTCATGCGGGACGTTCCTTCGAGCGGCGGACGGCTGTTCCTGGCAGGGGGCATAGACCGAAGACGGCCGTGGCGAAAGGCCGACGGCGCCCCCGGCTCCCGGATCTACCCCCGGATGCGGCGAAGCAGCGCCTCGACATGCTCGACCGGCGCGTTCGGCGTGATCCCGTGGCCGAGATTGAACACCAGCGGGCCACTGCCGAGCGTTTCGAGAATGCGGTCGACGCCCTCCTCGAGCGCCCGCCCGCCGGCGATCAGCCGCAGCGGGTCGAGATTGCCCTGCACGGCGCCGCCCTGCTGCAGATCCTTGGCGAAGGACAGCGGCACCGCCCAGTCCAGCCCCACCGCGTCGACCCCGGTCTTCTGGCGATAGGTCGAGAGCAGCGCCCCGGCCCCCTTGGCGAAGCCGATGATCCTGGCGCCGGGGACCGCGGCGCGGACCTTCTCGACGATCCGTGCCACCGGCCGGACCGCGTAGGCCTCGAACGAGGCCTCGTCGAGCACGCCGGCCCAGGAATCGAAGATCTGCACGCAGTCGGCGCCCGCCTGGAGCTGGCGGATCAGATAATCGGCGCTCATCTCGGCCAGCATGGCGATCAAGGCTTCCATCGCCTCGGGATGGCGATAGCCGAACAGCCGCGCCGGCGCCTGGTCGGGCGTCCCGTGCCCGGCGATCATGTAGGTCGCGACCGTCCAGGGCGCGCCGCAGAAGCCGATCAGCGTGGTTTCCTCGGGCAGCTGTTCGCGCAGCCGGCCTACCGTGGCGATGACCGGCGCGAGATGCGTGTCGGCACGCGAGGGATCAAGCCGCTCCACCTCGTCTTCCCGAAGCGGGGTCAGCTTCGGCCCCTCTCCCTCGACGAAGTGCAGCCCGCGGTCGAGCGCATCGGGAATGACCAGAATGTCGGAGAACAGGATCGCCGCATCGAAGCCGAAGCGCCGGATCGGTTGCAGCGTGACCTCGGTGGCCAGATCCGGATCGTAGCAGAGATCGAGGAAGCCGCCGGCCTTGGCGCGTGTCGCGCGATATTCCGGCAGATAGCGCCCTGCCTGCCGCATCAGCCAGACCGGAGGCGGAAAGACGCTTTCGCCTTCGAGGACACGGACGAGCTTGCGCTTCTCCATCAGGATCAGGCTCCCATAAATTAAAGAAAAGATTCTCTTAGAAAGAGATTTTGATTCTTAGAGTCGGTGAATAGTCGGAATCCCCAAGCCCCGGTAGATGGAGGCCCTGCGGCCATCGTCCACAGGCGGCACCCAGCGGCCGGATGCGCTTCCGGGGATCGCCGGAATTTTTGCAAAGCCCGGCAGAGGGTTACAGCAGTTCTGGCGGACAGCGTGCCTGGGGATTGGCAGGGGACGGCGGATCCGTCCTCCACATATTCGCGGAGAGACCGCGCACAGGCCCGTCGCGCCGCCGATTGTGGACAGCGGCGCCTTTGTCCCCGGCCTCGCCGATCGGCGGTACGGCAGCGCGCATAACGCTTCCTTAACCCACAGGCCGGCGAAGAATCATGGGTGCTCCGCCCGCGCGGCCTTGCCGGCGGGGGCCGAATCGAGTCCGGCCATGGTTGGCCTTTCACCATCCGAGGCGCTATCAAACTCCGCGTCCCTGAAGAACTCGTTAAAAGGCGATCGAAAATGGCCAAGGGCATCGTTCTGGCATCGGGCAGCGTCCATCGGCGCGAGCTCCTGCAGAATGCCGGTATCGGCTTCGAAATCGAGGCGAGCGAGCTCGACGAGCGGGCGATCGAGGCGCCGCTGCTCGGCACCGGCGTCTCGCCCGAGGATATCGCGGCCATTCTCGCCGAAGCGAAGGCGATCGACGTCTCGACGCGTCACCCGGGGAAGATCGTCATCGGCGCCGACCAGACGCTGTCTCTGGGCGACGAGGTGATGCACAAGCCGGCCGACATGGAAGCGGCGCGGCGCACGCTGCTGAAGCTTTCCGGCCGCACCCACAACCTCAACAGCGCGGTGGTGCTGGTCGAGGACGGCGCCGTCACCTGGCGCCATGTCGCCACCGCCTCGCTCACGCTGCGGGATCTCGATCCCGGCTTCATCGGCCGCTATCTCGCCCGGGCCGGCGAGAAGGCGCTGACCAGCGTCGGCGCCTACCAGATCGAGAAAGAGGGCATCCAGCTGATGGAGCGGATCGACGGCGACTTCTTCACCATCGTCGGGCTGCCGCTGCTGCCGCTGCTTCGGGAACTGCGCCAGCGGGGAGAGATCGATGGCTGAGCAAGAATGGACGCCGGAGCCCTATATCAGCGGCGCGGCGCGTCCGCGCGGCGAAGGCTCGATCTTCGATCTCGGCGCAACCAAGGCGAAGCAGGAGGGGCCCCGCGCCTTCGTCACCGGCTGGCCGGTCTGGCATTCGCGTTCGCCGCTGATCCACCGCGCCTGGCTGAAGCAGTTCGACCTGCCCGGCAGCTACGACCGCGTCGGCGTGCCGCCGGAGGAGATCGGGGAGTTCTTCCGCACGCTGCGCAGACAAGGCTTCGTCGGCGGCAACGTCACCTTGCCGCACAAGCTCGCGGCGCTCGAGGCCGTCGGGCGCCGGGACGCGGCGGCGCAGGCGATCGGAGCGGTCAACACGCTGTGGTTCGAGAAGTCGGGGCGCCTCGTCGGCGGCAACACCGACGCCTACGGCTTCGCCGCCAATCTCGATGACCGCCTTCCCGGCTGGTCCGATGCCACGACCGCGACGGTACTCGGCGCTGGCGGTGCCGCGCGGGCGGTGATCTTCGCGCTGCTGAAGGGCGGCATCGGCTCAGTGCGGGTGGTGAACCGCACGCTCGCGCGGGCCGAGGAACTGGCCGAGCGCTTCGGCGCCGGCGTCAGCGCCCATGGCGAGGACGACAAGCCGGCGCTTCTGGCGACGACCGACCTCCTGGTGAACACGACGCCCATTCCGGCGCGCGATCCCGACGACGAGACGCCGGACTGGTTCCCGCCCCGCCTGCCGGATCTCTCCGCGCTGCCCGACCATGCAATGGTCGCCGACATCGTCTACGTGCCGTTGCAGACGCCGATCCTGGCGGCCGCGGTCGAACGGGGGCTCAGGACCGCCGACGGGCTCGGCATGCTGCTGCACCAGGCGGTGCCGGGCTTCGAGCGCTGGTTCGGCCGACGCCCGACCGTCGATGCGGCGCTGCGCGAGGCCATCGTCAGAGACATCGAGAGCGGTGTCTGAGATGATTTCTCGCGAAAAAAGGAGGCGCGGATGATCGTTCTCGGCCTCACCGGCTCGATCGGCATGGGAAAGACCACCACCGCCCACATGTTCGCGGCGGAGGGCGTGCCGGTGCATTCGGCGGACGCGGTGGTCCATCAGCTTTACGCCGGCAAGGCCGCGCCGCTGATCGAGGCGGCGTTTCCCGGCACCTTGGTGAACGGCGTCGTCGATCGCGACCGCCTCTCCGCCCGGGTTCTCGATGATCCGGCGGCACTGAAGCGGCTCGAGGCGATCGTCCATCCTTTGGTGCGGGCGCAGGAGGAGGCATTCCTCGACGAAGCGCGCAAGCAGGGCACGCGCCTCGTCCTCCTCGACATTCCGCTGCTGTTCGAGACCGGCGCCGATAGTCGCTGCGACAAGATCGTGGTCGTAACCGCGCCGCCCGAAATCCAGCGCGAACGGGTTCTGGCGCGGCCCGGCATGAGCGAGGCGAAACTGGCCGCGATCCTGGCCCGTCAGGTGCCCGACGAGGCGAAGCGGGCACGCGCCGACTTCGTCATCGACACCGGCAACGGCATGGAAGCCGCCCGCCTCGCGGTGAAGGCCATCGTCAGGCGCTGCGCTGCGCTCTGAGTTCGGGAGACGAGGCTGTAGTCAGGCCTCGGCCCGCAAAAGACCTTCGGCCACCTTGCGGAATGCGTCCACCGCCTTGGCGAGCACCGCGGGCGGATCGTCGGCGGCGGCGATCCAAAGGGCCGCGTTGAGCGCCGCGCCGTTGAGCAGCCGCGCCGCGGCCTCCGCATCGACCGGTTTCAGCGTCCCGTCCTCGATCAGCGCCTCCAGAGTCTGCTGCGTCGTCAACAGGCAGGCACTCTGGTTCGGCCAACTGGACGGATCGCCGAGTACGGCCGGCCCGTCCAGCAGCATGATGCGCTGGATCTCGGGCTCAAGCGCCATCTCGATATAGGCGACGCTTTCGGCCAGGAACCCTGTCCAGCGTGTCCCGGCGCCCGCCCGGGCGGCGCGCATCCGCTCCAGCATCTCGGCGTCGATCTGGTCGATGACCGCCTGCAGCAGGCCCTTCTTGTCGCCGAAATTGTGATACAGCGCGCCGCGCGTCAGCCCCGCCTCGGCGGTGAGCTCGTCCATCGAGGCCGCGGCGTAGCCTTTGGTGGCAAAGGCGTTGCGGGCGGCAAGCACGAGTTTCGCCCGCGTCTCCTCGACCATCTGCGTCCGGCTTCTGGCAGCCACTGGCGTTCACTCCTCAGGCGCGCCGTCACGCATTGACATACGCCGCGTATGCTATCATAGACGGACATACGGGACGTATATCAGTCTCGTTCCCGATAGTAAGAGCCGGTGACCGGCAGCGTCCGGCAGATGGGCCCCCGAAGCCGGCCCTGACCCTCCTGGCCCCTGCGAAAGTCTCGAACCATGACCAAGCGCGATGCGATTTTTCCTGCCGGTCGGCAGGCGCTTTACGACATCAACCAGTATTCCGCGGCGATCCGCTCGGGCGATCTTCTGTTCGTCAGCGGCCAGGTCGGCAGCCGCGAGGACGGGTCCCCCGAGCCCGGATTCCGGGCCCAGGTCCAGCGCGCATTCGACAATCTCGCCGCCGTCCTGGCGGCCGCCGGGTGCTCCTTCGACGACATCGTCGACGTGACCACCTTCCACACCGATCCGGAGAATCAGTTCGCCGACATCAACGCCGTCCGCTCGACCGTCTTCGGCAAACTGCCTTTTCCGAACTGGACGGCCGTGGGCGTCAACTGGCTCGCTGGCTTCGACTTCGAGATCAAGGTGATCGCGCGCCTGCCCGGCTGAGCGGTTGGCGAAGCACCAGCCGATTGCGTCCGGCAGGAACATAAGAAGAACATGCACTTAACGCGGTGGAAAGGCGCCTGCTGTCGGCGGTCCCGCCTTGCCACTCCTACCTGCCTGCCCGACAAGAAAGGCCGGAAGCGGAGTGACCCATGCGCGAGATCGTCTTCGACACGGAAACCACCGGGCTCGATCCGGCCGTCGAGCGGGTGATCGAGATCGGCGGCGTGGAACTGTGGAACCACATTCCGACCGGACGGAACTATCACACATTCGTGCGCCCGGCCGGCCGCAAGGTCGATCCCGCCGCCTTCGACGTCCACGGCATCGCCGACGCCTTCCTGGTCGACAAGCCGCTTTTCGAGGAGATCGCCGAGGAGTTCCTCGAGTTCTTCTCCGGCGCCCGGCTGATCGCCCACAATGCCGCCTTCGACGTGCAGTTTCTCAACGCCGAGCTGGCACGGATCGGCCAGCCGCCGATCGATTCCAGCCAGGTGATCGACACGCTGCCGATGGCGCGACGCAAGTTCCCGATGGCGCCGGCGACGCTCGACGCGCTGTGCTCGCGCTTTTCGATCGACACGAGCCGACGTGACAAGCACGGCGCGCTCCTCGATTCCGAGCTTCTCGCCGAGGTCTATATCGAGCTGATCGGCGGGCGCCAGGCGGCGCTTGGCCTCGTCATCGACACGGGCGAGCCGGCGGAAGGCTCGCAGGAGGACATCGGCCGCATCGCGCCGCGGCCGGTGCCGCTGGCCCCGCGCCTCTCGGCGGCGGAGATCGAAGCGCATCGCGCCTTCGTGGCCAATCTGGGCGACGATGCGCTGTGGTGGCGGTTTCTTGAGCGGCCGGAGACGGCGAGCGCTTCGGCGTAACGTCCCTCCCGATTGTCCAAGCCTGCATGAGAAAGGCCGGCGGCATCGTCCGATGCGCCGGCCTTTCGTCTCTTTAGCTGTGCGCCGCAGAGCGGCCCCGCCTCAGGTGGTCTGGACCTGCTGGCGGGCGCGTTCCTCGGCCATGCGCTGCTGGAACAGCTGCGCGAAGTCGATCGGGTCGATCATCAGCGGCGGGAAGCCGCCATTGCGGGTGATGTCGGCGACGACCTGCCGCGCGAAGGGGAAGAGCAGCCGCGGGCACTCGATGAACAGCACCGGCAGGAGATGCTCCTGCGGGAAGTTCTGCAGCTTGAAGACGCCGCCATAGTCGAGTTCGACGTTGAACATCAGGTCGGCGCCCTCGCCGGCCTTGGCGTTGAGCGTCAGCCGCACGTCGTATTCGCCGTCCGTGCCCTGGATCGGGTTTGCCCCGACATTGACGCCGATATTGATCGCCGGCGCCTTCTTCTGGCCCCGCAGCGCCGCCGGCGCGTTCGGGCTCTCGAAGGACATGTCGCGAATATACTGGGTGAGGATGTTGATGCTCGGCGGCGTCGCCGCGGCCGGCTGTGCCGGCGTGCTGCCGTTGCCGCTCGACTGGTCGGTGGTGTCGGACATGACTGCTCCCGTATCGCTCAAATCTGCGGCTTGGCGAGCCTGCTGTCGCGGCTCGTGCCGGGCTTGGACCGGTCGGAGGCTGCAGCGCCCGACCGGCCTGAAAGATCGGCCGGAGCGCTAACACGCAGGCGCGGCGAGGACAAGGCGAGCCGGCCGACGCGGCCGCCGGGGACTGCGCTTAGTGCAGGATGCGGCGCGGCGGCTCGTCGTCGCTGCCGTCGGCGCCGCGCCAGGGCGTCGTCGGATCCGGCCGCCGCTCGAACTCGGCACCTGAAAGATCCACGACGTCCGGCCGCCCTCGAGGCCCCGGCTCGCGGTCGCCGCCGAAGCCGCCGCCGCGATAGGCGTTGCCAGCCACGACGACGACCCGGCTCTTCAGGAACCGCCAGACCGCATCGCGGATCGCCGGCACGAACAGGAGGAAGCCGAGCGTATCGGTGACCAGGCCCGGCGTCAGCAGGAGAACGCCGGCAATGGCGATCATCAGGCCGTTGACCAGTTCGCGCGCCGGCACCCGGCCGGCCCGCGTCTCGGCCTGGATGCGGGCGAGCGTGTCGAGCCCCTGGCGCCTAAGCAGCAGCGTGCCGAAGATGGCGGTGACCACGACGAGGCCGAGGGTCGGCCAGAGCCCGATCAGATTGCCGACCACGATGAAGACCGCGATCTCGAGGATCGGGATCACCAGAAGGAAGAACGGGATCAGGGCAAGGGGCATGTCGGCGTTCTCCTGCGGGGCGAGGGCTGCAGCGCGTCGTCGAGCCGCGGCGATGTCGAGTACCGCGATCACAGAGATAGGAAGCGCCGAAAGGAATTTGAATGCGTTGCGGTCCGTCTCTATATGGGAGCGACTAGAGGTCCGGCGGAGAGGTGGCGGCGCGCAATGAGTTTCGGGACGATCTTCTTTATTGTGCTGGCGGTGATCGTCCTGTTTCAGCTGCGGAATGTGCTCGGGCGTCGCACCGGCAACGAGCGCCCGCCCTTCGATCCCTACAGCCGCACGGAAAAACCGCGCGACGAGGTCGCCTCGAACGGCAACGTCGTGACGCTGCCGCACCGGCGCCTTCCGAGCGACGGCGAGCAGGCGGCCCCCCGCCCGGCCTACGAGTCGATCGACTCCGTGGCACCGGCAGGAACGCCCCTGAATGCCGAGCTGCGCCGGATCCACGACGTCGATCCCGCCTTCGATCCCAAGGAATTCCTCGACGGCGCCAAGATCGCCTACGAGATGATCGTCACCGCCTTCGCCGACGGCGATCGCAAGCTGCTGAAGAATCTCCTCACGCCGGAGGTGTACCAGGGGTTCGAGCAGGCGATCATCGATCGGGAGGCGCG
>DASYHY010000042.1:0-24797 GCA_036252795.1 Aurantimonas sp. | reverse complement strand
GCGGCGAGCGCCATGACCACGCAGCGCGTGCCGTTGCCGCAGGCCTGCGCCTCCGACCCGTCGCGGTTGACGATGCGGACATAGGCATCGGTGCCGGGGGTCAGCGGATCGTGGATCGCCATGATCTGGTCGAAGCGCGTCGCGTCGACCGCAGCCAGCGCCCGCGCGGCTTCCGGAAGGACGCGCAGATCCGTGCCGCGCATGTCGGCGACGATGATCTCGTTGCCGAGCCCGTTCATCCGCGCGAACGGCACGCGGCTTCCGTCGATGTCTTCGACCCTGTCCGTCATGACGGGTATATGGCCGATCGCCCGGCGGATTGGAAGGATCGGGACGCTGGGCCCCGATCCTCGACGCGGTCGATCAGTTGGCCGGCGCCGCGTTGCCGGCATCCGGGACGACGTCCACGTCCGGCACGTTGATGTCCGGCGCGTCGATGGTGACGTTGGTGTCGCCGCCACCGCCCCCAACCAGGCGATCGCCGAACAGGAAGTAGCCGCCGATGAGGATGACGACGATGAGCAGGCCGGCGATCAGCCAGCCGGAGCCTCCGCCGCCGCCGCCGCCGCGGTCGTTATTGACGATGACGGTGCGATCGCGCTCGGGCCGCGTGTCGTGGGGGTCGGTCATGGATGTTCCTTTCGAGAGGCGGCAGGCTGGCCGGCCTTGCCGCGACCCGGAGCATCGAATTCACCGCAAGACGGCGATGACGCGGGGACCGGAGCAGGCGAGCCGGACGCGCCCATAACCGCGGCGTTCCTTCGGCGGACAGAATGCCGCGGCCGGGGTAAGGTTCCGGACGAGACGTTTGCGGTCCGCAACGGCCCCGCCGGGTGCGCCTCACTTCTCCCAGTCGACGCCGATGGCCTCCCGGTCGAGTTCCTTCGCCTCTTCCTGGATTTCCTGGCTCTCCTCGCGGTCCTCGGCATCATCGTCCGGCGGGGGATCGGATTCTCCGGTCGATTCGGTCAGTGCCAGGCTGAAATACATCGGGAAGTGATCGGACCCGACATTCGGCAGGCGGCGCATGTCGATCAGGCGGAACCGCGCATCGTGGAAGAGATGGTCGAGCGGCCAGCGCATGAACCAGTAGCGCGCGTCGAACGTGTTGAAGAAGCCGCGCCCGATGCGCGGATCGAGCAGCCGCGACATGCGCTGGAACAGGCGCGTCGTATGCGACCAGGCGACGTCGTTGAGATCGCCGCAGACGATCGCCGGCCTCGGATCGCGGTCGATCAGGTCCGCCACCTTGAGAAGCTCGCCGTCGCGGCCGGCGGAATCGGCGTAGGGGACCGGCGGCTCCGGATGGACGCAGTAGAGGCAGAAGGTCTTGCCGTCCCGCAGATGAACCCGGGCGAAGATCGATGGCACCCCGTCCATGACCAGATACTGGACCTTGACGTTGTCGAGCTTCAGCCGCGAGTACAGGACCATGCCGTAGCTGTTGTCGAGCGGCTCCAGCACCTGATGCGGGCGATCGTTCCCGATCGGGGCCAGGGCCTCGGCCCACGCCGCGTCGACTTCCATGAAGATGGCGATGTCGGGATCGGCCTCCAGCACCGCCTTGACCGTCCGGCCGTAGTCGCGGTTCGACATCTTGACGTTCGACGAGACGAACGACACCGCGTTGGGTGCGTCCGGGGGACCTTCGAACCGCTCGGACTGGCGGGGCCGGAGCGGCGTGAACTGGATGATGGAGGCCCCCTGCACGACCGCGACGACCGCCTGGCCGGCGAGAAGGCTCCACAGCCAACCGGAATCCTCGACCAGCCAGATCGTGAAGGCGGCGAGGACCAGCGTCAGGAAGAGTATCTGCAGCCGTGGAAACGAGAAGGACCGCACGAAGCCGTGCGCCACGCGCAGGAACGAGATGCCCGTCGCCACGAGGAAGAGCAGCGTCAAGATCGCCAGAACCCAGTATGCACTCACGTTTGTCTCTCCGGACGCGATGAGCGGGCGGTGCCCGTCATCAGTGTTCTGGCAGGTCTTCCCGAACCGCGGTGGTACCGCGCTCCCCAGTGTACGCGCGCCCGGCTGCTGCTGCCAGCCGGCTATCGACCCCCGCGCTTATCCTGTCGTCGAGGACGCAAGTCGGGCGGAAGATATCGCGTGCCGTCCGGAACGAAGTAGTCGATACGCGCCGGTGTTCCATCACCGGCTGATCTTATCCTGGGCAGCCTGCGCCGGACGGGTGGGTGGACCCGGCGCGCCGGACGCAAGGGTTTGACAATTGCCGCCCGTTGGTGTTTCTCCCCACGCATATCCGCGACCAGCCGTCCGCGACACGCCGACCGGGTCCCTCTTACGTGAGAGCCGCCCGGAGGTCACCATCCGCCAGCGATATTCGCCCGCGGATGCCGTCATGCTTTGTGCGTGACGGGTTTGCGGCGTCGGGGAACGGCACCACCTTCCGTATCCATGACGGAAGGACGGGAAGGAAGACCTGATGTTCGACTCGCTCCAGGACCGCCTTGGGTCCATCCTGAACGGCCTCACCGGCCGCGGCGCGCTGTCCGAGAAGGATGTCGCCGCCGCGCTGCGCGAGGTCCGCCGGGCACTGCTCGAGGCCGACGTCGCGCTGGAAGTGGTGCGGGACTTCACCGACCGTGTGCGCGCCAAGGCGGTCGGTGCCGAAATCCTAAAGTCGATCAAGCCCGGCCAGATGGTCGTCAAGATCGTCCATGACGAGCTGATCGCGACGCTCGGCGAGACCCAGGTCCCGATCGATCTCAACGCCCCGTCGCCGGTTGTCGTGATGATGGTGGGTCTCCAGGGTTCGGGCAAGACCACGACCTCGGGGAAGATCGCCAAGCGGCTCAGCGAGAAGCAGCGCAAGAAGGTGCTGATGGCCTCGCTGGACACGCGCCGGCCGGCCGCCCAGGAGCAGCTGAAGGTTCTCGGCGAGCAGACCGGCGTCGCGACGCTGCCGATCATCGCCGGCCAGGGCCCGGTGGAGATCGCCGTCCGCGCCGAGCAGGCCGCCCGGCTCGGCGGCTACGACGTCGTCATCCTCGATACAGCCGGCCGCACGCATATCGACGAGCCGCTGATGGCCGAGATGGCCGAGATCAAGGGTCGCGCCAAGCCGCACGAGATCCTCCTCGTCGCCGACAGCCTGACCGGCCAGGATGCCGTCAACCTGGCGCGATCCTTCGACGAGCGGGTCGGCATCACCGGCATCGTGCTGACCCGCGTCGACGGCGACGGGCGCGGCGGCGCCGCTCTGTCCATGCGCGCCGTCACCGGAAAGCCGATCAAGCTGATCGGCACCGGCGAGAAGATGGACGCGCTGGAGGATTTCCATCCGGCCCGCATCGCCGACCGCATCCTCGGCATGGGCGACATCGTCTCGCTGGTCGAGAAGGCGGCCGAGAACATCGACGCGGAACAGGCCGCGGCGATGGCCAAGCGGATGCAGTCCGGCAAGTTCGACCTGAACGACCTCGCCGACCAGATCCGTCAGATGCAGAAGCTCGGCGGCATGGGCGGCATGATGGGCCTGATGCCCGGCATGGGGAAGATGAAGGACCAGATGTCGGCGGCCGGGCTCGACGACAAGATGCTGAAGCGCCAGCTCGCCGTGATCGGCTCGATGACGCCGCAGGAACGGGCGCATCCCGACCTCCTCAAGCACTCGCGCAAGAAGCGCATCGCGGCCGGCTCCGGCACCTCGTCCGCCGAGATCAACAAGCTGCTGAAGATGCACCGCCAGATGGCCGACGTCATGAAGACGATGGGCAAGGGCAAGGGCGGCATGATGCAGAAGATGATGGGCGGTCTCGCGGGCAAGATGGGCCTCGGCGGGATGCCCGGCGGGATGGGCGGCATGCCCGACCTGTCGAAGATGGACCCCAAGGAGCTCGAGGCCATGGCGCGGGCCGCGCAAGGCGGCGGCGGCATCCCCGGCCTGCCGCGCGGACTGCCACAAGGCCTTGGCGGCATGGGCGGGCTGCCTGGACTGCCGGGCGGTGCGCCGCGGCTTCCGGGCCTGCCGGGGAAGAAGAAGTGAGCGTCCTGTCCGCCGGCTGCGAGGAAGCCGACCCGAAGTCACGGCTCGCGACACTGCGCCGCTCGATCGACAACATCGACGCCGCCCTGATTCACATTCTGGCCGAACGCTTCCGCTGCACGAAGGTGGTGGGGGCGCTGAAGGCCGAGAACGACCTGCCCCCGGCCGATCCTTCCCGGGAGCGAGAACAGATCGAACGGCTGCGCCGGCTTGCCCACGAGGCCGAACTCGATCCGGAATTCGCGGAGAAATTCCTGAACTTCATCGTGAAGGAAGTGATCCGCCACCACGAAGCCATCGCCGCCGCGCGCGGCATGCCATCCACGACAGGAGAATGAAATGCCTCTGAAAATGCGTCTTGCCCGGGCCGGCTCGAAGAAGCGTCCCTATTACCACATCGTCGTCGCCGACGCCCGCAGCCCGCGCGACGGCCGTTTCGTCGAGCAGCTGGGCTCGTGGAACCCGATGCTGCCGAAGGATGCGCAGCGCGTGGCGCTCAAGGAAGACCGCATCAAGCACTGGCTCGGCGAGGGCGCCCAGCCGACCGATCGCGTGCTGCGCTTCCTCGACCAGGCCGGCATAGCCAACCGTCCGGAGGGCAAGAACCTGACCAAGGGCCTGCCGGGCAAGAAGGCGCAGGAGCGCGAGGCCGAGCGCAAGCAGCGTGAGGAAGACGCCGCGGCGGCGGCCGCCGAGGCTGAGGCCGCCAAGAACGCGCCGGCCGAGGAAGAGGCGCCCGCCGCCGATGGCGAGACGGGTTCCGCCGAGTAAGCGCCGGACCAGTTTCGGCTGCAACTAAGGGATGTTCAGTGAGCGGCGCCATCGGCGCCGCTTCCGCAACCGGCCCCTCTTGATACGGGCCCCGGCGCGAAGGTCCGATCATGTCGCCTGCCGAACTGCCCTCCGACCCTCTGCTCCAGTCCGACGCGTTCGGGCTTGCCCCGATTCCGCTGTGGCTGGAGGACTATAGCGGCGTCAAGGCGTTGCTCGACGGCTGGCGCGCCGAGGGCGTGACCGCGCTCCGGGAGCATCTGGCCGAGGATCCCGAGCGGGTCCGGGAAGCGGCGCGGCGGATCCGCCTGATCGCCGTCAACGAGCGGACCCTCGAACTCCTCGAAGCGGCGAGCTTCGACGAACTCGTCGGCAATCTCGACACGGTGTTCTCGGGCGACATGCTGTCGACCCATGCCGAGGAACTCGTGCAGCTCTGGGAGGGCGGCGACAGCTTCACCAGCCTTGCCGTCAATTACACGTTGTCGGGCCGGCGCCTCGACGTCCAGCTGAAGGCCCGGATCCTGCCCGGGCACGAGGCGAACTGGGACCGGCTCCTGATCGCCACCGAGGACGTCAGCGAGCGCGAGAGCGGGCGCCGGCGCATCGCCGAAAGCGAATCCTTCGCCCGGGGCCTCTTCGAGCACTCGCCGATCTCCCTCTGGGTCGAAGATTTCAGCGGCGTGAAGGCGCTGATCGACGATGTCCGCGAGCGCGGCGTCGTCGACTTCCGCACCTTTCTCGACGTGCATCCGGAATTCGTCGCCCGCTGCATCAGCGAGATCCGCGTCATCGACGTCAACCAGCACACGCTGGAGCTGTTCAAGGCGCGGGACAAGGCAACGCTGCTGAGCCGGCTGTCGGATGTGTTCCGCGACGCGATGGAACAGCATTTCCGCGAGCAGCTGGTGGATCTGTGGCAGGGCAAGCTGTTCCAGCAGCGTGAGGTGGTGAACTACACACTGGATAACGAGGAACTGTGCGTCCACATGCAGTTCTCGGTGTTTCCCGGCCACGAGAGCGACTGGTCGCTGGTGCAGGTCGCGCTCGCCGACATCACGGCGCGCAAGAAGGCCGAGGCCTATCTGGAATATCTCGGCAAGCACGACATCCTGACCCGGCTCTACAACCGCTCCTTCTTCGTCGACGAGCTGAACCGCCTCGAGCGGAAGGGGCCGGCCCCGGTGACGCTGATCGTCGCCGACCTCAACGGCCTGAAGGAGATCAACGACACGCTGGGCCACGCGGCGGGCGACGCGCTGCTGCGCCGTGCCGGCGAGGTGCTGAACGAGGCGGTGACGAAGCCGTGCCATGCGGCGCGCATCGGCGGCGACGAGTTCGTGGTGATGATGCCCGCCAGCAGCCCCGAGGAAGGCCTCCAGATGATCGAGACGATCGAGGAGTTGGTGGAGGTCAACAACCAGTTCTATCCGGGCTCCCGGCTGTCCTTCGCCCTTGGCAGGGCGACGGCCGCGCCGGGCGAGCGCCTGGAAGAGGCGGTCAGGCGCGCCGACCAGCAGATGTACGAGGCCAAGCGCGAGCATTACGCCGATCCGGACCGCGACCGGCGCAAGGATCGTCCGACCTCCGCGGGAGCCGCGCCCGACGCGGGTCGCCACGCCTGACTTGCCGAAGCCGCCTTCTGGCGGCATGGATCGGTTCCAGCCAACCCGGATCGTTACCCCTGATGTCGAATCCTGCGTCCGCCCCTCTCCAGCCCGTGCTGCTCGCCGTCGTCGGCGGTGCGCATGGCATCAAGGGGGAGTGCCGCGTGCGCTCGCTCACCGAGGATCCGCTGGCGCTGGGCGCCTACGGCCCGCTCTTCGACGCGGCCGGCAACCGCTACACCGTCAAGTCGGTGCGGCCGCAGAAGAACGTCGTGGTGGTGCGCTTCGCGGAAGTGCAGGACCGCAACCAGGCCGAGCGCCTGAACGGCCGCGAACTGTTCGTCGACCGCTCGGTGCTGCCGGAGCCCGAGGACGAGGACGAATTCTATCTGGGCGACCTCGTGGGGCTCGACGTGCGGACGCTCGCCGGCGAGCCGGTCGGCACCGTCGTCGCCTTCCACGATTTCGGCGCCGGCGACATCGCCGAGATCCAGCCGCCGCACGGACCGACGCTGATGATCCCCTTTTCCGCCGCGGCGGTGCCGGAGATCGACGTCGAGGCCGGTATGATGGTCGTCGATCCCGGCCCGGCGGGCATCGCCGACACGGCCGACGACGAGGAACCGGGCCCGGAAGATCAGGAGTCGCCCGGCCGCTGAGCCGCGCTGCGCCGGCGGGGTTTGCCTTTGCTGGCCGGGCGACCTATCCCCTGACCCGAAAGCGGCGCACCGCCCGCTATGCCATCGGGAGCCATCATGATCATCGTCGCCGGAACCCTGCGCCTCTCGAAAGAGGATCTCGACGCGGTACGCGCCGACGCCGTCGCGGTCATCTCCGCCACGCGCGCCGAACAGGGCTGCCTGGTCTATGCCTTCGCCGAGGATCTGCTGGAGCCAGGCCTCGTGCGGATCTACGAGGAATGGGAGAGCCGCGAGGATCTCGCGCGGCATGGCAAGGCGGATCACATCGCTGCCTGGCATGCCGCGCTCAAGCGCGTGACGGTGCTCGCCCGCGATCTCAAGATCGTCGAGGTCGCGCGCAGCGAGCCGTTGGCCTGAGACGATCATGGCGTTTCGCGCGAGCGTCCTGACGCTCTATCCGGATATGTTCCCGGGCCCGCTGGGCATCTCGCTGGCCGGTCGCGCACTGGAGCGCGGCGACGTCTCGCTGGAAACCGTCCAGATCCGCGACTTCGGCGTCGGCCGTCACCGGATGGTCGACGACACGCCGTCGGGGGGCGGCGCCGGCATGGTGATGCGGGCCGACGTGCTGGGGGCGGCGATCGACCATGCCGTGCCGGTCGGCGACGCTCGCCCGCGCCTCTTGATGAGCCCGCGCGGCCGACCGCTCGACCAGCGCCGGGTCCGGGAACTGGCCGCGGGCGACGGCGCGGTGATCGTCTGCGGCCGCTTCGAGGGGGTGGACGAGCGGGTGATCGCCGGACGCCGGCTCGAGGAAGTGTCGATCGGCGACTACATCCTGTCGGGCGGCGAGATCGCCGCCCTGGTGCTGCTCGACGCAGTGGTGCGGCTTCTGCCCGGCGTCATGGGCAATGCGCTGTCGGGCGAGGCGGAGAGCTTCGAGGCAGGCCTCCTGGAGCACCCGCACTACACCCGCCCCGCCGAATGGGAGGGGCAGCCGATCCCGGCGGTGCTGACCTCCGGCGACCATGGCGCGGTCGAACGCTGGCGCCGCGAGGCGGCGGAGCGGATCACCGCGGAACGCCGGCCGGAGCTCATGAAGCGCTGAGGCGAGCCTCGAGGTTTGCCGGCTTAGCGACGCTGACGGCGTATGTCTCAGCCTATGACGAAGTAGTAACCGGCGAGGAACAGGCCGACCGCCACGACGAAGCTCCGCACCACGATCTGCGGCACGCGGCGGGCGATCCACACGCCGGAATAGCCGCCCAGCGCGACGCCTGGAATCATCGCCAGCGCACCCGCCCAGTAGACGACGCCGCCCGAGACGAAGACGATGATGGCGATGATGGCGATGACGTTCGCGAGGAGGTTCTTGAGGGCGTTGAGGCGGTGATAGTCGCCGCTTTCCGTCAGTCCCAGCGTCGCCAGCATCATGATACCCATGCCGGCGCCGAAGAAGCCACCATAGATCGAGGTGAAGAACTGCACGATCGGCCCGGCGAAGCGGCTGCGGGGGGCATCCGGGGCGCGGTTGCGCGAGGGCGCGAGCCAGGGACCGGCGGCGAAGAGGGCCGTCGCGGCCAGCAGTAGCCAGGGGACCAGGGCCGCGAATTCCTGGTTGTCGAGATAGAGCAGGAACAAGGCGCCGCCCAGCGAGCCGACGACCGAGACGGCGGCCAGCAGCAGCGCCCCGCGCCAGAAGGTGCGGATGTCCTTCAGATAGGCGAGCGTCGACGTCAGATAGCCGGGCAGCTGCGCGATCGAGGAGGTGGCGTTGGCCGCGATCGGCGGCACGCCGATCAGCGTGAGCGCGCCGAAACTGATGAAGGTGCCGCCGCCCGCCACCGCGTTGATCGCGCCCGAGAAGAAGCCGGCCGCGAAGAGGAGGGCGATCAGGAGGAGAGTCATGGCAGGCTTTCAGGAGATCTTGATGAAGCGGCCGGCGATCACGTTTCGCGGCGGCCTCTGGCAGGGAGCATCGCGCCATCGCATGATCGGCGGGAAGAGAGCAAGCGCCCACCCACCGGAGAGGGCGATGACGGCGGTTTCGCGCGCCGCGCCTAGTGACAAACGGCCCAAAGCGGTGTAAGGGCCAGTCCGATTTCCTCAGAATAACTTGACCGTCACGGCGGCCATGTCGGGGTGAAGACGCCTTTTCGGCATGAAACGAATTGAGGCTATGCCATGAACATCATCTCCGAACTCGAGGCCTCCGAGGCCGAGCGCATCAATGCCATCCGCCAGATCCCGGAATTCTCCGCCGGCGACACGCTGCGGGTGAACGTGCGCGTCACCGAAGGCACGCGTACCCGCGTCCAGGCCTATGAGGGCGTCTGCATCGCGCGCGCCGGCTCGGGCTTCCAGGAAAACTTCACGGTCCGCAAGATCTCCTACGGCGAGGGCGTCGAGCGCGTCTTCCCGATGTATTCGCCGATGCTCGATTCGGTCGAGGTCGTGCGGCGCGGCAAGGTGCGGCGCGCCAAGCTGTATTACCTGCGCGATCGCCGCGGCAAGTCGGCCCGCATCGTCGAGGCCAGCAATGCCCGCGCCCGCAAGCTGAACGACGATGCCCGTCAGGTCGCAGCCGAGGCGCGCGACAAGGCGAAGGCGGAGAAGGAAGCGGCGAAGAACGCCGCCGAATAGGCCCCTCCGTCCCATCGAGACGACGCGGAAGCGGCCCTTGCGGCCGCTTTTCGCGTTTCTGGACGGCGTTGAAGTCTGGATCCCTGGAATGGCGCGACGCGACCGGCGCTCAGCCGCCGTTCTCGCCCTGCGCCGGAACCTCGTGCCCCGACGACCAGCCCCAGCCAATGCCGGCCCAGAGCCGTTCGTGCGCCAGATAGGTGAAGAAGCCGAGCAGGCAGGACGCCAGCGCAAGACCGCCGCCGGCCTGCAGCGAGCCGGTGAAGAGGAAGCCCAGGAGCGACATGGTCAGGAGCCCGAGCGCCTGCCACGATGCGGCTTTGGCAAAACTCCTGCGGCGCGTCTCCATGGCTCTTCCTGGCTCCTGGCAAGCGAACCCAACCGCGCGGCGCGAGCGGCCGGCGTCGGTTCTGAACGGGTCGTGGGGGAGGCGGCGGCATCGGAAGGTCGCTCGCCCATTGGACATGTATTTGTAGGCCAGTGAGCCGCTGCGGGGAATCCCGCGAATTCTCATGCCTCCTGTCACGTTTGCAGAATTTCCTCGGCGAACGTGATAATATTCATCAATGGACAAGAGAGATCGATCCCGGCTGTTCCGCGAGCGCCTTGCTGCCGCCATGGCCTCGCGTGGCCTCTCCAAGAGCGCGCTTGCGCGCGCGACCCGGGCGGACCGCTCGACCGTCTCGCTGGTCCTCTCCTCCGACGACGGAAGGCTTCCCAATGCCCAGTTCGCGGCAGAGGCGGCGTTCGCGCTCGGTGTCTCCTGCGACTGGCTGCTGGGCCTGACCGACCGACGCGAGCGCGGCGCCGACATGCTGGAGGCGGCGATGCGGATCGAGGAGGCGGCGCGGGCCCCTTCGGACGAGTCCATGTATCGCTGGCACGAGGAGGCGCGCGGCTACAAGATCCGGCACGTGCCGGCGACCTTGCCGGACATGCTCAAGTCGGAGGACGTGCTGCGCTTCGAGTATGGCGACTTTCTCGGCCGCACCTCCGACCAGGCGATCGCCGACATGCGGCAACGCCTCGCCTACCTGCAGGCGCCGGACACCGACTACGAGATCGCCATGCCCATCGACGCGCTGGAGGCCTTCGCCGCCGGGGAGGGCTACTGGCGAGGCTTGCCGGCGGAAGAGCGGCGAGTGCAGCTGGAACGTCTGCGCCGGCTGAGCGAGGAGCTCTACCCCTCGCTCAGGCTCTATCTGTTCGACCGCAAGAAGGTGTTCTCGGCGCCGGTGACGATCTTCGGCCCGCTGCAGGCCGCCGTCTATGTCGGCCGCTTCTACATGGCGTTCCGCGAGCGGCGCCAGGTGCTGGAACTGACGCGGCATTTCGACGGGCTGGTGCGGGAGGCCGATTTCGAGGCGAGGCACACGCCGCGTTTTATCGAGGGGCTCGCCGTGCCGGAATGACCGGTCACACCTTCGGCATGGTGGGCGGCGCGAACACGATGAAGGGCGTGGTCGGTTCCTCGTCGGGCGGGACGTAAGCCGGCGCCGGCTCACCCGGCTCGCCCAGCGACCGGATATAGAGGTAGAGCGAGCGCAGATCGGCGTCGGGCATGGCGTGCAGGTTGAAATACGGCATCGGCGGGAGCGTCTGCAACGTCTTCAGGTGCCCGGCGAAGCCCGCCTCGTCCAGCCCGGCCGCGACCAGCCGGAGATTGCTGGGATAGGTCGTGCCCCAAGGGCCACGAAATCCGATCGCGGCACCGGCAAGGGCTCTCGCGGGGTCGAGCTTGCCGCCCGACTCCATGTAACCGGCGCTGTGGCAGTCATGGCAGCCGCTGACGATGGCAAGCTGATGCCCTCGCTCTACCGAAGCGGCGTCGTCGGCCGGGGCGGGGGAGGAGAGGGTTGCGAGAACGGCGGCGAGGGTGAGGACGAGAACCAGACGCATGGAAGCTCCTCTGTCGCGATCGGGGAGCCGGCTCGTCCGGCTCCGATGCGCAAAGGGTTCTAGAGCCGTCCTGTTTCACGCGTATTTCCCGAGCATTTCGCCCTAGCGATTGTCTGGCTGTCCGGCTGTTGCTATGTTCGGGTCATGTTCCGGATAGCAAAGCCGCGTGTGCGGCCGCATTTGCCGACCAGCGAGGGCTTTGCGAAGCTCTCCGATCGCGCGCGTCTGCCCGGCCGGTTCTTCTACCGCCTGGTCGTCGCTGGCGGCCAGTAGCGGCTTGCCGCCGCCGCCTCCGGCGCTGCGGCACCGACTGCCTCGCCTTTTGCCATCCGATGATCAGCGCTCGGCCGGGACTGCCCGCCGACAAGGACGACCACCATGAGCCAGACCAAGCCCCGCACCCTCTACGACAAGATCTGGGACGACCATCTGGTCGCCGAGCAGGAGGGCGGCACCTGCCTGATCTACATCGACCGCCACCTTGTCCACGAGGTCACCAGCCCGCAGGCCTTCGAGGGTCTCCGGCTCACCGGCCGCAAGGTGCGCCAGCCGGAAAAGACCCTCGCCGTCGTCGATCACAACGTGCCGACCTCGGCCGACCGCGTTCTGGGGATCAAGAACGAGGAGAGCCGCATCCAGGTCGAGGCACTGGCGCAGAACGCGGCCGATTTCGGCATCGAGTACTACGACGCGGCGGACCGGCGGCAGGGCATCGTCCACATCATCGGGCCCGAGCAGGGCTTTACCCTGCCGGGCACGACGATCGTCTGCGGCGACAGCCACACCTCCACCCATGGCGCCTTCGGCGCGCTCGCCCACGGCATCGGCACCTCGGAGGTGGAGCACGTGCTGGCCACCCAGACGCTGATCCAGGCCAAGGCCAAGAACATGCTGGTCGAGGTCAACGGCCAGATCCCGGACGGCGTCACCGCCAAGGACATCATCCTGTCGATCATCGGCGAGATCGGCACGGCGGGCGGTACCGGCTACGTCATCGAATATGCCGGCGAGGCAATCCGCGCGCTGTCGATGGAAGGGCGGATGACCGTCTGCAACATGTCGATCGAGGCGGGCGCGCGCGCCGGCCTGATCGCGCCGGACGAGACCACCTTCGCCTACATGGACGGCCGGCCCCGGGCGCCGAAGGGCGAGGCCTTCGAGCGGGCCGTCACTTACTGGCGCACGCTGGTTTCCGACCCCGGCGCCCACTACGACAAGATCGTCCGCCTGGACGCGGCCAACCTGCCGCCGATCGTCTCGTGGGGCTCCTCGCCGGAGGACGTCGTCGCCGTCGACGGTGTGGTGCCGGACCCTGCGGCGATCGACGACGAGGGCAAGCGCCGCTCCAAGCAGCGGGCGCTGGAATACATGGGCCTGACGCCCGGGACGCCGATGACCGACATCACCATCGACCGGGTGTTCATCGGCTCCTGCACGAACGGACGGATCGAGGATCTGCGCGCTGTCGCCAGCGTCGTGGAAGGCCGCAAGGTCGCGGGCAGCGTCTCGGCGATGATCGTGCCGGGCTCGGGCCTCGTGAAGGCGCAGGCGGAAGCCGAAGGGCTCGACACGATCTTCAAAGCGGCCGGCTTCGACTGGCGCGAACCCGGCTGTTCCATGTGCCTCGGGATGAACGAGGACCGGCTCGCGCCCTACGAGCGCTGCGCCTCCACCTCGAACCGCAATTTCGAGGGACGGCAGGGTCATCGCGGGCGCACCCATCTGGTGTCGCCTGCGATGGCCGCGGCGGCCGCCATCGAAGGTCGTTTCGTGGACGTGCGCCACTGGGGCCGGTCGCAGTAGACGGTCCTCTCCCCGCGCCGGAAGTTCCAGCGCGGGGACATCTCGACGGGATAAGCCGGCGCCGTCAGTAGGTGCGCCAGTCTTCCTCGTCGGCCTCCTCCTCCTCTTTCTCCTGCACGTCGAGCGGGATGTCGCGGCCGATCAGGCTCTCGTCGTTTTCCCTGCCGTGAAAGGCGTTGTCGGTCCGCTCGAAGGCGACGTCGTGCAGGCCGTCGTCGTCATCGCGCGGCGGGGGCTTGCCGGCGGGCTTGGGGTCGGGGTCTTGCATGGACGAACTCCCTTGTGTTCCTGCAAGAACCCCGTCGGAACGCCGCCGTTCCCTTTATTCGCCCGGCACCTTCTCGACCGGCATGTAGAGATCGCCGCCCTGGCGGTAGCGCTCGGCCATCGCCGCCATGCCGTCCTGCCGCTCGGTATCCTGGCGGGCAGCATCGCGGATGTCGTGGGAGATCTTCATCGAACAGAATTTCGGCCCGCACATCGAGCAGAAATGCGCCACCTTGTGCGCCTCCTTCGGCAGGGTCGCGTCGTGGAAGGACCGCGCCGTGTCGGGATCCAGCGACAGGTTGAACTGGTCCTCCCAGCGGAACTCGAACCGCGCCCGCGACAGCGCGTCGTCGCGCAGCCGGGCGACGGGATGACCCTTGGCGAGATCGGCGGCATGGGCCGCGATCTTGTAGGTGATCACGCCGGTCTTCACGTCGTCGCGGTCGGGCAGGCCGAGATGCTCCTTGGGGGTGACGTAGCAGAGCATCGCCGTGCCGAACCAGCCGATCATCGCCGCGCCGATGGCGGAGGTGATGTGGTCGTAGCCGGGCGCGATGTCGGTGACGAGGGGGCCGAGCGTGTAGAACGGCGCGTCGCCGCAGAGCCTTGTCTGCAGCTCGACATTCTCCTTGATCTTGTGCATCGG
The DNA here is from genome assembly GCA_036252795.1 of Aurantimonas sp. Taxonomy (GTDB): domain Bacteria; phylum Pseudomonadota; class Alphaproteobacteria; order Rhizobiales; family Rhizobiaceae; genus Aurantimonas. Next base: position 10,511 of record DASYHY010000042.1, on the reverse strand, counting down.
CACGTGGCCGGGGCCCTCGATCATCACCTGGCAGCCTTTGGCCCTCGCGATCGTCGTCAGTTCGCCCAGCGTCTCGAGCTCGGCGAACTGCGCCGCATCGTTGGCGTCGGCGATGGAGCCCGGCCGCAGGCCGTCGCCCAGCGAGAACGACACGTCGTAGGCGCGGCAGATGTCGCAGATCTCGGCGAAATGCTCGTAGAGAAAGCTCTCGCGGTGATGGTGGAGGCACCACTTCGCCATGATCGACCCGCCACGGCTGACGATCCCGGTCACCCGCTCCGCCGTCAGCGGAACATGGGCGAGGCGCACGCCGGCATGGACGGTGAAGTAGTCGACGCCCTGTTCGGCCTGCTCGATCAGCGTGTCGCGATAGACCTCCCAGGTCAGCGCCTCGGCGATGCCGTCCACCTTCTCCAGCGCCTGGTAGATCGGCACCGTGCCGATCGGTACCGGGGCATTCCGGATGATCCAGTCGCGGATGTTGTGGATGTTGCGACCGGTCGACAGGTCCATCACCGTGTCGGCGCCCCAGCGGATCGCCCACACCATCTTGTCGACCTCCTCCTCCATCGAGGAGGTGACGGCGGAATTGCCGATATTGGCGTTGATCTTGGTGAGGAAGTTCCGCCCGATCGCCATCGGCTCGAGCTCGGGATGGTTGATGTTGGCCGGGATGATCGCCCGTCCCGAGGCGACCTCGTCGCGCACCCATTCGGGCGTGATCAGGTCGGGTATCGCCGCGTCGAACGGTTTGCCGTCCCGCGCGGCGTCGAGCCTTTCGGACCGGCCGAGATTCTCGCGGATAGCGACGTACTCCATCTCGGCCGTGACGATGCCGGCGCAGGCATATTCGTACTGGGTGAGGCGTCGCCCTTCGGCAGCCCGACGCGGGGCGCTGCGGATCGGGAAGGCCGGCGTCATCTTTTCCGGCGGCAGATTGCCGTTGTCCTCCGGCCGCACGGCGCGACCCTCGCATGGTTTGCTGTCGCCGCGCGCCGCGATCCAGGCTTCGCGTATCCGGGGCAGGCCGCTGGCGATGTCGGTCCTGACCGCCTCGTCGGTGTAGGGGCCGGAGGCATCGTAGACGAAAAGGTCCGGCTCGCCCGCTGTCGGATGAACTGCGATGGCGCGCATCGGCACGCGCAGCTCGGGGAAGGCGCTGCCTTGAACGTGGATCTTGCGCGAAGCCGGCAGGGGTCCGGTGGTGACGGCCGGATGCGGCCGGGATGTCAGGGACTTGGTCATGGGTTCTCCGTGCGCCGCGCGCCGTGGAGATCCAGTCCGCCGTATTGATCGAAAGGGCCGCACGCCGACGAAGCCACCCTTTGGGGGCGGCATGACGGCATCTGTTCAAATGAGGTTGGACATCGTCCGCGGCTTTCCCATCCCTACGCCAGTATGAACTGGATCAGGTTCACAGGGTCGCCGCGCGCTACGCCTCTCGGCGGCCGTCAGCCTCTCAGTTCCCTGCCGGAACTCCCCTTGGATGGGGACGACGGTAGCAGCGGTGGGCCGGCTGTCAAGGCGGCGGCCTGGCAGCCGCAGCAATAGCGAGGCCCAATCGGCAGATGGGCATCCTCAGGCCGAGGCCGGGCTCGGTCCCTGGTTCTTCGCAGGAATGTTCGTGAAAGGCCGCTTCCGGCGGCATGACAGGCGGGAGGCCACAACCTGCCCCGCCCCCTCTGTACTGACGGTCCGCCCCGAGGCGCCGCCTTACCCCAAACCGCCGATGGCGGTTCCCCTCATTGCGCCGTCGGCTCAGAGCACGTCCAGGCTGACATTGGCGACACCCGAGCTGATCATGCCGATCTTCGAGGCGGCGCCCTGCGACAGGTCGATGATCCGCTTGCCGTGGAACGGCCCGCGATCGTTGATGCGCACGACGACGGACTTGCCGTTGTTGCGGTTGGTGACCTTGACCTTGGTGCCGAAGGGCAGCGTGCGATGGGCGGCGGTCATGGAATTCATGTTGAAGCGTTCGCCGTTGGCGGTGGTGCGGCCATGGAAGCGCTTGCCGTAGTAGGATGCTGGACCGGATTGTGCGACGACTTCGTTCGTCCCGACTGCAAGGCCACCAGTAAGCGTACCGGCGAAGAGGGCTGCGGTCAGGGCGGTTCTCAGAAGAAGCTTCATGCCGTGTTTTCCTGCGGTCATTGCGATGGGCTCTCTCTCGGCAACTCCTGTGACGAAAACTTGAAGAGACCCCGGCAGGAATAGGGTCATTCAAAGATCGGGGAACTTTTTGCGATTTCGATGCGCGCGCTGCGAACTCGGAAGAAAATCCGTCCTGCAGCTCCTGTCGCTGGTGGGCCAAGCTCGTCTGAGGCTCGGGCGGCCTTCGCAGACGCCTGCCAGTCGCCGCTCAGATCGGCAGTTCCGGGGTCCGTCCGCTGTCTTCCAATTCCCACTCGGCGCTCCACGCCCCGCCCCTGCGCGCCAGAACCAAGTAGTTGCGTTCGGCGGCGTAGGTGCTGCGCTGCCCGGGCAGCGGGCGCAGCCGGATCGGGCGGTCCGGCAGCGGCGACTCGCCGAACCGGGCGAGCAGGCCGAGGGCGGCCGGATAGGTGCGCGACGGCGCGGGATGGGAGATGCCGGAAGCGACCAGCTGATGGAGAAGCGTTCCGTCGGCCAGACGCATCTCGCCGCGCGTCGCAAGATGGATCTCTCCCGAGACGAGCGTGAGAGGCCTGCGGGTCGATTCCTGCCGTGCGGCGGCAAGGGCGAGGAAACGCCGCCATTCCTGGCGATGCACGCGGCTCTGCCACTGGTCGCGCATGTCGTCCTCGAACCGGTTGCGTACCGGCAGGATGTCGGCCAGCGCCTCCACCCAGCTGAGGCGCGGGCCAAGCGCCGGCACGCTGGACATCAGGACCACACGGTCGCCCGCGGGGGTGGCCTCCAGCGCCGCCTCGAGCATCGCCCAGCCGGCAGGTCCCATCACCCGGTCCGGCCGGCGTTCGCTGCGAAGGTCGGGCGCCAGCAGCGTGAGCTCCGGATAACGCAGGACCAGACCCAGCGACGTGCCACTGCGATCCGGTACCGCGGGCGGCAGCGCCGAATCGCTCGCGGCAAGTTGGAACAGCAGGAACATGTCGCGGGCGGCGGCGAAAAGTCCTCGGCCGACGGGGCTGTCGAGCAGCGATGCGGGATGGCTGCCCCAGCCGTCGATGATGTCGTGGTCGTCCCACATCATCACCGAGGGAATTTCGGCGGTGACGGTCCGCATCGCGGCACGGCCGAAATTGCCGAGGTAGCGCTCGAAATAGAAGCGGCGGACGGCCGCGTCGGCCTCCGGCGTGAAAGCGATGCCGGCGCGCGCGTCGCGCGGCGCCGCCTCCCAGCTTTCTATTTCGGGATGGGCGTGGAGGACGTCGTCGGCATAGAGCTGGTCGCCGCCCTGCAGCATCAGCGCGAAGGGTGAGCGGCGATGCTCGGCGGCGAGCCGCGCCCACATGGCGTCGCGCTCGCCGTCCTCCCGGTCGAGATCCCCGGTCTCCTGGCCGTTGCAGGAGACGTAGACGATTCGCATGTCGGCGGCGGGCGGGGCGACGGCGTGGTGCCGGCTGCCGAGCCGGTAGGTCGCGGTCCTGTCGGCCGGCAGCGAGAAATCGTAGCGCCAGAGGGTTCGCCCGAAACAGGTCGCCAGCACCAGCGGCTCGACCGCTGCGGCGGAATCGGGAACGAGTTCGGGCGCGGGCTCGTCCTCGCGAAGCACCAGCAGCGCCGCAAGACGATGCCGCGCGCCGTCGCCGCCGCGCGCATAGAGGATCGGGCCGATTTCCGCGGGAGCCTCGTCTTCGGCGCTCATCGTGCGGCTCTCCCCGGTCGCGGCGTCGGGCCGAAGCGCATCGCCGGCGACGCGTGAAGAGCTACGGCCGTGGAGACGGTCGGGCGACGCGGCCGCCGCGCTCGGCCATCGCCTCCGAGGCCGCCGTCTGTACCGGTGCTTCGGGCCGGGCATCCGAAGGAGCGGCAGCAGGGGCGGCGGCGGTGGTCACGCCGGACAGGGCGGTATCGGCGGCTGGTGCGCCGCCTGCAGTCTTGATCGCCACTGTCGGCGGGCTGCCTGCCGCATCGCTTGCCGGAGCCGCTGCCGTTGTTCGGGATGGGCTGTCGCTCCGACTCGCAAGGCCGTTCCACAGCGCCATGAAGGGGCTTTCCTCGGCCGGCTTGCGGACCGGCCTCAGGGCCGCGGCGACCGGGGCCGGCGCCGCGGACGAGGCCTGCCGCATTCCGTCGATCGCGCCCGACGCACCGGCTGCGGCCACCTGGGACTGCGTCGCATGCTGGAAATCCGGCCGTTCGCGCGGCGAGACCTTCTCGTAGAAGGCGTTGCCGCCGGCAATCGCCGTGTAGTGCATGTTGCCATAGGGAAAGGACAGGCCCGCGGTATGGAAGAACCTGGCGTCGCGCACCGACTCGTGACGCTCGCCCGAGAGCACCCGGCGCGCGGTCTGCATCGCGAGTTCCTTGCCGGCCCCCATGTCGCGAGTCATGACGCCCGGCGCGAACTGCTTCGGCTGGGCGACCACCGCGCAGACGTCCTGCGGGTATTCGCCCGACTCCACGCGGTTCATCACCACAGTTCCGACCGCCAGCATGCCGCTCTCGCTGGAGCGGTTGGACTCGAAATACATCGCGCGGGCGAGGCATTCCTGGCTGGGCCCGTAGCTGAGCGGGGTGACCGCTTCCTCCAGGTCGGTACCGGTTCCGACGCAGCCGGCGAGGGCGAGCGGCGGCAGCACGGCGGTGGCGAGGACGAGGCGGCGGCAGGAGCGGATGGTCATCATGGCGCATCCGTGACCGACAAACGTGACGGGAAGCGGGCCGCCGGCCGCGATGGCCGTCATGCCGGCCGGTTTTGCCGTAAGGTGTGGCCGTGCTGCGTCAGTCGGCGCAGCGCCGGTCAGACCCGCCGCTCGACCATCATCTTGCGGATCTCGGCGATCGCCTTCGCCGGATTGAGACCCTTCGGGCAGGTCTGGGTGCAGTTCATGATGGTGTGGCAGCGATAGAGCTTGAACGGGTCCTCGAGGTCGTCGAGCCGCTCGCCCGTCGCCTCGTCGCGGGAATCGATCAGCCAGCGATAGGCCTGCAGAAGCACGGCCGGGCCGAGATAGCGCTCGCCGTTCCACCAGTAGGACGGGCAGGCGGTCTGGCAGCAGAAGCAGAGGATGCACTCGTAGAGGCCGTCGAGCTTCTCCCGGTCGCCATGGCTCTGGCGCCATTCGCGCTCGGGCTCCGGGGTCTCGGTCTTCAGCCACGGCTCGATCGAGCGAAGCTGCGCGTAAGGCACCGTGAGATCGGGCACGAGATCCTTGATCACCGGCATGTGCGGCAGCGGGTAGACCCTGACGGCCCCGCTGACTTCGTCCATGCCCTTGGTGCAGGCGAGCGTGTTGGCGCCGTCGATGTTCATCGCGCAGGAGCCGCAGATCCCCTCGCGGCAGGAACGGCGCAGCGCCAGCGTCGAATCGACCTTGTTCTTGATCCACAGCAGCGCGTCGAGGACCATCGGTCCGCAATCGTCGACATCGACATAGAACGTGTCGGTGCGCGGATTGGCGTCGTTGTCGGGCGACCAGCGGTAGATCTTGAATTCGCGGACATTGGTCGCGCCGTGCGGCCGGTCCCACACCTTGCCTTCGGTGAGGGTGGAATTCTTCGGAAGCGCAAGCTCGACCATGATCAGTCCGGTATCAGGTGGGATCGGGGGCGATTGGAATTGTTCGCAACATAAAGGTTGCGATGCAAAACGCCAGAGACGAAACGGCGCAGCGACCCATTGAATCGGTTGAATTATCGGCCCGTCCGGCGTGACACCAGCCGACGCCCGCTCTGGAAGAAGACGTCCGTTTCAAGCCTGCCCCGCAAGGACCCGAGGGACGGGCAGCCCGTGGGTCGGCAGGGGCGCGCGGCCAGCCGGAGGAGAAACGTCTCGTCTCCGGATGGGGGTAGAGCGGGAGAGCCGGCTGCGGCCCTCCCGCTCTCGATCGTCAGTTGGCCGGCGTGGCACCGTCGCCGGGCGTGGTGTCGCCGGGCGCGGGGGCCGACGGCGGCGTCGCCTGCGGCGCGGCGCCCTGTGTCGGCTCGACGTAGCTGCCGGTCATGCAGGCGTCGGAGGTCGTGTTGAGGAAGGCGAATATGCGCTCCTGGTCGGGCTGGCCGACGCGGCCGTCGCCCAGCATCCGTTCGGCCACCGGGGGCGCGACGGCGGCGGCGATCAGGTAGTCGCGCTGCGGATCGGAAAGCTGCTCCAGCGCCTGTTCGGCCAGGCACTTGCAGGCCTCCGGCGACATCTGCTTCATCTGTATGCCGCAGAGACCGCTGATCAGCTCGACCTGATTGCCTTCCGAGACGCGCGGCAGTTCGAACTTGTCGCCGACGGCGTTGCGGGGCTGGCCGGCCTGCTGATCGTCGGCATCCGCATCCGCAGCGGGGCTGGCATCGCCCGTCCCGCCATTCGTGACAACGCCGCCGGCCGGTGCGCCGGAGGGGGTGATGTCGCTGGCGTCGCCGCCGGCGGCCGCGGGATCCTGCGGCGTTTCCGTCGCGGCCGGGTCGGGCGCGTCGGGCGCGCCCGACGAGACCGGGGGTGCTTCCGAGGCGGCGGGCGCCGGCTCGCTCTGCGCCTGCGCGGCGAGCGGCATTCCGCCGAGCGCGAGCAACGTCAGGCCCGTCAGGCCGGCACGGGTGAATCTGTCCATTTTTCCTCCGGATTGCTTGATCCGGCCGCTTGCCCGGGCCGGTGAATGCGATGTCCCCGCCGGTACTTAGGGCTGCGGCCGCGATATGGCAGGCTGCGCGTCGGGAGGCCCTGCCGGATCGCGGCCGGAGAGGATCCGGCAGCCGGGCAGGACCCGTATGATCCCGCCCGAAGTGCTTCAGTACACCCGCTTCTTCGGTTCGATGTATTCGATCTGGTTGGACAGGGTGTAGGTGTGCACCGGCCGGTCCTCGAGCGTCACGGTCCTGGCCACGGTGTCGCAGAAGGACAGCGTGTGCTTCATCCAGTTGGCGTCGTCGCGATCGGGGAAGTCCTCGCGGGCATGGGCGCCACGGGACTCGGTGCGGTTGCGGGCCGAATCCATCGTCACCACCGCCTGGGCGATGAGATTGTCGTATTCCAGCGTCTCGATCAGGTCGGTGTTCCAGATCAGCGACCGGTCGGTGACCCGCACGTCCTCGGACGCCGCCCAGACCTCGTGGATCTTCTCGTGGCCTTCTTCGAGGATCTCGCCGGTGCGGAACACCGCGCAGTTGGACTGCATGGTCTGCTGCATCCGGTCGCGCAGCACCGCGGTGGGCGTGCCGCCGGCGGCGTAGCGGAAGCGGTCGAGCCGGGCGAGCGCGTTGTCGCCGGCGCCTGCCGGCAGGTCCGGCTGGTCCTCGCCCGGGCTCACCGTGTCGGCGCAGCGCAGGGCGGCGGCGCGGCCGAAGACGACGAGGTCGATCAGGGAGTTGGAGCCGAGCCGGTTGGCGCCGTGGACGGAGACGCAGCCGGCTTCGCCGACGGCCATCAGGCCGGGGACGACGGCGTCCGGATCGCCGTTCTTCTTGGTCAGCACCTCGCCGTGATAGTTCGTCGGGATGCCGCCCATGTTGTAGTGGACCGTCGGCAGAACCGGGATCGGCTCACGAGTCACGTCGACGCCGGCGAAGATCCGCGCCGATTCCGAAATGCCCGGCAGCCGCTCGTGCAGGACGGCCGGGTCGAGATGGTCGAGATGCAGGAAGATGTGGTCGTTGTTCTTGCCGACGCCGCGGCCGTCGCGGATTTCCATCGTCATGGAGCGCGAAACCACGTCGCGCGAGGCGAGGTCCTTGGCCGAGGGCGCGTAGCGCTCCATGAAGCGCTCGCCCTCGGAATTGGTGAGGTAGCCGCCCTCGCCGCGCGCCCCTTCGGTGATCAGGCAGCCGGCGCCGTAGATGCCGGTCGGATGGAACTGCACGAATTCCATGTCCTGCATCGGCAGGCCGGCGCGAAGCACCATGCCGCCGCCGTCGCCGGTGCAGGTATGGGCCGAGGTCGCCGAGAAATAGGCGCGGCCGTAGCCGCCGGTGGCCAGGATGGTCTTCTTGCCGCGGAAGCGATGGATCGTTCCGTCGTCCATGTTGATGGCGACGACCCCGCGGCAGACGCCTTCTTCGTCCATGATCAGGTCGATGGCGAAATACTCGATGAAGAATTCCGAGGAATAGCGCAGCGACTGGCCGTAGAGCGTGTGCAGGATGGCGTGGCCGGTGCGGTCGGCGGCGGCGCAGGTGCGCTGCGCCGGCGGGCCGTTGCCGTAATCGGTGGTCATGCCGCCGAAGGGCCGCTGGTAGATCCGCCCGTCCTCGGTGCGCGAGAATGGCACGCCGAAATGCTCGAGTTCGTAGACCGCCTTGGGCGCCTCGCGCACGAGATACTCGATCGCGTCCTGGTCGCCCAGCCAGTCCGAGCCCTTCACGGTATCGTACATGTGCCAGCGCCAGTCATCCTGGCCCATGTTGCCGAGCGAGGCGGCGACGCCACCCTGCGCCGCGACGGTGTGCGAGCGGGTGGGGAAGACCTTCGAGATGCAGGCGGTCTTCAGCCCGGCCTGCGCCGCGCCCAGCGTCGCGCGCAGGCCCGCTCCGCCGGCGCCGACGACGACCACGTCGAACGTGTGGTCGACGAAGCTGTAGGCCTTGCCGTTCTGTGCCGGAGCCGAGCGATGCGGCTGGCCGGCGCCGTTGACTTTGCCGTTGGTGGCCATGGTCAGGCTCCGAAGCTCATTCTGACGATCGCGAACAGGCTGGCGCCGGCGACGACGACCGCGAAGAAGGTGTTGAGGATGAGGAGCGGCATCTTGGCGTGGCCATGGATGTAGTCCTCGATGATCACCTGCATGCCGAGGCGCATGTGGATCGTCACCGAGACGACGATGAGCGCCATGACGATGCCGACCAGCGGGTTGGCGAAGGCCAGCCGCACCTCCAGGAAGGTCTCGTCGTGCAAGGCGACGAGAAGGATGATGAAGGCGGTAATGAGGATGATGTTGGCGACCGCCGTCAGGCGCTGAACCCAGAAATGGCCGGTCCCGTCGCGGGCGGAGCCGAGGCCGCGGACACGGCTCAGGGGCGTCTTGAAATCCTGCATGGTCACCTCCTCAGCCAAACGCCGCCACGCCGATCCAGAGGATCAGCGTCACGATCAGGGACGCGACGAGCGTGGCGATCGCCAGCGTCGTCGAGGTCTCCCGCGACAGGCCGTGGCCCGTATCCCAGATCAGGTGCCTGATGCCGCCGAACATGTGGTGGAGCAGCACCCAGCTGTAGCCGAAAAGGACGAGCCGCCCGACAATCGAGCCGAAGAAGTCCGCCACCGTCTCGAAGGCGGCGGGACCGCTCGCCGCCGCTATCAGCCACCACACCAGAAGCAGCGTGCCGCCGTAGAGCGTCGCGCCGGTGATGCGGTGGAGGATCGACATCGCCATCGTCGGGCGGAATCGGTAGATCGTGAGATGCGGCGACAGGGGCCGGGCTGATCTGAGGTCGGACATGGGTGCCTTCTCGTCCTGCATTCGGATCCTTCGCCACGCGAAGTAGGCAGACCGCCTGATCCTGCATAGCGATGAGATGTCGCCTAAAAGGACTATCGCAGATGCGAAAGCAAGGCCGCGGGCGCGATGCCGCAGCGCCGGCAGCGGCTTAATCGATTAGTTGCGGCAAGAGCGCGCGGCGGCTCCGTTTCGCGACGGAAGGCTCCGGCCGCGACGCCGAATCAGCGTGTGCCGAGGGCACGGTCGCTGAAGCGGATGACGTAGCTCGCCCAGTCCGCCGGCTCGGCCACCCGCTCGTATAGCCCGCGCCCGGCGCCCGGGTTGCGCGGCGCATGGAGGACGAGCTTCGACCAGCCGCGCCCGTCGGCTTCCTCCGCCAGAAGATCGATCATCGCCTTCGCGATGCCTTTGCGCCGATGGCGATGGGCGACGTAGATATGGTCGGCGAGCCCCGAGCGCATGCCGGTCCACAGGTCGGGAATGTCGTAATAGAGGATGAAACCGACGAGTTCGCCGTCGAGCCGCGCGCCCAGCACCTCCGCCGTGCGGTCCTGCAGCAGCTGCTCGGCGTAGAACGCGTCGGGCGAGCCGGGCGGGCCTCGAAACAGCGACTGGTTGTAGGCCGCGATCAGCGGCGCGAGTTCGCGGGCGTCGCTGAGGCGCAGCGGTCTGATGTCGATGTCCGGGGCCGGCGTCTCCATGATGCTGGTTTGCGGGCGAACGGCGGATGGGTCAAGCCGGAAAGCGCGGACCTCGCGGGCGTTGCCGTGGCCGGGCGTTCCGGTCTAGGCATCGGCGATGCAGGACGAATTGTTGGCCGAACTGGACGGATGGGCGGGCGCGGGCCGCAGGCTCGACGTCTGGTGGCGCGACGACGATGCCGCCCGGCCGTCTCCGGCACTGGACCGGCTGACGGCGGCTGCCGCCGACCGGTCGCTCCCGCTGGCGCTGGCGGTCATCCCCGACGCGATGGTCCCGCAGCTT
>DASYHY010000041.1:0-18874 GCA_036252795.1 Aurantimonas sp. | reverse complement strand
TTGCTGTCGCGTAGATCGTTCGCGGGGCTCACCGGCGAGATGCGGATGCCGACCCGCTCGGGGCCCCAGACGCCGACCACGGCATCCACCACCTCGAGCGGGAAGCGCATGCGGTTCTCGATCGAGCCGCCATAGTCGTCGGTGCGCTGGTTGGCGCCGTCGCGCAGGAACTGGTCCAGGAGGTAGCCATTGGCAGAGTGGATCTCCACGCCATCGAAGCCGGCGGCCCTGGCGTTTTCCGCTGCCTTGACGTAGTCGGCCACGACGCGCGGCAGTTCGTCCCTGTCGAGCGCGCGCGGCACCGGGATGTCCTTCATGCCCTCGTTGGTGAACGCGGTCATCTCCGGCTTCACCGCCGACGGCGCAACCGGCAGCGCGCCGCCCGGCTGCAGGTCCGGGTGAGAGACGCGGCCGACATGCCAGAGCTGCATGACGATCTTGCCGCCTTCGGCGTGGACCGCATCTGTCACTCGCTTCCAGTCGGCGACGTGGCGGTCGGTGAAGATGCCCGGCGTCCAGGCATAGCCGCGGCCCTCCGGCGAGATGTTGGTCGCTTCGGTGATGATCAGGCCGGCGCCCGCCCGCTGGCGGTAATACTCGACGTGCATGTCCTTCAGGTCGCCGTCGTCGGTGGCGCGGCTACGCGTCAGCGGCGCCATGACGACCCGGTTGGCAAGACGGACGGGTCCCATATCGAAGGGTTCGAACATTTTGGCGGGTGCCATTGCGGGGGTCTCTCCTGGGTGCGATGAGGGCGCCGAAGCCCATATCCGCATCATCTGGGAAACGGTTGCACTGCGGTAAGGCGGATGAACACAGCGTTCTTCAAAAGCGGACGAAGGATCGGAGCCCATGGTCCCATCACAGCGAGGTGACGCGTGAACTATCGGCATGCCTATCACGCGGGGAACTTCGCCGACGTTGTGAAGCATGTCCTGCTGACGCGGCTCGTGGACTATCTGAAGCGCAAGGAGAAGCCGTTCCGCGTCTTCGACACGCATGCGGGCCGCGGCCTCTACGATCTGCAGGGCCCCGAAGCGCTGCGCACCGGCGAGCACCGCGACGGCATCGGGCGCGTCGTCGCTGCGGCACCGGAACTGGCGGGGGACCCGCTCCTGTCGGCCTATTTCGAAGCGATCGGACCCGACCTCGGAGAACAGCGCTATCCCGGCTCGCCGCTGATCGTGCGCCGCCTGTTGCGGCGCCAGGACCGGTTGTCGGCCTACGAGCTGCACCCGGCCGACGCGGCGGCGCTGCGGTCGCTGTTCGCTGGCGACGTCCAGGTGAAGGCGATCGAGCTCGACGCATGGCTGGCTCTCGGTTCGCATCTGCCGCCCAAGGAGAGGCGCGGGCTCGTGCTGATCGATCCGCCGTTCGAAAAGACAAGCGAGGTCGAGGACATCGCCGCAGGACTCGGCCGCGCCCTGCGCCGCTGGCCGGGCGGCATCTACGCCGTCTGGTATCCCCTGAAGCGGCCGGACACCGTCGCCGCGCTGCACCGGGCGCTTGTCGACCTCGGTGCCGAGGACGTCGTCGTCGCAGAGTTCCTGCGCGAGGCCTATAGCGCCGACGAGCGCTTCGTCGGCACGGGCCTCGCCGTCGTCAATGCCCCCTACGTCTTCGCCGAAGAAGCGGAAGCGATCCTGGCGCGGCTCGTGCCGTTGCTGGGGCATGGCCCGACGGCAACAGCGCGGGTTTTTGCTCTCGGCGGCGCAGGGGCCTAGCCGCGGCACCCCCCTTTCATGATAACCCTCTCGAACGACCTGCTCCGTCCGTCGCCAAAGGCACCGCCCATGCGCCCTTCTCTCTTCCTGGCCGCCGCGCTCCTGGCCACCTGCTTCGCCGCTGCGCCATCCAACGCAGCCGACGCGATGCGCGGCCAGGCGCCGTCGCAAGCCAGCAGCACCCTCCCCGCCTGCGACGACGCGCGGGTCCTCGCCGAGGTCGAGGATCAGTTCGAATACGGCGCGCCCCGCGTCCTCGAAGTGCCGCTCGAAATCCTCGAGTTCAGCGGCATGTTCGAGAAGGCATATTTCCCGCAGGACAATGCAGATGTGCTGCCACAGCAGCCGATCGAGCGGCGCTATTGCCAAGCCCGCGCGCTGATCTCCGACCACAAGCAGCGCACCGTCTACTACGTGATCGAGTACCCGATGGGGTTCGCCGGCTCGAACGGCTATCTCGGCGTGTTCTCTCCGCTGCGCGGCTGGCGCGCGGAGGGCTGCGTTCTCGGCCTCGATCACTGGCACGTCTACGGCGCCAACTGCCAATCGCTCCGCCGTTTCCAGCCGGAAGGCCGGAGCTACGCTTATCCCGGCTACGTCAGCAAATAGGTTCCGCGTATCCCATGCGTCTGTTTTATGCCCCCGCTTCGCCCTTCGCCGCCAAGGTTCGCATGGCGGCGAGCCATTGCGGCTTGGAACTGGACGAGGTGGCCGTCGATACGGCCGCAGAACCCACGGAGCTTCTCGCCGCCAATCCCCTGGGCAAGATCCCGACCCTCGTGACAGACGAGGGAAATCCTGTGTTCGACAGCAGCGTGATCTGCGACCTGTTCGACAGGATGAGCGGCAACCAGCTCGTGCCCCAGCCGATCGACGAATGGCAGGCGATCAAGACGTTCGAGGCAACGGTCGACGGGGTGATCGACGCATTGCTGCTCACGGTCTACGAAGTCCGGTACCGTCCCGAGGACAAGCGCTACGACGGCTGGGTCGACAAGCAGATCCGCAAGGGCGACCGCGGACTGGTGTTGCTCGACCAGCGCCTCGATCAGCTCCCTACGGAGCTCACCACGGCGCATTTCGCCCTGGCCGGCCTCCTCGGCTGGATGAATTTGCGCTTCCCCGGCAAGGCCGCGGGAGAGTTCCCGCGTCTGGCGGCATGGCTCGACGCCTTCTGCGAGGCGAATCCGGCCCTCGCAGCCTTCGTCCCGCAGGGATAAGGCATCAAAAGGCTTCGCTTCCCGGTCGCGAAGGATTCATCCGAACGGCATCGCGCGGCTTCGGATGCTCGCGCATCCGCGTGCCGCCGATCACGATGACAGGATCTCCGGCTTCATTGCCGGTTCGGCGCGGAGAACCGGCAATGCCCTGCCCTCCGGCTTCCGTTTCTTTCCGTCATCGGCGAGAACCCTGTTTCGGCCCAGACGCTTGGCCCGGTAGAGGGCCCGGTCAGCTGCCGCGAAAAGTTCCTGCGCCTGCACCCCGGGCGCGGATGCAGAGGCAACGCCGACGCTGACGGTCAGGCGGAGCGATTGCTCTCCCAGGGAAATGCTGCTCCTGGCCAGCGTCTCGCGGACGCGCTCGGCGATGATCAGCGCGTCTTTCTGGACCGTGCGGGGCAGCAGCAGGCAGAATTCCTCTCCCCCGTAGCGCGCCACGGTATCGCCTTCCCGCACCATTGCACGGAGCACTCTCGTGATCTCCTGCAGGGCCAGGTCGCCCTTCTCGTGACCGAAGGTGTCGTTGACCTGCTTGAAATGGTCCACGTCGACCAGCAGGAGACTCGGCCCCGGCGTCTCGCCCTGAGCAGCCACTACCTCCCGATGGAAGAGTCCGTCGAAGGCGCGCCGGTTGGCGAGACCGGTGAGCGGATCGGTCAGCGCCTCCCGCGCCAGGGCCTGCTCGCGCAGCATGAGATTGTACTCGCGCTGCATCATCAGGCCCATCACCACGGATCCGGCAATGAACACTGGCGTCATGATCAGCCAGGCGTCGCGGAGGTAGCTCAAAGGGTCGGGAATCGGAAGCGCCAGCAGCAGGAGAAGATGGGACGACGTCGCAAGGCCGAACAGGGAAAAGCTGGCGATCGAGGCTCTTCCCGATTGCAGGAACCGGCGCTGTCTGCGCCAGAGCAGTCCCATCACAGCCACGACAACGATCCCCGCAGCACCGATCGGCGCCCCGATGCCTCCCACCCAGAACCGGTAGGCTATGGCGAAGGCCGCCGAGATGATCGCGGCAGGGACACCGCCGAACAAGGCGGCGAAGCCGACGAGGATCGTCCGCGCATCCATGATCAGCCCCTCGGCAAAGACGATTGGGACCACCATGCTCATGACGGCCCCGCAACCGAAGACGCTGCCGAGCACGACCGCCCTCTTTGGAGTATCGGACATGCGCTGCTGCAACACGCCGAACGCCAGGGCACAGATGGCCATGACGCCCAGCGACTGCCAGATCACGAGAAGATGATGGGTTTCCAGCATGCGCGATACGGCTTCCAGACCTCGGAAATGGCTTCACGAAGCCAGGAATAGCGGTGAAAGCTGAAAAAGATGGAAAGAGACGGTAGCGGAATACCGTGTTTGCCTACTTCTCCGCCCGTCGGCTGAAGCACCCCGCAGCGGCGCTTGCTGCTCGTCACGCGCAACGATGTCAGCCGTGCGGCGCCGCCGTCGTGTCGCCGGTCAGAACTTCAGTGCGACTCCGGCGCGGATAGAGTGCTCGTCGAAGCCGGAGGATACCGACGTGTTGCCGAGATCGTAGGTCTCGCTGCCGTAGTCGGAATAGCGATATTCCAGGCGCGAGGTGATGCGGTCGGTGACCTTGGCCTCCACGCCGCCGCCGACCGTATAGCCGACACTGGTCTGCGTGTCGGAAAAGCCCTCCAGCGAAAGCTCGTTGCGCGACGCCGCCACACCCGCCGTGGCGAAGACCAGGAACGGGTCGACGGCGACGCCGGCACGGGCCCTGAGGGAGCCGAAGATGTTGCCGTCGGCCGAGATCGCCGAACCGGTGGGGACATTGAACCCGTCGGCGTCAACGCCGGAGCCGCCGACATCGGCTTCGAGCCCGTACACGAAGCGGTCGGTCTGCAGATTGAAGCCGCTGTAGACACCGCCGATGAAGCCGTCGCCATCGAAGCTCGCGCCGCCGCTCTGATCGAAGTTGGCGCTGTTGTAGCCGACGAAACCGCCGGCATACGGGCCGGACCATACATAGACCGGCGTCGCGGCCGAACCGACCGGAACCGGGAACGGCGCCGTGTCGCCGATGACTGCGTCGGCCGCAAGCGCCGGTGCGCTTACCAGCGCCAGCGCCGCACCGAATGCCAGATTCCGAAGCTTCACCATCGTCAGGCCTTTCCGACGCCCGTCTGGTTCATGACCAGAAAGTGGGGACGATCTCCGACGGGAAAAGCCCGGAGGTCGGGCAAAGATCCCCGCATCCGGAAATAATCTGAAATACTCCGAGAGCGTTGCGGGACTGCCACAGATCGACGTCTCGATGCGAACGGCCGCAACAGGCGCCGCTTCGCGACCCCGTGCATTCGGCGCGTCGACGAATCATATAAGGAAAACAGGCGGTGCGTCCGACGATCCGGGCGACAGACATTTCAAACCGGCGCCGGCAGATGCGCCGTCAGGACGACATGAACGATCCGACCGACATCGATGATCTGGAAGACGAGGAATTCGCCGAAGCGGAGGAGCCGCAGGAAGCCGGCGTCACTGCGGACAGCGCGGCGCTTCTCGCCTCGATCGAGTGGGACGACGCAGGGGGCGCCGCCGCAAGCGGGCTGACCGGCGTCGACCTCATCGTCGCGCTGGCCAAGCGCCTGCCGAACCGCCCGGGCGTCTACCGCATGTTCGGCAAGGACGGCGAGGTCCTCTATGTCGGCAAGGCGCGCTCGCTGAAGAAGCGCGTCGTCAGCTACACGAGGCTCGGCGGACACACGCAACGCATCGCGCGGATGATCCGCGACACGCGGCAGATGGAATTCGTGACGACGCGCACGGAGACCGAGGCGCTGCTGCTCGAAGCGAATCTGATCAAGCGCTTGCGTCCGCGCTTTAACGTGCTGATGCGGGACGACAAGTCGTTCCCGTACATCCTGGTCAGCGAAGACCACGAGGCGCCGGCGATCATGAAGCACCGCGGCGCGCGGTCGCGCAAGGGCAGCTATTTCGGGCCCTTCGCCTCGGCCGGTGCGGTCGGCCGCACCATCAACTCGCTGCAGCGGGCCTTCCTGCTGCGCACCTGCACCGACTCCGTCTACGAGACGCGAACCCGGCCCTGCCTGCTCCACCAGATCAAGCGCTGCTCGGCACCCTGCACCGGCGAGATTTCCGTCGCCGAGTACGGGGAGCTGGTCGGGGAGGCGAAGGCCTTCCTCTCCGGCCGGTCGAGCCAGATCAAGAGCGGCATGGCGAAGGCCATGCAGGCGGCGTCGGAGGATCTCGATTTCGAGCGGGCGGCGATCTTTCGCGACCGCCTGGCAGCACTCTCCCACGTCCAGGCTCACCAGGGGATCAACCCGACCGGCATCGAGGAGGCCGATGTCTTCGCCATCCATCAGGAAGGCGGGATGACCTGCATTCAGGTGTTCTTCTTCCGGACCGGCCAGAACTGGGGCAATCGCGCCTACTTCCCGAAGGCCGACCCGTCCCTGGAGCCGGAGGCGGTGCTGGGCGCGTTTCTCGCCCAGTTCTACGACGACAAGCCGGCGCCGCGCCTCGTGCTCCTGCCGATCGCCGTCGAGGACGAGCCGCTGCTGGCCGACGCACTCAGCGTGAGGGCCGAGCGCCGGGTCAAGATCGAGGTGCCGGCGCGCGGGCAGAAGAAGGAACTGGTGGACCACGCCGCCAGCAACGCGCGCGAGGCGCTCGGCCGGCGGCTCGCGGAAACCTCGTCGCAGGCGCGCCTCCTCAAGGGCGTGCAGGAGACGTTCGGCCTGGCGCGGGCGCCGCGGCGGATCGAGGTCTACGACAACTCGCACATCATGGGCACGGCCGCCGTCGGCGCGATGATCGTCGCGGGTCCCGACGGGTTCGTGAAGAACCAGTATCGCAAGTTCAACATCAAGGGGGTCGACATCACCCCCGGCGACGACTTCGCGATGATGCAGGAGATGCTGACCCGCCGGTTTGCGCGCCTGCTGAAGGAAGACGCCGAAAATCCCGTGCCGGAAGGCGTCATCGCGGATGACGATGGCGAGGACGATGATGGTGTCCCGGAGGCCGGCCTGCCGGCCTGGCCGGACCTCATCCTCATCGATGGTGGAAAGGGCCAGGTTTCGGCGGTACGGGCCATCCTGGAAGAATTGGGCATCGCCGATCGCGTGACGATGATCGGCGTCGCCAAGGGCGTCGACCGCGACGCAGGCCGCGAGCGTTTCGTCACCGCGGATCGGGAACCCTTCTCGCTGCCGCCCCGCGATCCCGTGCTGTATTTCCTGCAGCGGCTGCGCGACGAGGCGCACCGATTCGCCATCGGCACGCACCGCGCCCGCCGCAAGAAGGAACTGGTGAAGAACCCGCTGGACGAGGTGGAAGGAATCGGTCCCGCCCGCAAGCGCGCGCTCCTGCACCATTTCGGAACCGCCAAGGCGGTATCCCGGGCCGGACTGAACGATCTCCTCGCGGTGGACGGGATTTCGGCGACGATGGCGAAATCGATCTACGACCACTTCCATGAGCGGGGGTGAATGCAATGTCGTCCCGCCAATACGATCGCGGCGGTTGACGCGACCCACCTGGCCGCGCTTCTAGGGGCGCGCATCTGCGACGTGGACCCACACATGGCATCTCGGGCTCTCAGCCTTCCGAACCTCCTCACCTATGCACGCATCCTTTGCGTGCCGCTGGTGGTTCTCTGCTTCTTCGTTGAAGGCCAGCTGCGCAGTCCCGACTACGCCCGCTGGTCGGCGCTGGCGATCTTCATCGGCGCCAGCATCACGGACTTCTTCGACGGCTATCTCGCCCGGGCATGGCAGCAGACCTCGACGATCGGGCGGATGCTCGACCCGATCGCCGACAAGCTGCTGGTTGCCGCCGCGCTGCTGCTGCTGGCCGCCGACGGCACCATCGCCGGCTGGAGCATCTGGGCGGCCATCGTGATCCTCTGCCGCGAGATCCTGGTTTCGGGCCTGCGCGAGTATCTGGCCGAACTGAAGGTATCGGTTCCCGTCACCCGCCTCGCCAAATGGAAAACGACGATTCAGATGGTCGCGGTCGGCTTCTTGCTGGCGGGCCCCGCCGGCGACAAGATCTTTCCCTATGTCACCGATCTCGGGATCGCCCTGCTCTGGGCCTCGGCGCTCGTGACGCTCTATACCGGCTACGATTATTTCCGCGCCGGACTGCGCCATTTCGACGACTGACGATCGTCAGCGGCGGCCGGAATGCGTCGGCAGCCGACGCAGAGGAATGACAAGGGAGGCGGACCGTCATGAAACTCGCCTATTTCGCCTGGGTTCGCGAGCGAATCGGGCTTTCGGAAGAAGTGGTGGAACTGCCGGCCGGGGTCGAGACGGTGGACGATCTGCTGCACTGGCTGAAGGGCCGCGGCGCCGGCTACGAAGCAGCGCTGCAGGCGCCGGAGATCATCCGGGTCGCCATCGATCACGAACATGTGGACCATTCCGAGCCGCTGGCCGGCGCCCGCGAGGTCGCGCTGTTCCCACCCATGACAGGCGGCTGACCATGGGCGACGGGGTCATCCAGCCCATCGTGCGGGTCCAGTCGGCACGGATCGACATGGGCGCCGAGATCGCTGCCCTATCGGGAGCGGGGAATGTCGGCGCCGTCGTGACCTTCTCCGGCTATTGCCGCGACGAAGGCGGCCGCCTGCGGGCGCTCGAGCTCGAGCATTATCCCGGCATGGCCGAGCGGGAGATCGCGCGCATCGCCGGCGAGACGCTGTCGCGCTGGCCGCTTCTGGGCTGCACGGCTATCCACCGCTTCGGCCTGTTCGCGCCGGGCGAGGAGATCGTCTTCGTCGGCTGCACGTCGATCCACCGGCAGGCTGCCTTCGACGCCGCGTCGTTCCTGATGGACTTCCTCAAGACCCGCGCGCCGTTCTGGAAGCGCGAGCATCTGATCGACGGCTCGACCGGCGGGTGGGTGGAATCCCGCGACACCGACGACCACGCCGCCGACCGCTGGCACAAGCTCTAGCCGTCTTTGCGCGCGCTGCCGCGGCAGCGCTGCCTGCCGAACGCCATACCTGCCATCAGAACGACGAAGGGAGGCCTCGCGGCCTCCCTCTGCTTCACGCCCGATGGCGGAAATGGCTCAGCCGACGATCTCGGTCTGCGAGAACCAGTAGGAGATCTCCGAACTGGCCGTCTCGGGTGCGTCGGAGCCGTGCACCGAATTCTCGCCGATCGACAGGGCGAAGGCCTTGCGGATGGTTCCCTCGGCGGCGTCGGCCGGGTTCGTCGCGCCCATGATCTCGCGGTTGCGCGCAATGGCGTTCTCGCCCTGCAGCACCTGCACCACGGTCGGGCCCGAGCACATCGACTCGACGAGCTCGCCGAAGAACGGCCGCTCCTTGTGGACGGCGTAGAAGCCCTCTGCCTCGCGGCGGCTCATCCAGACGCGCTTGGATGCGACGACGGTGAAACCGGCGTCCTCGAACATCTTGGTAATGGCGCCCGTGAGGTTGCGGCGCGTGGCATCGGGCTTGATCATCGAGAAGGTGCGTTCGAGCGCCATGGAATATCCTTTTGAAGCTTACTGGAAGGTGGCGGACCTATAGCCGCCGCCTTTCGGGCGGGCAAGCCGGGCCTC
Organism: Aurantimonas sp.; assembly: GCA_036252795.1. Classification (GTDB taxonomy): domain Bacteria; phylum Pseudomonadota; class Alphaproteobacteria; order Rhizobiales; family Rhizobiaceae; genus Aurantimonas. Next base: position 9,357 of record DASYHY010000041.1, on the reverse strand, counting down.
TCAGGCCGCATCCGGCACGCGCCGCCCCTCCCCGTCGTGCAGGTCGAGGCAGCGCTCGAACCAGTCGGCGATCGGGTCCCCTGCGGGCAGCACCGGCAGGGACGTCGTCACCCGCAGCCACTGGAAGGCGCCGAAGACGATGTAGTCGGCAAAGAGCGGCGCCGGACCGCCGAGGAAAGGTTGCTTCTCCAGCAGTGCCCGCAGCGGCTCGAGCTGCTGCAGGAACGGGACGATCCGCTGCTCCCGGCCCTCGACCACCGCTTCCAGCGGCCGGCCGAGGCGCGCCTCCCGGCTCTTGCGGAAATAGTCCTGGTCGGGCGCGTCCAGGCAATCGTGGATGTCGAGGAGCGCGAAAGCCCCCAGGGCCGGATGGATCGTGCGCTGCGACCAGCTCTCGACGAAGCGCGACAGAGGGCGGCCGCCTTCCCCGCCGAACAGGCTCGGCCGGTCCGGGTAGGTCACTTCCAGATATTCCGCAATGGCGAAGGAGTCCGAGACGACGGTGTCACCGTCCCGCAGAACCGGCACGATGGCGGAGCCGCCTTCGATGGCGGGAATACCGGTGAAAGGAACGGGGATCGTCCGGAAGGCGAGACCCTTGTGCCGGAGAGCCAGCCGGACCTTCCAGCAATGCGGCGAGAACGGCCTCTCCGGATCGCGGCCGACGAGTTCGTAGAGTAGGATCGTCACAATTTTCTCCTTGCCACCAGCGGGACGACACGATGTACCACGACATGATGCGGATGCTCGCCGGCTACAATCGCTGGTGCAACGAGCGCCTCTATGCCGCTGCCGGCGCGCTGACCGAGGACGAATTGCGGGCCGACCGCGGCGTCTTCTTCCGGTCGATGCTCGGCACGCTCAACCACATCCTCGTCGCCGACCGCATATGGATGCGGCGCTTCACCGGCTCGGGCGAGGCACCGGCGCGGCTCGACGCCATCCTCCACAACGAATTCGATGCACTGCGTACGGCACGCCAGAACGAGGATGCACGGATCGGCGACTGGGTCGGCGGCCTCACCGAGGCGGAGCTTTCGGCGACCTTCACCTACGAGACGATGTCCAACCCGCAGACGATCACGCAGAGGCTGGCACCGGCGCTGACGCATTTCTTCAATCACCAGACGCATCACCGCGGGCAGGCGCATGCGATCCTCACGGGCTTCGGACGCGACGCCCCGAGCTTCGACCTGATCGCTTTCCAGCGCGAGACGGGACTCGTCTGACGGATCTTCCGCCGCGCGCCGCCACGATTTCGCAGGCTTGAGGAGCAAGCCCCTTTCGCACCGCGGCATGGCGTGGCAAAAGGGCGCCATGCTTCAGATCACCGACCTCTCCGCGCGCGTCGCCGGCCGCCTGCTCATCGACCATGCCAGCCTGACGCTGCCGACCGGCACCAAGGCGGGACTGGTCGGCCGCAACGGTGCCGGCAAGTCGACGCTCTTCCGCGTCATCACCGGTGATCTCGCCGCGGAGACCGGGTCGGTGTCGTTTCCGAAGAACACGCGGCTCGGCCAGGTTGCCCAGGAGGCGCCCGGCACCGAGGAGGCGTTGATCGAGATCGTGCTGAAAGCCGATCTGGAACGTGTCGCGCTGCTCGCCGAGGCAGAGACCGCGACCGACCCGAACCGCATCGCCGACATCCACGTCCGGCTCGCCGACATCGACGCGCATTCGGCGGAGGCCCGGGCCTCCGCGATCCTTTCGGGCCTCGGCTTCGACATGGCCGCGCAGGCCCGCCCGGCCTCGTCCTTCTCCGGCGGCTGGCGGATGCGCGTAGCGCTGGCGGCGGTGCTGTTCTCGCGCCCCGACCTCCTGCTGCTCGACGAGCCGACGAACTATCTCGATCTGGAGGGAACGCTCTGGCTGGAGAATTTCGTCGCGCGCTATCCCCATACGGTGCTGGTCATCAGCCACGACCGCGACGTGCTCAACAACGCCGTGAACTCGATCGTCCATCTCGACCAGCAGAAGCTCAACTTCTATCGCGGCGACTACGACCAGTTCGAGCGCCAGCGGGCGGAAAAGCTCGAACTCCTGCAGAAGGCGATCGGCAAGCAGGAGGCCCATCGCAAGCACATGGAAGCGTTCGTCGAGCGCTTCCGTGCCAAGGCTTCGAAGGCGCGGCAGGCACAGTCGCGCCTGAAGGCGCTGGAGAAGATGCAGCCGCTTCAGGCGATCGTCGAAGACCACGTCACACCCTTCGTCTTCGAGGCCCCGGAAAAGGCCGCCGCGTCGCCGATCATCCGCATGGAGCGTGCGACGGTCGGCTACGAGCCCGGCCGGCCGATCCTCTCGCGCCTCGACCTGCGGATCGACACCGACGACCGGATCGCCCTGCTCGGCCAGAACGGCAACGGCAAGTCCACCTTCGCGAAGCTCCTGGCGGGCCGGCTGGCGGAGCAGTCGGGCACCATCACCCGCGCGCCGGGGCTCAAGATCGCCTTCTTCGCGCAGCACCAGATCGACGATCTGCGACCCGCCGAGAGCGCCGTGCAGCATGTGCGGCGGCTGATGCCCGAGGCGGCGGAGGCCAAGGTCCGCGCCAAGGTGGCGCGGATGGGCCTGCCGACCCAGAAGATGGACACGGCGGCGGAGAAGCTGTCCGGCGGCGAGAAGGCCCGGCTGCTGATGGGCCTGGCGACGCTCGACGCGCCGAACCTCCTGATCCTCGACGAGCCCACCAACCATCTCGACATCGAGGCGCGGGAAAGCCTGGTGCGGGCGCTCAACGACTTCCCGGGCGCCGTCATCCTGATCAGCCATGATCGCCACATGGTCGAGGCGACGATGGACCGGCTGTGGATCGTCGCCGAGGGCACCGTCTCGCGCTACGACGGCGACCTCGAGGACTACAAGAAGCTCGTCCTGTCGGGCGGCACCAAGGGCAACAGCGCCGGAGCCGATCCCGCCGAACCGGCAGCCGCGCCGCCTCCGCAGGTCTCGAAGATCGACCAGCGGCGCCTCGCGGCCGAGCGACGCGAACAGCTGAAGCCGCTGAAGGCGAAGATCAGCCAGCTGGAGATCCAGATCTCGCGCCTGCAGAAGACGATCGAGGGCCTGGACGAGAATCTCGGCGACGCCGCCCTCTACACGCGCGATCCGGCCAAAGCCGCCGCCCTGAACAAGCAGCGTTCGGACGCGGCGAAGACGCTCGCTTCCTGCGAGGAGAACTGGCTGGCCCTCACCGAGGAGCATGATACGGCAATGGCCGCGGAATAGGCTACGCGCTTATCGCCGCCGCCCGGCCTGCCGCGACTGAAGACGCGCCGCGCGAAGATCGGCCCCTGTCTCATGCCTTCTTCACCCAGCGGCGATCGTCCGTCTGCTGCCAGTAGGTGACCGCGTGGCCGGCCGCCTTTTCGGCCGTCCACCGCTGTCTTGCGCGGGCGATCTGCTCGCTGTCATGGCCGTCGAACAGATAGACGACCCGCACATAGCGCTCGAGCGGCGGCGGCACCGCACCCTCGACGAGGAAGCGCACATGCGGCTCGTTCGATTCCTGCGCCGCCTCGACCGTCAGAAGGATCGGCTGCAGCGCCGCCGATCCCTCCGCGTCGCTGCCATGCGGCAGAAAGCCGTCATCCTTGTAGACCCAGAGATGATGGTCCAGCGCGTCGCGGCGCTCCTCGGTGAGAAACTGCACGACGACGCGCCAGCCTCGGGCGAGGCTGCGCTCCAGAAGGTCCGGCAACGCGTCCTCAAGGCGACTTTCGGTCAAATGGTAGAACAGGATTTCCGCCATCGCGCGCCCCGCTCGCCCTTGCCGTCAGTCCGCCTGGTAGTGGTCCTTGACGAGCCGGTCGAGCAGACGCACCCCGAAGCCGGACGCCCAGGACTGGTTGTACTCGTTGGCCGGCGATCCCATCGCGGTCCCCGCGATGTCGAGATGCGCCCACGGCACGTCGTTGACGAAGCGCTGCAGGAACTGCGCCGCCGTGATCGCCCCCGCCGCCCGGCCGCCGCCAATATTGCGGATGTCGGCGAACTTGCCCTCGATCATCTTGTCGTAGTCGGGTGCCAGCGGCATGCGCCAGACACGCTCGCCGCTCGTCTTGCCGGCGACGGCCAGCCGCTCGGCCAGTTCGTCGTCGTTGGAGAAAAGGCCGGCGTGATGGTTGCCGAGGGCGACGACGATGGCGCCGGTGAGCGTCGCCAGATTTACCATGAATTTCGGCTTGAAGCGGTCCTGACAGTACCAGAGCACATCGGCGAGGACGAGCCGCCCCTCGGCGTCGGTGTTGAGCACCTCGATCGTTGTGCCCGACATCGCGGTCACGATGTCGCCGGGACGCTGGGCGTTGCCGTCGACGCTGTTCTCGACAAGGCCGACGATGCCGATGGCATTGACCTTCGCCGCACGACCGGCGAGCGCCCGCATCAGGCCAGTCACGGCGGCCGCGCCGCCCATATCGCCCTTCATCTCGTCCATCGAGGCAGCGGGCTTGATCGACAGGCCGCCGGTATCGAACACCACGCCCTTGCCGACGAAGGCGACCGGCGCCTGATCGTCGGGGCCGCCGTTCCAGCGCATGATCACGACGCGCGGCGGACGCGGCGACCCTTGCGCGACGCCAAGCAGCGCATCCATCTTCAGATCGCGCAGTTGGCTCTCGCCGAGAACCTCGACGTCGACGCCCTGCGCGGCGAGCGCCTGGATCCGCTCGGCGAACTCGAGCGGGCCCAGCGTGTTGGCGGGCTCGTTGACGAGGTCCCGGGCGAGCATCGTTCCCGCCGCCACAGCCTCCTCGACCGCATAGGCCGCCTTCGCCGCTTCCGGGTCGGCCACGGCGAACCGGATCGTGCCCGGCACCTTGGACTCCTTGGCGTCCTCGTCCTTCTTCCTGGAGGCCTTGGTCTTGTAGAGGTCGAAATCATAGGCGCGCAGCACTGCGCCGGCCGCGACCCGCGCCACATCCTCCGGCGCGAGCGTCCCGCCTCCCGGCAGTTCGCAGCGCACGGTCACGGTCTCGGTGCCCTTGACCTTGGCCGCGATCACACCGCCGAGCTTCAGCCAGTCCTCTTCCGTCGGCGCCTTCTCCGAATGCGTCCCGACGACCAGCAGACGGTCGACCGGCAGATCCTGCGGCGCCAGGACATCGAGCGTCGCGAGCCCCTTGCCCTTGAACCGTGCCGCCTTCGCGGCCCTGGAGACGAGCCCGCCGATCGCGTCGCCGAGTTCGGGCGAGACCGCCCCGCCCGCGCCAGCCAGCGCCACGATCACCCCCTTCGGCTCCGCACCGGGTGAAACGAACTCGATCTGTGGGGAGGCGGCCATGAAAACTCCTGTCGCGTCGTGATTGCGTGCCCGGCTGCAGGCCGCGTCGGGCCGTAGGTGGGGCGGAGCTTATGATGGACGCGCCGAAGGGCTTTGCAAGGCCCGATCGGGCGGTTACACCGCGTTTACCATGCCGGTTCGCCCTTCTTTAGCCAAGCTGATGCATTGTACCGAGGGTCGGTTCGACCTGCGCAGATTCCCGGCGACGCCGAGGCGTCGGGGCGTGCAATCGGGAACACGAGACGAATGACGCTCCTCGAACGCTACGTCTTCCGGGCCGCCTTCGGTTATGCTGCGGGATCGCTTGCGTCGCTGGTGCTGATCGTCTGGATCGTCCAGGCGCTGTCGCGGATCGACATCATCAAGACCACCGCGTCCGCTGCCGGCAACATCTTCTGGATCGCCCTGATGCTGCTGCCGGGCCTGATCGCCGGCGTGCTGCCCTTCGCCATCCTCATCGGCGCGATCCAGGCGCTGAACGCGCTGAATACCGGATCCGAGCGCGCCGTGGTGGCGGCCGCAGGCGCGTCGCCGAGGCTGATCGCCCGGCCGATCGTGCTGCTCGGCATGATCGGCGGACTGCTCATCCTCGTGCTCAGCCACGTGATCGGCCCGTATTCAGCGAGCTCCTTCCAGAACGGCCTGCGCTCGATCAACGCGGACACGCTGACGCTCTTCCTGCAGCCCGGGCGCTTCGAGCGTGTCCAGTCGGACCTCGTCGTCAGCGTCGGCGACACCAACGGTGCGGTGATCGAGAGCCTGTTCATCGCCGACACGCGCGATCCAACGGTCGACCTGACCTACTTCGCGCGGGAGGCACGGGTGCTGGAGGTGGGCGAGCGCTCGATCCTGCTCCTCTACGACGGCCAGTTGCACCGCCGCGCCACGCAAGACGGCGGCGTCTCGGTCATCGAGTTCCAGACCTACGCCTTCGATCTGGCCGAGTTGCGCCCCTCTTCCGACGGCGACTGGATCCGGACATCGGAGCGCAGCACCGCTGCGCTGATGTTTCCCGATCCCAACGACCCTCTCTACCAGGCCAAGCCCCTGACACTCGTCGAAGAGCTGACAGATCGGATGTCGAGCTGGCTCTACGCCATCGCGTTCGCGCTCTGGGCGGTGGTGGTGGCCGGCGATCCCCGCACCAACAGGCAGGGGACCGGACCGGCAATGTTCCTCGGCCTTTCCGGCGGGCTGGTCCTCAAGGCGCTTGGCTTCGTGGCGTTGTCGCTCATCGAGGAGGGCCATCTCTGGGTCTTCGTGAGCTATCTGCTGCCGCTGAGCTCCATCGCGTTCAGCATCTTCCTGATCTGGCGCGGCCTCGGACCGGCCAACTGGCCGTTCACCGACTGGACGGTCACGCAGGTCGACCGCCTGACCGCGATGCTCGCCCGGCTTCGCCCGGCCGCCTTCCAGGGCGGGGCAGGCCGATGAGCAACTGGACGCTGAACCGCTACTTCTTCCGGATCTACGTGGTCAGCTTCGTGTCCACGCTGATCGCGGTCTTCGCGCTGGTCTACCTGATCGACATGATCGAGGTGAGCCGGCGGGGACGGATGACCGAGTTCGGGTTCGGTGCAATCGCCCTCTTCTCGGCCCTGCGCGTGCCGTCCTTCATGGAACAGGCGTTCCCGTTCATCATCCTGTTTTCGTCGATCTTCACGCTGCTGACGCTGAACCGGCGCCTGGAACTAGTGGTGGCGCGGGCGGCCGGCGTGTCGATCTGGCAGATCCTCCTGCCCTTCGCGGCGGGTTCGCTGTTCCTCGGCATGGTGGCAACCTTCGCCTACAATCCGTTCTCAGCCTACGCCAAGGGACAGGCGGCTGCCTTCGAGGCGGAGATTGGCAATTCCGGGGTGCCTCAGAGCTCGGGCCAGGTGCCGTGGCTGCGGCAGAGTGCCGAGGGAATCAGCTCCATCATCGGCGCCAAGACGGTCGCCGAGAACGGCGCGCTTCTCGGCGACGTCACCGTATTCGTCTTCGGTGACGACGGTCTCGTGCGGGAGCGGGTGGACGCCTCGCAGGCGGTGCTCGGCGACGGCGCCTGGACGCTGAACGCGCCGCGCGTGACGCGCATCGGCAATCCGCCGGAGCACCCGGCTTCCTACCGGCTGCCGACCAGCCTGGAGCCGGCTTCCATCGAACAGCGCCTGGCCGACCCGGAGGCGATCTCGATCTGGGAGCTTGGCGGGAAGATCGGCGTCGCCGCGAGCCTCGGCTTCAACGCGATGGCATTCCAGATGCAATACAATTCGCTCATCGCGCAGCCGGCTCTGTTCATCGCGATGACGTTGCTGGCGGCGACGGTGGCCACGAGGTTTTCGCGCACACAGCAGTCTGCTAGGACAGTGGCCGGTGGCGTGTTGGCGGGTTTCGTGTTGTACGTCGTGACGTTTCTGGCGAAGGCACTCGGCAGCAATGCGGTGGTTCCACCGGTTGCCGCAGCATGGTTTCCAGTGTTGGCAGCAGGATTGTTTGGGGTGACACTCCTGCTCCATCAAGAGGATGGTTAGTATGATTCCGAGGGGGACCGACGGCGGGCGAAGGGGTTTCGCCCGGCCGGGGGCAAAGGCCTTTCTCCTTGCAGGCACGGCGTTTTGCGCGCTCGGGCTGGCGAGCGGCCATGCACAGGCGCAGCCGGCCCTGCCGGTCGACTTCCAGGCTCCCGAGAGCGCGCAGCTGTTTCTCGAGGCCGACACCGTCACCTATGACAGCGAATCCTCTGTCGTGACCGCCAGCGGCGGCGTGCAGATCGATTACGGATCCAACAAGCTGGTCGCCCGTCAGGTCGTCTACGACCAGAACACGCGTCGTCTGATCGCTTCCGGCGATGTGGAACTGCAACAGCCGGACGGGAATCGCATCTATGCGGATGCGATCGACATCACCGATGATTTCCGCGACGGGTTCGTTCGGGCGTTGCGCATCGAGACGCCGGAAAACACGCGCTTCGCCGCCGCCGACGCCGTCCGACGCGACGGCAGCGTGACGACGTTCCAGCAGGGCGTCTACACGGCCTGCGAGCCATGCGCCGAGAATCCGGAGCGGGCGCCGCTCTGGCAGGTGAAGGCCCGCAAGATCGTCTGGGATCAGACCCAGAAGGAAATCCGCTACTACGGCGCGCAATTCGAGTTCTTCGGCGCGCCGATCGCCTATCTGCCGTATTTCCAGTCGCCGGATCCCACCGTGAAGCGAAAGTCCGGCTTCCTGCCGCCGGCATTCCGCTCATCGAGCGAACTCGGATACGGGCTCCGCGTCCCCTACTTCTTCGCCATCGCCGACGACAAGGACGTCACGGTCGCCGGGACGTACTATTCGAAGCAAGGCTTCCTCGGCGAAGTCGAATACCGGCAGGCGGTCGAGAACGGCTATTTCACCCTGCAGGCCGCCGGCATCAGCCAGCGCGACCCGGACGCGTTCAACGACGACAACATCTACGTCAACGGCGAACTCTTCCGCGCCTCGCCCGACTACGCCAACACCGATCGCGGGATGATCGGCACGACCGGCAAGTTCGCGCTCAGCGACCAGTGGACGTTCGGCTGGGATGTCCTCGCCCAGTCGGACCAGAACTTCTCCAACACGTATGACATCAGCGGCTTCAGCGACACGCTGCACACGTCCGAGATCTACCTGACCGGCCTTGGCGACCAGAGCTACTTCGACCTGCGGGCGCAGAAGTTCGACTACCAGACGCTCGATCCCGATGACCAGGACCAGCAGCCTTACGTGCTGCCGTCCTTCGACTATCAGCGGATCGAACAGGAGAGCGTGCTCGGCGGCGAGGTTCAGCTCGACCTGAACGTCGCATCGCTGCATCGCGACGAGGATCAGGTGCTCGGCCTGTGCGCGACGTCGCTCATGCTGGTCGGCGAGTCCGAGGTCTGCCGTCCTCCTAACACGGGCTACCAGTTCCGGCCCGACCTCGCCCGCTACTACGGGCTCGAAGGCGACTACACGCGCGGCACCGCCGCGGCACAGTGGCGGGACAGCTACGCGCTGGACTCCGGCCTGGTGCTCAGGCCGATCGCTGCCTTGCGCGGCGACCTCTACACGGCGGACATGAGTTCGGACGG
>DASYHY010000040.1:0-7260 GCA_036252795.1 Aurantimonas sp. | reverse complement strand
CTGGCCGTCGGCACCGGCGGCGCGCTGGTGAAGGCCGGCGGCGACAGCTGGTTCTTCCTCACCGCCGACTATGCCTTCGGCTATTCTCTGGAAGAGCAGACCGGCAACTTCGTCAAGGAGAACGGTGGCGAAGTCCTCGGCGCCGTGCGTCATCCGCTGGGCACCACCGACTTCTCGTCCTTCCTGCTGCAGGCGCAGAGCTCGGGCGCCAAGGTCATCGGCCTCGCCAATGCCGGCCTCGACACCGCCAATGCCATCAAGGGCGCGGCGGAATTCGGCATCGTCCAGGCGGGCCAGCAGCTCGCCGGCCTCCTGTTCACCCTGGCCGAGGTCCACGGCCTCGGGCTCGACGCGGCGCAGGGCCTGAACCTCACCGAAGGCTGGTACTGGAACCAGAGCGACGAGAACCGCGAGTTCGCCGATCGCTTCGAGGAGCGCACCCAGCGCAAGCCGAACATGATCCAGGCCGGGACCTACTCGGCGGTCCTGCAGTATCTCAAGGCGGTCGAGGCGGCCGGCACCGACGCGACGGCAGCCGTCTCCGAGAAGCTGCACGAACTGCCGGTCGAGGACGTCTTCGCCAAGAACGGCACGGTGCAGGAGAACGGTCGGATGGTCTACGACATGTACCTGTTCCAGGTGAAGGCGCCGGACGACTCGGAAGGCCCGTGGGACTACTACACGGAAGTCTCCACCGTGCCGGGCAGCGAGGCCTTCCTCCCGGTCGCAGAATCGGGCTGCGACGTCGCCAGCTTCAACAACTAATCGCCTGAACGCGGTGGGAGGGCGAAGCCGCCCTCCCGCCGTTGTCGTCTCGGCGCTCTGGACAGCGAGCCCGAAGGGGCCGCAATGTCTCTTCCCATAGCCATTTGACACCGTTGCCGGGCCTTACCTCAGTCCGACGGGGTGGATCAGGAGTCGCATTCGCCGATGAGCGCAAATCCGCAGGAGGTGATCCTCTCTGCCCGCGGCCTCACGAAGGAGTTCTTCGGCTTCAAGGCCGTGAGCAACGTCGATCTCGACATCCGGGAGAACACCATCCACGCCTTGATCGGTCCGAACGGGGCCGGCAAGACCACCGTCTTCAATCTCCTGACCAAGTTCCTGACGCCGACGGCGGGCACGATCCGCTTCCGCGGCGAGGACATCACCAGGCTCAAGCCGGCGGATGTGGCGCGCCTCGGGCTCGTCCGCTCGTTCCAGATCTCCGCCGTCTTTCCGCATCTGACGGTTCTCGACAACGTGCGCGTCGCCTTGCAGCGCAAGGCCCGTCTCGGCACACAGTTCTGGCGCTCGAACAGCGTCCTGAACCGGCTGGACGAGCGCGCCGTGGAGCTGATCGCGGCGGTGGGCCTGTCGCCCTATGCCGCTCTCGACGCGGCCGAACTGCCCTACGGGCGCAAGCGCGCCCTGGAGATCGCCACGACGCTGGCACTGGACCCGCCGGTCCTGCTCTTCGACGAGCCGATGGCCGGGATGGGCGTCGAGGACATCGGCCGGATCTCCGGCCTGATCCGGCGGATCGCGAAGGACCGCACCGTCGTGATGGTCGAGCACAATCTCAACGTCGTCGCCGACCTCTGCGACCGCGTCACCGTCCTGGCCCGCGGCGAGATTCTCGCCGAGGGCGACTACGACGAGGTCAGCTCCAATCCGAAGGTGCGCGAAGCCTACATGGGAACCGAGCATGAGTGAGACCCGGACCGGGAGCCCTCTCCTGGAAGTCCGCGACCTGCACGGCTGGTATGGCGAGAGCCACGTCCTGCACGGCGTGTCCCTCGATATCCATGAAGGCGAGACGATCACGCTGCTCGGCCGCAACGGCGCCGGCAAGACGACGACGCTCCGGGCGATCATGAACCTCCTGCCGCGGCGCGAGGGCACGATCCGCATCGCCGGCGCCGACATGATGAAGGTCCCGGTGCACCGGACGGCCTATTCCGGCATCGGCTACGTACCGGAGGAGCGCGGCATCTTCGCCACGCTGACGGTCGCCGAGAACCTCGTGCTGCCCCCCAAGGTGGCCGATGGCGGGATGAGCGTCGAGGAGATCTACGAGCTCTTCCCGAACCTTGCGGAGCGGCGCACCTCGCCCGGCACCAAGCTTTCCGGCGGCGAGCAGCAGATGCTGGCGATAGCGCGCATCCTGCGCACCGGGGTCAAGATCATCCTCTTGGACGAGCCCACGGAGGGCCTCGCGCCGGTGATCATCCAGCGCATCGGCGACGTCCTGACCGAGTTGAAGAAGAAGGGGATGACGCTCCTCCTGGTCGAGCAGAACTTCCGCTTCGCCCGGCGCGTCGCCGACCGCTTCTTCCTGATGGAGGACGGACACATCCTCGAAAGCTTCCCGACATCGCAGCTCGATGCGAAGATGGACCGCCTGCATGAAGTGGTGGGAGTGTAATCCATGACCATGATCTTCGGCATCCCGCTTCCGGCGCTGCTCGGCCAGCTGCTGATCGGCTTCATCAACGGCTCGTTCTACGCGCTTCTCAGCCTCGGCCTCGCGGTCATCTTCGGCCTGCTGCGGGTGATCAACTTCGCCCACGGCGCCCAGTACATGCTCGGCGCCTTCACCGCCTATCTGATCCTCTTCTACTCCGGGCTCGGCTACTGGCCGGCGCTGATCCTCGCCCCGCTGATCGTCGCGCTCCTGTCGGCCGTCATCGAGCGCACCATGCTGTCGCGGCTCTACGATCTCGACCACCTCTACGGCCTGCTCTTCACCTTCGGCCTGGCGCTGATCATCGAGGGCGCCTTCCGCTACTATTTCGGCGCCGCGGGGCAGCCCTACCCGACGCCGCCGCTGCTGGCGGGCGGCACCAATCTCGGCTTCATGTTCCTGCCGAACTATCGCGGCTTCGTCGTCGTCGCCTCCCTCGTCGTCTGCCTGGCGACATGGCTGCTGATCGAGAAGACCCGCCTCGGCGCCTATCTGCGCGCCGCCACCGAGAACCCGCAGCTGGTGCAGGCCTTCGGAGTCAACGTGCCGCTGCTTCTGACGCTGACCTACGCGCTCGGCGCCGGTCTCGCCGCGCTCGCTGGCGTTCTCGCCGCGCCGATCTACCAAGTCAGCCCGCTGATGGGCTCGAACCTCATCATCATCGTCTTCGCCGTCGTGGTGATCGGCGGGATGGGCTCGATCCTCGGGGCGATCGTCTCGGGCTACGCGCTCGGCATCCTCGAGGGCCTGACCAAGGTCTTCTACCCCGAAGCGTCCAACATCGTCGTCTTCGTCATCATGGCGATCGTGCTCATGGTCCGCCCGGCGGGCCTGTTCGGAAAGGAGGCCTGAGATGACCAGCCTCGACGAGACCGCCACGATCGAGCGGCACGAGCGGGCACCGGAGGCAGCGAGCCGCGGCTCGGCCCAGCGGCGTCTCGGCTGGGCCGGTATAGCCATCGCGGTGCTCGCGCTGGCCGGGCTCCTGGCCGCGCCGTTCTTCGTCTATCCCGTCTTTATCATGAAGGTGCTGTGCTTCGCGCTGTTCGCCACCGCCTTCAACCTGCTGCTCGGCTATGTCGGGCTTCTGTCCTTCGGCCATGCCGCCTTCTTCGGCGGCGCCGCCTATTTCACCGCCCACGCCGCCAAGGTGTGGGGGATGGAGCCGCTTTCGGCGATCCTGCTGGGGGCGGCGGGCGCCGGCCTGATGGGCCTCGTCGTCGGCTATCTCGCGATCCGCCGCCAGGGCATCTACTTCGCCATGGTGACGCTGGCGCTGTCGCAGATGGTCTTCTTCATCTTCCTGCAGGCCCCCTTCACCCACGGCGAGGACGGCATTCAGGGCGTGCCGCGCGGCCACCTGCTCGGGCTCATCGACCTCGGCCAGACGCTCAACATGTACTATTTCGTGCTGGCGGTGTTCGTGGCCGGCTTCTTCGCCGTCTGGCGGATCGTCAACTCGCCCTTCGGGCACGTCCTCAAGGCGATCCGCGAGAACGAGAACCGCGCGATCTCGCTCGGCTACCGCGTGGAGCGCTACAAGCTCGGCGCCTTCGTCATGTCGGCGGCGATCGCGGGTCTGGCAGGATCCACCAAGGCCCTGGTCTTCCAGATCGCGACGCTGACCGACGTCGCCTGGCAGATGTCTGGCGAGGTGGTGCTGATGACGCTGCTGGGCGGCATGGGCACGATCTTCGGCCCGACGGTCGGTGCGGCGCTGGTCGTGACCATGCAGAACTATTTCGCGACGTCCGACATCCCGGTGACGGTGATCATCGGCGTCATCTTCGTCCTGTGCGTGCTCTTGTTCCGGCGCGGGATCGTCGGGGAGGCGATCCGGCTCATCAAGCGGTAGCCGCTCGCCTCAGAGCGGCGCCTGCAGCATGACGCGGACGTTCGGGCCGTCGCCGTACTCGATCGCGGCGTTGAGGCTCTGCGCCATGGCGCGGATCAGCTTGGTCCCGAGCCCGGTGCCCTTCGACTGCGGCACCGTGCCCTTTCCGTCGTCCTCGACGACGAGCTGGAAGCACTCGGCCTGCCGCATCAGGGACACGCGGATCTCGCCGCTCTCCCCCTCGTTGTAGGCATATTTGCAGGCATTGCTGACGAGTTCGTTGACCACGACGCCGACCGAAACCGCCTGGTCGGTGTTGAGCCGCACATCCGCGACGTCCAGCACCACGTGGCGCGGCGAGGACGGGGTCGACCACGTCCCCTCCAGTTCCTCCACCAGCACCTTGAGATAGTCGGCCATGTCGACGGTGGCGATCTCGTCGGACGTGTAGAGCCGGCGGTGTACCTGCCCGATCGCCCGGATGCGCTGCTGCGTATCCTTCAGCGCGATGCGCGCTTCCTCGTTCTGGAGGCTGGAGGCCTGCATCTGCACGAAGGCCGAAACCAGCTGCAGGCTGTTCGCCACCCGGTGGTTGGCTTCCTTGAGGAGCGCGGCCAGCCGCTCGTTGCTGGCCTTCAGCGCGGCATCGGAATCGGTCTTCGCCGCGAGCAGCCGGGCGTGTTCCAGCGTCTGGTGGAAACTCGAGGCGAGAAGGTCGAAGAAATCCTCGCCGATGGTCTTCACCACGTAGTCCGCGGCGCCGGCCTTGAGCGCCGCGACGGCCACGCGGCTTTCCTCCGATCCGGTGACGTAGACCACCGGCGGCGGTGACGGCAGGTCCCGCACCAGAGCGAGCGTCTCCAGCCCGTCCATGCCGGGCATGTAATGGTCGATGGCAAGCAGATCGAACGGTTCGGACTTGAGCCGGGCCATCCCCTCGGGGCCGCTCGCCGCCGTCGCGACCTCGTAGCCGCGCCGCCGCAGGGCCCGTTGCGTGAGAAGTCTCAGCCCCTCATCGTCGTCGATGTAGAGTACACGGGGCAAGGAGGCTTAACCGTCGCCCTCGGGATCGGGCAGCTGGATCACCGACAGGAACAGGCCCAGCTGGCGGATCGCCTGCGAGAACGCCTCGTAGTTCACCGGCTTGGTGATGTAGACGTTGGCGCCGAGATCGTAGCAGCGCTGGATCTCCACCTTGTCGTCCGTCGTGGTCAGGACGACCACGGGGGTTCGCTTCAGCGGCCCCTCGGACTTCATCCGGGTCAGGATGTCCGTGCCGCTCATGTCCGGCAGGTTGAGATCGAGCAGCACCAGCGCCGGGCCGTTCTTGGCCGGTCCGTCCGGCGCATCGTAGAGGAACTGCAGCGCCGACGTGCCATCGGTGAAGTGCCGGACCGGGTTCGTCACGCCGGCGCGACGGATGTTCTTCTCGATCAGGCGCGCGTGGCCCTCGTCGTCCTCGATCATCACGATGTTTACGGGCAGATGCGCGTTCACGTTGTCCTCATGTCTCATGCAGCTTGGCTGTCATTGAAAGGCGGAATGTCGCCCCCTGGTCAAGCGCCGAGTCGCAACCGATCATACCGCCCAGTCGATAAGCCAGCGCGCGCACATGTGCCAGCCCGATTCCCTCTCCGGGCTGATCTTGCGAGCCGGAGCGACGGAACAGGTCGAAGACGCGGTCGTGATCCTTCGGATCGATGCCCCGTCCGTTGTCCTGGACCTCGAAGATCACCCGGTCGTTCTGCCGCTTGCCGCGCACGGTGATGACGCCGGGCCGCCCCGGCTTCAGGTACTTCACCGCGTTCTCGATCAGGTTCGAGAAGATCTGCTCCACCGCCACCCGGTCGCTGAGGATGTCGGGCAGCGGCTCCACCTTCACCTCCGCCCCGACCTCGGTCAGGCGGTGCTGGAGGCTGTCCACGATGCCGCGAACCATCGCGTTCATGTCGATCCGCTCGGGCGTGATGACACGGCGCCCTTCCCGCGACAGGCGCAGGATGGCGTTGATCAGCCGGTCCATCTTCTCGGTGGAGGATCGGATGAAGCCGATCGCCTCCGGCAGGTCCTCGCGGACCGCCAGCCTCGCATCCTCGGTGACGACGTCCGGCGCCTCGGCCTCCACCTTGTCCATCATGTCGGACAGCTGCTTCGTCGCCGCATCGAGCTCGCTGGTGAAGCCCATCACGTTGACCAGCGGCGAGCGCAGGTCGTGCGAGACGATATAGGCGAAGCGCTGGATCTCGTCGTTCGCCCGCTGCAGGTCGGCGGTCCTCGTCTGCACGACCGATTCCAGGTCGTCGTTGAGGAAGCGCAGCTTGTCGCGCGACCGGCGCAGCTCCCGGACGTTCTGCCGGGCCGCCCAGACCGTGCCGATCGCCACCAGCAGAAGCATCAGCCCGGCGACGACCATCACCACGTAGGACGTGGTGACGATCGCCTGCTGATCGCCCGTCCGCTCCCGCAGAAGCGTGGATTCCACCTGCGACATGTCGCGCGTCAGGTCGCGGATCTCGGTGATCAGCGCGACGTCGCCCTCTCCGACGCGGCTAACGTCCTCCGGCCGCAGCCCCTCGACCTCCCGGGCCGCGATGGATGCGCGCATCCGCGTCAGATGTTCCTCGGTGAGAGCCGCGAGTTCCTCGACGCGCTCGGCCTGCGCCGGATTGTCGGCGACCATTCGCCGAAGCTGGGCGACCAGCGGCGGGATGCTGCCCGCACTCTGCTCGAACACGCCCAGGAACCGGTCGCCCGGCTCGAGCAGGAAGCCGCGCCGCGCCGCTTCCGCCCGTTCCGTCAGGATGCGGAGATCGGACAGCGTCACTTCGACCTCGTAGGTGCGCGAGACGGTGTCGCTGCTTTCCGCGGTGCGCACGACCAGCCACGCCACCGCCAGGCCGAGCACGATCAGCAGGGCGAAGCCGGCGGTGATCGCAGCGACCAGCGACCGACGGTAGAGCCGCTCGGGTAACGTCATGAA
>DASYHY010000039.1:0-21842 GCA_036252795.1 Aurantimonas sp. | reverse complement strand
GACAAGCTTCCGATCGGTGCAGCGATGAACAAGGGGCTGACGATCAAGCTTGGGCAGACCCACGTGCAACGTTACACCAAGCCGCTACTGGATAAGATCGTCGCGGGCGAGATCGATCCCAGCTTTGTGATCACGCATCCGTCCAGTCTTGAGGACGCGCCCGAGATGTACGCCAAGTTCCGTGACAAGCAGGAAGGTGTAATCAAGGTTGTCATGCGGCCACACGGCTGATTAGCGGAACAACCGGGAACAGGACGCTTATCGATGCCGATCGCCACCGCCGCTGTGAATTATGTTCAGCGGCGGTGTCGATCAGCTTGCACCAAGTATGTCGGCAGAACTAGGTGTCAGTCAGGCTGCAACAGATGATTCTTGCGGAGAGGCAACGAGCCATAGCCGCAGCGCTTCTTCCTTCATCGGACGGGCAAAATAGTAACCCCTGCGCCTCCTCACATTCCAAGTCGGCCAGGATCGCCGCGGCTGCGGCGGTCTCGACGCCCTCGGCAACGACCCGGTAGCCGAGATCGTGCGACAGCGTGATCATCGATCGGACGAGCGCCTGTCCACGCTCGTCATCGGCCAGATCGCGAAACGAACGACTGATCGATCGGGCTGGTGCCCACCATCGCGATCGCGCGATTGGACATACCGCGACGTTCCTGACCGTGGTTTCCATGGCGGCGCTCGGGAACGGTGCTCAACATGGATTTCCGGGTGGTCGCTATCAACAAGGCGAATGCCGACGCGTTCGAACGTGTCTTTGGCGGGCGACCCCGTGCAGGCGACCTCTTCCTCGACCTGCTGAGCCATGTGCCCGAGCAGCAGGAGATTAATCGGCAGCTCTGGACGCGCGCATTGGCCGGCGAGACGTTCATGATCACACGCGAATTCGGCGATCCTGGCCGGGAGAAGCGGACCTTTGAGGCGCGCTTTGACATCGTGCGGGATCGAGCGGGCAAGCAGATCGGCGCGGTGAGCACATCGTATGACGTCACCGACCGGGTCCGCGCCGAAGCCGAGCTAGCCAACGCGCAGGAGCAGTTGCGGCAATCGCAAAAGCTGGAGGCGGTGGGCCAACTCACCGGCGGCGTCGCGCACGACTTCAACAACCTTCTGACCGTAATACGCAGCGCCACAGATCTTCGAGCCGTTCTACACGACGAAAGAGGCGGGGCGTGGCACGGGCTTGGGGTTGAGCCAGGTGTTCGGCTTCGCCAAGCAGTCCGGCGGCGACATAGAGGCTGACAGCACGCCAGGGCGGGGCGCGACGCTGACGCTCTACTTGCCCCGTGCCGACTGCGAGCCGGCCATTGTGACGGAAAATGGCGACGGCGACGTGTCTGACTATCGTGCCGACGGACGGATCCTCGTCGTCGAGGACAATCTGGAGGTTGGTGGATTCTCAACCCAGCTGCTGAACGAACTCGGCTACCGAACCGAGTGGGCCACCAACGCCGCGGACGCGCTGGCATTGCTCGCGGCGTCTCTGGACTTCGATGCCGTCTTCTCGGATGTGGTGATGCCTGGCATGGGTGGTGCGGAGTTCGGGAAAGAAGTCCGCCGCCTGTACCCGGGCCTGCCGGTGATCCTCACCTCCGGCTACAGCCATGTGCCGGTTGAGGAAGGACAGCACGGGTTCCCGCTACTGCACAAGCCCTATGCGGTGGAAGACCTGTCGCGCCTGCTCCGCGAAACCCTTTTAGCCAGGTCATAGTCCTGAGCCCCAGCGGACCAGGAAGACCGCGATGCCACTCTGCTCCGGCCAGGAGTTTCGCTGCCGCCAAATTGATCAGCAGCGCTGAGGCGACCCCGTTTCGATCAATCGTCACACTCGCTGCTGGGCGGGTCTGCGAACAGCTTGGCGATCTCGCCACGGATCTTGCCGTAACATTCGCACGACACCGCCGCGAGGCCGTCCCGGTCGACCACCGTCACGCGGCCGCGCTTATACTCGATGATCCCCAGCCGCTGGAGATCGCGCGCGACGATGTTGATCGCGTTGCGCTTGACCCCCAGCATCTCGGCGAGGAACTCCTGGGTGAGGGGGAGCCTGTTCGCTTCCGTCCGATCGTGGGTAGTGAGGATCCAGCGGGCGCAGCGCTGGCGGACGTCATGGAGCGAGTTGCACGCGACCGACTGCAGCGTCATCCGCAGCAGCACCTCGCGCCAGCGCACGACCGCCGAGCACAGCTTGACGCTTGTATCGACCATGTCCTCGAAGCGCTCGGCGGTGGTGCGATAGCCCGCGCCCGCGATGTGCACCACGTGGCGCGTGAAGGCGGGGTCGACATAGCCGCTGGCGCTCATGCCGGTCGCACCTTCACGCCCGACCGTGGCGGACTCTGTCGAGCGACCGTCCTCCATGACCGCGACGAGCGAAATCATGCCCGAGGTCGGAAAATAGACATGCGTCATCAGCTGGCCAGGCTCGTACAGGACCTCGCCCTGGTTCAGCGTGACGGGCTCGAGATGCTCGTCGATCTTGACGCGCTCGTCGGCCGGTATGCGATCGAGAAGGTGATTGCTGCTGGAGGAGCATGCCGCCTGATCATCAACAATGGCATCGGCGATCACGATGGCTCCTCATCTGCAACGGGTTGTCGGTCGCTTCCAAACGCATTGCGCGAGATTAAGTCTTAGAGGCGGGAGGTAAAAACTCAAAGAAGTGCCGACGTGATCGGGAACCCTGCGGCGAAGCGCCTGTTTATGCCCGGTAAGATACACAGCAGGTCGACAGTAGATGCAGCGTGCCTCGTGCGGGTCGATCAGTATCGGCCTGCTTTCTCTTTCTCCGATCGTGCTTGGCCTGGCCGGGTGTATAGATCCTTCGCAGCGTATCGCGACATCCTTGATCCGCTATGGCTTGGACGAGAAGCAGGCGCAATGCGTCGGTGATCGATTGGAGGCACGTCTCTCCACCGGCCAACTTCGCCAGCTCGGCCGCGCCGCCCGCGGCTTTCATGACGGAGACCCCTCGCCAGGTCGGCTGACGATCGGCGACCTGGTCCGCGTATCGTCGCGGATCGAGGATGTACGGGTGCCGCTCGAAGTGGCCAGGGCCGCGGCTGGGTGCAATGTCCTTGCCGACGGAGCAGCGCGCCTGTGAGCGCCGACGAACGCTCCGGCGAAACCCGCATCCCGCTCGTCGAGGAGACGGTCGCGATCGAGAAGCGCGCGGTCACGACCGGCCGCGTGCAGGTCCGCACCTTTGTCGACGAAGAGCAGGTCCGCGTCGCCGAGGCGCTCAATCGCGAGATCGTCGATGTCGAGAGGGTGCCGATCGGCCGGCAGGTCGAGGTTGCTCCGACCGTGCGCGAGGAAGGCGAATTCCTGATCGTGCCGGTCATCGAGGAGCGGCTGGTGATCGAGAAACGCCTGTTTCTGGTCGAGGAGCTTCGTCTTCGCCGCACCACTGTCACCGTGCCGGTCGAGGCCGACGCGACCCGGCGCGTGATGCACGCCGAGGTGACCCGCGAGAACATCCCCGAAGGAGAGAATGGATGACCGATCCCGAGCGCGGCCAAGGTGCGCCGCCCCGCCATGTCCATATCGAGAAGACCTCGAAGAAGACCAACTGGTTGCCATGGGCGCTGCTCGGGCTTGGCTTGCTGGCGCTGATCGTTGCGCTCAGCCGCTGCAACGGCGAAAAGGAGAGGGCGGTCGTCACGCCTGCTCCGACCGCATCCCCCGCCGAGGTCGTCGCCACCACACCGGATGCCGATACCTCGACCGTGCTCGCCGGCACCTCGGGCCTTGGCGGCTATCTCGCCGGAACCGAAGCCGCGCCGCGCACCTTCCAGTTCGAGAAGCTGAATTTCGACACTGCGAAAAGCGACATCCGGCCCGTTGATGCGGACGAGGTGAACGCCATCGCCGCGGTGCTCAAGCAATATGGCACGGCGCGTGTCCGGATTGCCGGTTATGCCGACGCCCGTGGCCCTAGCGCCGCCAACCTGGCGCTCGGCAAGGCTCGCGCCGACAGCGTCAAGGCGGCGCTCGTCGCCAAGGGCATCGATGGCGCTCGCATCGAGACAATCTCTGGCGGTGAGAACGACCCCGTCGACACCAACGCGACTGCGTCAGGCCAAGCGGAAAACCGCCGGACCGAACTGGTCGTCATCGCCAGGTAATCACGTTTTAGTTCCCCCGAAGGAGAGTACCCATGTCCCGCACCATCACCGCGCTGTTCGACAGCCGACACGATGCCGAGGCCGCCAAGCAGCGGCTCCAGGATGCGCGCGTCGACGCCGATCATGTCAGGATTCACGACCAGTCGACCGCCGGCGACATGAGCCGTGGATACTCCACGCACCAGGATCCCGGCCTCTGGGGTTCGATCAAGAACGCCTTCCTGCCCGACGAGGATCGCCACACCTATGAGGAAGGGATCCGTCGCGGTGGCTACCTCTTGACCGCCGACGTCGATGAGGACGAGGTGGACGATGCCGTGCGCGCGCTGGAGAACGCCAACAGCGTCGACATCGACGAGCGCGCCGGCCAGTGGCGTTCGCAGGGCTGGGACTATCCGGCTGCCGGCACGGCGAGCGGCGCGCTGCGATCCGGCGACTATGATCGCGACCGGGGCGCGATCGGCGTCGGCGCGGACGAGGAGCGCCTGGAGGTGGTCGAGGAGCAGCTGGTCGTCGGCAAGCGCGAGGTCGATCGCGGCGGCGTCCGGGTCCGCTCCTATGTGACCGAGAAGCCGGTCCATGAGCAGATCCGTCTGCGTGACGAGAGCATCAATGTCGAGCGCCGCCCCGTCGATCGCGCCGTGACGCCCGGAGACGACGCGTTTCGCGAGCGCACGATCGAGATGACCGAAACCGATGAAGAGGCGGTCGTCGCCAAGACGGCCCGCGTCGTCGAGGAGGTTGTGGTCCGCAAGACCAGCGACGAGCGCGTCGAGGACATCAACGAGACGGTGCGCCGCACCGATGTCGATGTCGAGCAGATCGGCGGCGACGACCGGTCCGGCCTGGAGCGGACTGCCGGCCGCGGCGTTGCCGGGGGTGGGCGCTACGATGACGACCGTGAAGCCGGCACCGGGTTCGGCGACAAGGCGGCCGGGCTCGGCAAGGAAGCGCTGGGCAACGTCAAGCAGGGGCTTGGCGACCTGACCGGCAACGAGGGCCTGAAGCGCTCGGGTGAAGCCCAGGAGCGCGCCGGCGAAGCACAGCAGGGCAAGCGCCCCGACTGAGTAAAGGGGGATCGCCGGTACGGTCTTACGGCCGTACCGGCGATTATCCTGACATGACGCGCCAAGGTCCAAGGAGGACGACATGGACAACCTAGAGACTGCAGGCGGCACCGTCGTTGCCGGCACACGCGACTTTGGAAACCAGGCGCTGTTCCTGGCCGAGACATGGGGCCCGCGCATCCTGGCGGCGCTCCTCATCCTCGTGGTCGGGTGGCTCGTGGCGCGGGCCGTCAAATGGGGGGTGGCCAAGCTCGTCAACGCGACCCCGCTCGCGCGCCATGCCAATCGCCCCAACCTGCATGAGCGGCACCCCGAGACCGTCGGCGCCCAGGTCGGCAATGCCGCCTATTGGATCGTGCTGCTCGTCGCCCTGTTCCTGGCGGCGCAGCCGCTCGGCCTTGCCAGCGCGACCGGGCCATTGGGTCAAATGCTGAACGGGTTCGGGCAAGCCGTGCCGCGCATCATCGGCGCCGGGTTGATCCTGTTCATCGGCTACATCGTCGCCAGTGTCGCCAAGAAGGCGGTCGAGGCGGTCATCACCGCCAGTCACGTCGAGCGTCTGTCGAGCACGATCGGCGCTGCCGCGCCCAGCGATCCCACCGCCCTGCCGCGACTTGCGGGCGGGGTCGTTTTCGCGCTGATCTTCATCCCCGTCGCAATCGCCGCGCTCGACACGCTCAACATCGCCGCCATCTCGCAGCCGGCGACCCAGATGCTGCGCATCATCCTTGATGCGATCCCGCACGTCATTGCCGCCGGCATTATCCTCGCGCTGGCCTATGCGATCGGCAAGTTCGCCTCACAGCTGCTCACGCAGTTCCTGGTGACGACCGGGTTCGATCGCACGATTGGGTCGCTGGGCCTCTTCCCGCAGGGCAGTGCCGTCAGGTCGGAGACGGTCGATCCGGCGAGCGGACGGACCCAGACGATGGTGTCGCCATCGGGGACCGCGCCGGTCACCCCGTCCAAGATGGTCGGCACCGGCGCGTTCATCGCCATCTTGATCTTCGGCCTGATGGAAGCGTTCCGCCAACTCAACTTCGCCTATGGTTCGCGGATCATGGCCGAGGTGCTGGCGCTGTTCGGCCAAGTGGTGTTCGGCGCGATCATCATCGTGGCTGCGGTCGCCATCGCGCAAGCGATCGCCAAGGCGATCCGGTCGAGCGGTGGGGCGGGTGCGGAGTTTACCGCCTCGCTGACCAAGATCGCGATCATCGTGCTCGGCACCGCGATCGGGCTGCGGTTCATGGGGCTTGCGGATGACATCATCAACCTCGCCTTCGGCCTGATCCTGGGCGCCATTGCCGTCGCGTTCGCGCTCGCCTTCGGGCTCGGCGGGCGCGAGCCGGCGGGACGCGTCGTGCAGCGCCTGCTCGGCAAGGCCGAGGACGAAGCCAATCGGCCGACGCCACCCAAGCCGCAAGCGCCGCCGGCGACGATGCAGAATCGGGAGACCGGGCTGTGATCCGGCCGGCGCTGTTCGCCGTCGTCGCGGCGCTCGCTCTCGTCGCCGGGTGCGACGGCCCGAAGGAGGATGCCGGCGAGAAGGCGGACGCGAACGCCGGCGTTGTCTCCAGCGAGGATACCATCGCAAAGGGGCCTGCGGAGCGGGTCGGGGAGGCGCAGGACCAGGCCGACGCCAGCAGGAACGCCGCCATCGAGGCGCGCGCCGACGCGGCGGAGGATGATGCCGATGCGGTTCGCGCCGAGGCCGACCGGAAGGCCGACGCGCTGGAGGAGCAAGCACGGCAGGTGCGCGAGCGAGCGGAACAGAAGGCTGACGCCGAGGAAGACCGCGCGGACGCCATTCGCAATCGCTGATCCGCAAACCTTCCGGGGTTCAGGCCCGTCAGAGGTCATGCGTCCCAGCATCGGGGCGGCCCGCGAGCGCGAGCGAACGACCGCCCTGCTTCTTGCAATCATACTACCCCCAAAGGAGACGATCCGATGTCTACACCCGAAAATCTTGAAGACTTGTACACCGACGAGCTGAAGGACCTCTGGTCGGCCAACGATCAGATGCAGCGCTGCCTCAAGAAGATCACGAGCAAGGTCTCCGATCCCGCGCTCAAGGAGATGCTCACCAAGTCGGTCGAGGGTATCGGCAATCACACCGGCGTGCTGAAGGAGCTTCTCGCCGAGAGCGGCGAAAAGGTCTCGAAGGAGCATTGCAAGGGCATGGAAGGGCTGGTCGCCGAGGCGACCAAGCACACCGCCGAGGAGGCGCCCAAGAAGGGGCCGGTGCTCGATGCGGTGATCATCGCGCAGTACCAGCGCATGACCCATTACGGACTCGCAGGCTTCGGCACGGCGGCCGCTTACGCCAAGGCGCTTGGCCTGAAGGACGCCAACAAGAAGCTCCGCGACGCCACCAAGGAGATCTACGGTGGCGACGAATACATGACGAAGCTCGCAGAAACTTCTGTGAATATCAAAGCCAAGGAAGACTGAGCTTCGGCTCAACCTTCCTGCCGGGCATGCCTGCTTGCAAGAGCGGCAGGCATGCCCGGTGTCGGCGTGGCTGGACGGGTCGAACGTCGAGAGGAGCGTTCATGTTAGACTGCGCGATCATCGGGGCAGGTCCGGCCGGGCTTACCGCGGCTACCTATCTGGCGCGCTTCCATCGCAAGGTGATCGTCTTCGACGGCGGGCCCAGCCGTGCGTCGTGGATCCCGTGCTCGCATAATCACGCCGGCTTCCCAGGAGGCGTCTCCGGCAGCGACCTCCTTGCCCGAATGCGCGACCAGGCCGAGCATTACGGGGCTACGATCGTCCACGGTCGTGTCGATGCCGTGTCACGACAGGACGACATGTTCACGGTGTCGCACGCCGATGGGGAAGAGCGTGCGCGAGCGATCCTTTTCGCAACCGGGGTAGTCAACCGTCGGCCGCCAATCGCCGAAGCCGATCATCAACCGGCGCTCGACAGCGGCACCTTGCGCTATTGCCCGATCTGCGACGGCTACGAGGTCACCGGCAAGCGCGTCGCTGTGCTTGGGTCCGACACCCACGGCGTTGCCGAAGCGCTGTTCCTGCGCTCCTATAGCGACGACGTCACGCTCCTGACGCTCAAGAAGTCCGATCTCGACCGCAGCGACCGGGCGGCATTGGACAAAGCCGGGATCGCGATCGAGACCACGCCGGCATCATCATTCGAATTTGGGAAGCCGCAGGCGCGCGTGCGCCTTGTGGATGGGCGCGATCTCGCCTTCGACACGCTCTATCCGGCGCTCGGATCGGACGTGAACGACGAACTGCTCGTGCCCTTCGGCCTCAAGCAAGCGAGTGACCGGTCTGTCATCACCGACAGTCACATGCGGCTTGGGATCGTTGGTCTGTACGCGGCGGGCGACCTCGTGCGCGGGCTGGACCAGATAAGCGTCGCCATGGGGCAGGCGGCGATCGCGGCCACTGCCATTCACAACGATCTGCGAGAGCGCGATGGCGAAACGCTCGAGCGGAAGTAGCACGCCATGCTGATCTTCGAGACACTGCTGCTGCTGCTCGGGATTTCAGTGGTCCTGGCGCTCGTCGCGCGCCGCCTCAATATTCCTTCGGCGGTGATGCTGGTGCTCGGCGGCATGGCACTGGCGCTCGTCCCCGGACTGCCGCCGCTCGAACTCAAGCCCGAGCTGGCGCTCGCCCTGTTCCTGCCGCCGCTGCTCCAGGCCAGCGCGCTCAGGACTGACTGGGGCGCGTTCCGGGCCAATGTCGTGTTCATCATGCTGCTCGCGATCGGCGCGGTCCTGTTCACCGCCGGGGTAGTCGCGGTGACGGTCCGGCATCTTGTGCCCGACGTGCCCTGGGCAGCGGCGATCGCGCTGGGCGCCATCATTGCGCCGCCCGACGCCGTGTCGGCGACCTCGGTCCTGAAAGCATTCCGCCTGCCGCGGCGGATCGTGGCGGTGCTCGAAGGCGAGAGCCTCATCAACGACGCCTCCGCGCTTGTGCTCTACCGCTTCGCGGTCGCGGCGACGATGGCGGGCACGATCAGCTTCGCCGCCGCCTCACTGTCCTTCCTGTGGACCGCGGTCGGGGGGCTGGCGGCAGGGCTTCTGATCGGCTGGCTCACCAACTCGGCGATGCTGCGGCTGCATGACCGCCTGCTCGAGATCGTCGTATCCTTTCTGTCGGCCTTTGCCAGCTACTTCGCGGCGGAAACGATCCATGTCTCGGGCGTGCTCGCGGCCGTCGCTTGCGGCGGGCTGGTCGGGCGGCGGCAGCTCCAGCTCGCCGCGCGCACGCGCCTGGAGGCGAACACCGCCTGGGAGTTCGTCGAGTTCGTCCTCACCAGCTTTGTCTTCCTGCTCGTCGGGCTTCAGCTGCGCGGGATCGTCGAGCGCCTTGGTCAGCACGATCCGGGCCAGCTTTTCGTTCTCGGGACGGCGGTATCGGCCGCGCTGATCGTGGCACGCTTTGTCTGGGTGTTCGGCACCTTCTATCCCGTCGCCGCGCTCTGGTCCGGTCTGCGCGGGCAGGGGTTCAAGCCCCCGTTGAGCTATCCGACGATTATTTCCTGGGCGGGGATGCGCGGCGTCGTCAGTCTGGCGGCGGCACTGGCGCTACCGGAGGGTTTCCCAGCGCGCGACATCATCGTTTTCCTGGCATTCGTCGCCATCCTGGCCACCCTGGTGCTTCAGGGCACCACGCTTGCGCCCCTCATCCGCCGTCTCGACCCGCATGACCCGGAGATAGAGGAGGCCAAGCCCGTCGTCGTTGCCGCGCGCAAGGAAGTTGCGGCGGCAGCACTCGGCGCCCTGTCGGAGAAGCTGGAGGACCCGGAACACGCCGACGTCGCCGAAACGCTGGTTCATGATTTCCAGACGCGGGTCGAGCATGCCGAACGGCTCGGCGACGGCGGCGAGGACGCAGCGCAGCGCATGGCTGCGACCCTCAAGCTGCGCCTCGAGGCCCTAAACGCCGCTCGCCAGAAACTGCTCGAGAAGCGCAACGAGCTCGACGGCGAGACGCTGGCGACGCTCGTGCAGGAACTCGACCTCGAAGAGGAACAGGTTCGCGTTGCGCTCGAAGCGCATGCGCCATGACAGGCCGGCCCGGCGCCACGGACGCCAAACTCTAGGACAAAAGAGAAGGTTGATGATGATCAAGGCGGTTCTATTCGACATCGACGGTACGCTGATCGACAGCAACGACGCGCATGTGAAGGCGTGGGAGCTGGCCTTCAGCGGGCGTGGTCACCGGCTCGAACCGCAGAAGATCCACGACCAGATTGGCAAAGGGACGGACCACCTGGTCCCGGCGCTCATCCCGGGCGTCAGCGAAGACGAGCAAGAGGCGCTGGGCGAGGCCCACGGCAAGCTTTTCAAGTCGCTGTTCCTCACCCGAATGACGCCGTTTCCTGGCGCGCGTGACCTGCTGCAGCGCGTGCACGATGCGGGGCAGAAGATCGTCCTCGCCTCCTCGGCTTCGCAAGCCGAGGTCGACCATTATCTCGACCTGCTGGACGCGCGCGGCCTCGTGCTCGCCACGACCAGCGCCGACGATGCCGAGCGCACCAAGCCCGCGCCCGACATCTTCACGGCGGCGATGAAGGAGCTGGACGGCTTGTCGCCGGACAATGTTCTCGCGATCGGCGACACGCCCTATGATGTCGAGGCGGCCAAGCAGTGCGGCATCGGCTGCATCGGGCTGCGATCGGGCAAGTTCGCGGATGAGGCTTTGAAGGCGGCCGGAGCGATCGCGCTGTACGACGACGTCGCTGCGCTCTTTGCGCAATATGATCGTTCACCACTGGCGCGCTGAGATCTCCCCCGGAGTGGGACAAAACTGCCCGTACGAACGTTTGAAGTGCAACCAGTCACTCGGAGAATAGAACAATGGCTAATCTGCTGGGCGCCCTGATCGGGGCCGCGATCGACCGTGGTGACGGCGACAGCGGCATCAAGGGCGCAATCATCGGCACCGTTGCCGAAAGCGCGATCAAGGGACTGGCGCCGATTGCTGCCACCTACGCGCTCGGCTGGGGCGTGCAATATGCGATCCGCAAGGGCTGGCACGCGATCTCCGGCTCCGACCCGATCGAGCCCGGCACGGGGCGGCTGCGCGCTTAGGCCCGCCGTTACGTCGCCCGACGCCGACCCTCCGCCAAAGCGCGCAACTGGGCAGCGACCGCTTGAGGATCGCTCGCCGTGCACAGTGCCGAGACGACGGCGATGCCGTCGATCGGCACCGTGTCGAGCAGAGCGGGCAGCGTCTCGGCATTCAGTCCGCCGATCGCCATGAGCGGCAATGACGGTGCCCGTGCGCGAATGGCCGCGACGCCCGCCGCCCCGAGCGGCGCTGCGGCGTCGGACTTGGTGGCGGTCGCGAACACCGGCCCGACGCCAAGATAGTCGACGATCGCCGGATCAACAGCGGCGGCTTCCGCCTCGTTGGTCACCGACATCCCGATGATCGCCCCGTCGCCGAGGATGCGCCGCGCGTCGGCGGGTGGAAGGTCGGACTGGCCGAGATGGATTCCTTCGGCTCCGACAGCCGCGGCGATGTCCACCCGGTCGTTGATCACGAGCGGTATGCCGAGCGGAACCAGCAACTCGTGGAGATGGCGGGCGTCCTCGACGAACCGCCGGGCATCGTCACGCTTATCGCGGAGCTGCACCATCGTCGCCCCGCCCGCCACGGCTGCGGCGACCAACTCGGCCAGGGTGCGCCCCTTGATGATGGCGGAGTCGGCGACGAGGCACAGCGTCGGGTCGAGGCCGAGCCTGGGGCTCAGGCCGAACCGAGCCGAGGCCAGGATCGCGCCCTCATCGAGCGTGGAGAGTGCGTCGATCAAACCCGCCTGAAGCGAGGCGGGCCCGCTGATGCCGCGTGCCACGGCCAGCTCGGCGGATACCTCTAACAGCACGAGCGCGTGCGCTAAAGCCGCCAGCCTCGCCGGCCGGCTATCCTCAGTGACTGCCAAGCACGCACTCATGAGCGCGGCGGCCGAGCAGCCCATGCCCGTGATCCGCCCCATCAGCGGATGGCCGTTGCGGACCTCGACCACGCGCGCGCCGTCGGTGACGAGGTCCACCGGACCCGTCACGGCGACGATCGCGCCCGTCAGGGTCGCGAGCCGCCGCGCCGGCCCAAGCGCTTCATGGGGCTGCGCAACGCTGTCCACCCCATGCCCGCTCGTGCCTGCGCCCGCGAGCGCGGCGACCTCGGAGGCGTTGCCCTTGATGGCGGTGGGCCGGAGTGCCAGCAGCCGCTGCGCAAACGCCGTGCGGAAGCCGAGCACGCCGGCCCCGACGGGATCGAGCACCCACGGCCGTCCGGCGTGGCGTGCCGTGTTGGCGGCCCCCTCCATTGCCCGGGCGGATGCATTGTTGAGCGTACCCAGGTTGATGACCAGTGCATCCGCCCTGGCGGCAAGCTCGACGGCCTCACCCTCATCCTCCAGCATGACCGGCGAGGCGCCGATCGCGAGCAGCATGTTGGCGGTCAGGTTCGCGACCACCGTATTGGTCAGGCTAAGGACCAGCGGACGCCGGTCCCGCACCGCCGCGAGCGTCGCGGCGGTACCGGCCGCGTCGAAGAGATCCGCGCCGGTCGCCACGATCACCGGATGTCGGCGGCGCCGAACTCCTTGAACACCTCGCGGATCGTCTCCGCATCCGCTTCCTCGCGATCGAGCGACACCGCGATACGGCCGTTGAGGGCAGCCGCGTCGCCGGTTGGAGCGGTGGGTTCGCCGCGCTTGGCGTCGGCGCTGGCCACTTCGATACCGGCGCTGTTGGCGGCCGACGCTGGGGTGACGGCGACAGCGCTCCGCTTGACGCCATGCTGCTGAACCAGGCGTTCGATGGCCATCTCAGCCTCCCGGCGCGTGTCAAATATGCCCGAAATGGTCGGCACATCAATTCTCCGTGGCAGTGGAATGGCTTGGGAACGGGCGAGCGCCAGCCCCGTTCCGGCAGTGAGCGCCGCTAGCGATGATGGTCGCCGACGAACGACACTGACAACACCTTTGGCATGCGCGCCTTAATTGCTGGCAATATGCACCATAACGTGCATAGCACTTGCGCCTCCAGCTCTCCTGGAGACTGGAGAACCACATGCTGCGACAGGAAGATGCGATCGTCGGCGGCGAGAATGTCTCGACCGGCGTCGACGGTCTCGATGACGTTCTCGCCGGCGGCTACAGTTCCAACCGCATTCATCTGATTGAGGGCCAGCCCGGCGCCGGCAAGACCACGCTTGCGCTCCAATTCCTGCTCGCAGGACGGGAAGAGGGCGACAGGTCGCTCTACATCACGCTGTCGGAGACAAGAGCCGAGATCATTCACTCAGCTGGCACTCATGGGTGGAGCCTCGATGGGCTGAACATCTTCGAGCTCGTACCGCCTGAGCTAAGCCTCGATCCATCCCGTGAGCAAAGCGTCTACTACTCGTCCGACCTGGAACTGGGCGAGACGATCAAGATGGTCATAGCCGAAGTCGAGCGGGTCGCACCCGCGCGGGTCGTCTTCGACAGCCTGTCGGAAATTCGGCTGCTGGCGCAAGGCGCGCTTCGCTATCGGCGCCAGGTGCTCGCGCTCAAGCATTTCTTCGCGCAGCGCGACTGCACCGTCCTGTTCCTCGACGACCTTACCCAGGAGATGGACGACCTCAACCTCCACAGTCTTGCCCACGGCGTGGTTCGCCTCGAGCACGTCCCAGTCGAATATGGCGCAGCCCGGCGTCGGCTGCGGGTCTTCAAGATGCGCGGACGTGACTTTCGGGGCGGCTTCCATGACATCGGCATCCGGCCGAGCGAGGGCGTGGTCGTCTATCCGAGGCTCGTCGCTGCGGAGCATGAAGCCGACGTTGACGACTCCGTCCCGGTCCCCAGCGGGATCGAGGAACTCGACCTCCTCTTTGGTGGCGGGGTGGATCGAGGCACCGCGACGCTGATCGTCGGTGCGGCCGGCGCGGGCAAGTCGACCGTGTGCCTGCAATGGCATCTGGCCGCGGTCGCCCGCGACGAGCGGACATTGTATGTGAGTTTCGACGAGACCGAGCGCGTCTTTCTGAAGCGCGCGCGGGGCATGGGCATTGACCTGACAGAGGCCGTGGCGTCGGGCGCGTTCACCTATCTCGCGATCGACCCTGCCGAGCTGGCGCCCGGCGAGTTTGCCAGCATCGTCCGCGACCATGTCGAGCGCCGCGGCGTCCGGATGATCGCAATCGACTCCCTGTCGGGTTATCATCACGCCATGCCGGATGAGGGCTCGCTGCTTCTGCAGATGCACGAGCTGTTGAGCTACCTCAACTACCGCGGCGTGGTGACACAGCTGGTGCTCGCCCAGCACGGTCTGGTCGGCCGGCTCGAGTCCACGGTCGACCTCAGCTACCTCAGCGACAATGTCGTTCTGCTTCGCTTTTTCGAGGCGGGCGGTGAACTCAAGCGCGCCATGTCGATTATGAAGAAGCGGACCGGCGGCCACGAGGCGACCATCCGGGAGTATCGCATCGACTCCCAGGGCGTTCGTGTCGGCGATCCGCTGGTCGGTTTCCAAGGTGTGCTCAGCGGTGTCCCATCCTATTCCGGTACGACGGGTCAGTTCCTTCCCGACCGCGATGCCCTCCCACGGAATTGATCCGGTCAGGGACCGGGTACTTGTCCTTGCTCCGAGCGGCCGCGACGCTCCCCTGATCTGCGGGAGCATTGCGATCCTGCCGGTCCCGGCGGTTGAAGCTGATGGCATCGGCGCGATCGCGGATGCGCTGAACCTCGGGACGGTGGGCACGGCGATTATCGCAGAGGAATGCCTCACCAGCGCATCGTTGCCGCGCCTGGTCGACAGCGTTCGAAACCAGCCGCCCTGGTCGGACCTGCCGATCATCGTGTTGACGCGCCGCGGCGGCGTGACGGCCGCTAATGCACAACTTACGGATCTGCTCGGCAATGTGACGACGTTGGAGCGGCCCTTCCACCCAACGACCTTGGTCGGCGCGGTCCGGGCGGCGCTGCGGTCGAGGGGCCGACAACGCGCGGCCGAGGCGCTGCTGGCCGAGCGCGACGCCGCGGAGGCCGAGCTGCGCCGGCTCAACGAGGAACTCGAGCAGCGCGTCGAGGAGCGCACGGCCGAGCGGGAGGTCGCCGTCGCTCAGCTCCACGAAGCGCGCAAGCTGGAGACTCTCGGCCAGCTGACCGGGGGCGTGGCGCATGACTTCAACAACCTGCTGACCCCGATCATGGGTGGTCTCGATATCCTGAGCCGCAAACTCGCCGATGATCCCCGGGCCAGCAGGATCGCCGCTGGCGCCATGCAGTCCGCTGAGCGTGCCCGGACGCTCGTGGCTCGATTGCTCGCCTTTGGCCGCCGCCAGACGCTCCAGGCGCGGTCAATCGACCTTGCTGAGCTCGTCGGCGGCATGGGCGACCTCATTCAGCGGTCGCTCGGACCGACCGTGGTGGTGGAGGTTGATCTGCCGCCAGACCTTCCCCCGGTGCTTGTCGATCCGCAGCAGCTCGAGATGAGCTTGCTCAATCTGGCCGTGAACAGTCGGGACGCGATGGAAGGCGCCGGCAAGCTCCGGATCGCGGCACGTGCAGCACAAGGGTCGGAAGTCGGGCTTCACGGCGGAGACTTCGTCAAAGTCTCGGTGAGCGACACCGGGCAGGGCATGGACGAGACGACGCTCGCACGCGCGGTCGAGCCGTTCTTCACGACCAAGGCAGTGGGGGCAGGGACGGGTCTCGGGCTCTCGATGGTGCACGGATTGGCCGCGCAATCAGGCGGCGCGTTTCGCATCGAGAGCGGGGTTGGGGAGGGTACGACCGCGACCTTGTGGTTGCCGGTCGCGACCGGCGCTCCGTCCCCTGTTCGCAGTCCGGAGCTCAACGAAGAGATCGTCGCGGGAAATGGCAAGGTGCTGCTCGTCGATGATGAGGAGTTGGTTCGCGCCTCGGTTGCGGCGTCCCTCCGCGAAATGGGGTTCGATGTCATCGAGGCTTCTTCCGGGACGGCCGCGCTTGATGTGCTACGGAGCGGGCTCAAGCCGGACGTTCTCGTTACCGATCATATGATGCCGGGCATGTCCGGGGCATCACTTGCACGACATGCCAAGGAGAGCTCGCCCTCGCTGCGGGTGCTGCTGGTGACTGGCTATGCCAACCTCACATCGACCGAGAGCGCTGGGCTGGATGTCCTGGCCAAACCGTTCAGGATGGCGGATTTGGTTTCGCGGATCGCTCACCTCGCTGCTTGATCGGGCGTGCGAGCGCTGTCCGGCAATGGGGACCGCTAATCGCTGAGCGGTTGCGACGGGGCTCGCAATCTCTTTGTCGGGCCTTGTCATGGCCTTTGGACCAACTGGTTGGGGTAAGGGTTGGGTGGACTGGAGCATTTTGCTATGCCCCCTTCGATGCACAATGAACCTGCTGCGGCTTGGCCGGTCACCCACCGCCTTTTGTCCAATGTCTGCTCGTCAAGCGGCGATCCGATCGCCCCGGATGCTCCTCGCTCAAGCGCCATCAGCCCATGCTGAGCGAGGCTCCTGGCGCTCCGGTTGAGCATCATCACGATGAAGCGGGAGAGCTGCGCGCGCGCCTGGCTCAGCAGTCGGCAATCGCCGAATTCGGCAAGTTTGCGTTGGCGCGGAGCGACCTGGATCCGCTCCTGCAGGAAGCCTGTCGGGTCGCCGCGCGGGGTCTCGGCTCACCGCTGGCCAAGGCGCTCGAGAAACGGCCCGGCGAGGCCGGCCTGCTGATCCGGGCTGGTGTGGGCTGGAGGCCCGGCGTCGTCGGGGTGGCGGTGATCGGCGATGATCTAGCCAGCCCCGCCGGCTTCGCCTTCCACACCGGCGAGCCGGTCATCTCGAACCACCTCTCCGAGGAGAAGCGCTTCAGGACTCCCAGAGTCATGGCGGAACACGGTGTCAAGCGAGCTGTCAACGTCATCATTCGCACGGCAGACGCGGCGTTTGGCGTGCTGGAGGTCGATAGTCGCGACGAGGGTGCCTTCAGCGAGCGCGACGTCGAATTCATCAGCGCCCTGGCCGGCATGCTCGGCGTCGCGATCGAGCGGGCGCGGGCTCAGGAGGAACTCGCCGCGACCAAGGCGGCCCTCGAGGAGAGTGACGCCCATTATCGCCGCGCGGTCGAGCTCAACCCGCAGGTCCCCTGGATTGCCGATGCGGCCGGTCACATCATCGACTTCAACACCCGTTGGCTCGAGATCACGGGGATGTCGCGCGAATCCGCACTGGATGAAGGATTGGCCGAGGCGCCGCATCCGGAAGACCGGGAGCAGATGGTCGCAGCCTGGACCCACAGCGTCAGCACCGGCGAGGTGTACGACGAAGAACATCGCGTCCGCACCGCCGACGGGAGTTACCGCTGGATGCGCAGCCGCGCAGCCCCCTGGCGCGACGAAAACGGCGGTATCCGCCTGTGGTACGGCTCGACCGAGGATATCGACGAGCGCAAGACGGCCGAGCTAGCGTTGAAGGACGCGCTTGCCGAAAAGGACTTGCTCGTTCGAGAGGTCGACCATCGCGTCAAGAACAGCCTGGCGATGGTCGGATCCCTGCTCTCTATGCAGGAACGTTCGGTGCACTCGCCCGAGGCGAAGCTGGCGCTTGCTGAAGCCTCTGCAAGGCTATTGACGATCGCGCGACTTCACGAGCAGCTATATAGGAGCGCTGATGTGGGGACGGTCCGACTGGATGACTATCTCGCAAACGTCTGCGAAGACATCGTACGGTCGGTCGGCCGAGGTGATGCGCGTATCGATGTCGAGGTGGGGCGGATCGATATGCCGTCAGACGAGGCAGTGCCACTGGGACTTATCACCGCCGAACTCCTCACCAACGCGCTGAAGCACGCCGGCGATGGGCCGGACGGGTCGGTTGTCAGGGTGTCGTTCGCCCACGGCGACGAGGGCTGCCGGCTGCTTGTTCGGGATCATGGGCCAGGCTTGCCCGAGCATTTCGATCCGGCCAAGAGCGACGGCTTGGGCATGCGACTTGTGCGATCGCTGTCTCGGTCGCTCAAGGGACGATTGATGGTGGCCAACGCGCACCCGGGCGCATGTTTCTCCGTCACCTTGCCTGAAACGGCCGATGCCTGCTGAGCCTGTCCTCGATCAGGCGGGCAAGGTAGCTCGTCCACGCCACCGGGCCGGTGACGGACGGGCCCGAAGGCGTGAGGGGCGATCGGTCAGACGATCACGGCCAACGGTCGGAGAAGATGACGTCCACCCCCGTAAGGGTGCGGCGAGACCGGCGGTGGTTCGGGAGCAGTCAAACGGAGGTCGGCCGGCTGTTGGATGTTCACGAACTATTCGCTATCTAGGGCGTTGGAGGCTGATATGCGCGTCAACACCACCCGATCTCTGCGACTGGCCCGGCAGGTGAAGGGGCGGTTTGGCACCTGGGCGGCCGTGCGGCAGGCTTCGCGGGTCGAGAATGGCGTCTACGTCGTCGACCCGAGCGCGGCCGGTAACCGCGACCGCAAGGATGTAGCGATCCCCGCCACGGCGTAACCGCCGTGGCGTTCAGCTATTCGCTGTTTCTCGCACTGCTGTTGCTCTTTCCAGGGCTCTGCTTCTGGGCAGGATGGCGTGCGGGCGAGCGCACGGATTTTCTCAGCCCACGCCGGATAAGCCGAACTCGACGGTCACGCTGTTCATCGTGGTGTTCGGCACCATCGCGGGGCACCTTCTGGGGACCGGTTTCTTCGCGGCTCAGGCGGCGTGGTGTCGGGCGACAAGCCTTTGCTTCGATCCCGGTTTCGATCCGAACATCTATCGTGCGCTCGCCCGGGGCGGTGCCGGTGCTCGCGATGCATCCGATCTGGCACTGGAGATGTGGCTGCTCACGATGCTCCTCATCGGTGCCGCGACTGGCTCGATCGCGCATTGGCTGGTGCAGCGTGACGCGGTCAGCGGGAAGACCGATCCGATCGCGTTCGGCTGGCTCAACCCGGCCGTCCAAGCGGTCAAGAAGGGCGACTCGTTCGTCGTCGCTTACGTGCTCACCAAGACGAGCCACGAGTGCTTCACGATCGCCTACGAGGGGACCGCCCAGCAGCTCGCACTCGACGAAGACCAGTCGATCAAGCTGGTCGTGCTGAATGACGTTGATCGCTTCCTGGTCAAGATTTCGGAGAACGGTCTCGAACGTGTCGACGCGCCGTCGATGCCGATCACCCAGCTTCAGATCACCGCCGCCGAGATCGCCAATGTCGCGCTCGAGGTAGTGCGGGCGCCCGAGGCCGATCTGGCGGCCGTCGATGCTGAAGATGCCGGCGAATGACCCCCCGTCGCGCGTGGAGCTCGCTCTGCGCGAAGTGGCAAACTTAACATAATCTTTATTATCAAACTGCGAAAATGGAAGCGGTGCATTCTAAATTGAAGTGCGAAAACCTAGCTTAAGTGCGGGTTCCACCCGGCTGAGGGTTGCGCATGGGCAGCTACACGCATCTGGATCTCGACGAACGCCGAAAGCTGTATCAGCTCACAAGCGCCGGCAGAAGTCCGCGCCAGGCCGCGGCCGAGCTCGGGCGCCACCCGTCCACGATCTACCGCGAGCTGAAGCGCAATCACCGGTTTGACGAAGAGCCGATGTTCCGCGGGTATTTTCCGCTGACTGCTCAATCGATGGCGGCTGGGCGACGGCTTAGGGGCGCGAAAATCAGCCGATATCCCGAACTCGCCAGCTACATCGTCGATCGGCTGGAAGCCGCCTGGTCGCCGGAGCAGATCGCCGGCTACCTTCGGCACCGTACCGCAGGCCCGCTGCGGGTGAGCCATGAGACGATCTACCAATTCGTGTATGGGCGCGACGGTCAGGCGGCCAAGCTGGCACGGCTGCTGCCCACCGGCAGGCGGAAACGCCGACGTCGCTACGCTCGCAAGCCACGCGGCCTGAACATACCGCCCGCTCACACCATCGCAGCTCGACCGCCAGACATCGCTGAGCGGGCCGACTTTGGGCATTGGGAAGGCGACCTCATCGCGTTCAAGCTGCATCACGGCAAGGCCAACCTCACCTCGCTGGTTGAGCGTCGAAGCCGCTTCACCGTGCTTACGCCCAACAGCAGCCGTCACTCGGCCGGCATCATGGAAGGCATCGAGCGCCACCTCGGCACCCTCCCCCCTTCCCTCCGTCGCACCATCACGCTCGACCGGGGCACCGAGTTCGCCGGGTATGGGCGCCTACGGGAGAGCCTAGGCATGACCGCGTACTTCTGCCAGCCCTCGGCGCCATGGCAGAAGGGCAGCGTGGAGAACAGCAACGGCAGGATACGGCGCTTCCTACCCTCCGACACGGACATCGCACAGGTACCGCCAGGCGAGCTCGAGCAGTTGGTAGACCGCCTCAACCGAACGCCACGCAAGTGCCTTGCGTACCGAACGCCGGGCGAGGTCCTGGCCGAGCAGGTCGCCCTCGTGCTTGAAGCGGAACCCTGACGATCCGGCATGTCCGCAAGCCGCCCAGTTGCGAACATTCGTTTGCTCGGCGGATATGGTACCCAGCAGCTATGACTACGTTGACCGATTTGGAGGTAGCGGCACTTCGGGCCATCTTCTTGGAGACGCCGGAGCTTGCGCTAGCGCTCGAGCGCCAGCTTGAAACGTTGGCCGTCATCAAACGCGAGAACAGCGGCCATGGCTTCTTCACGACCATGAGGGTCGCGGACAATGCTCTTGCCGTAGATAGCCCGTCAGTGCTGGGCCTTGCTACCCATGCCCGCATTGGCGGTTTGGAGCACGGCTTTTCGTCTAGGAGGTCGGAAAGCGGCCATTGCTTGAATAGTCCTGTTCTGCAAACCTCGGGAAATGAAGTTCAAGCCAGCCGCATTGTGGGCATTCGTCGCCGTGTCGTCGCTAGATGCATGCCGACGCGCTGATCGCCTGCCGGAGGTAGGCTCTGGGCTGACACGGCAACCCGTCCAGATAGTCCACTATGGCGACGACGGTCCGTTGGCCCGCATTGAGGGAAAACCCGGCCTTTACGGTGTGGTCTTCGATCCTGACTGCCAGAGTTGCAAGATTGCCGAAGAAGTCATTCAACCGGCATCCACTACGGACATAAGCCTTTGTGAATTTGGGATGGTTGTATCAGGCGATATCGAGAAGACGACCCGGCAATTGAAAGGAACACTCAGGGTAAGGCGCGTTGATCAGCAACCCATTAGCAAGGCTGGTCACCAACAGGGCACGCCTGAGCAGCCTTGCGGACGACCGCTTTCGGGTAACGCCGCGACAAGACGCAACGTCTAATATTGGGCGATCACCGCCGGTCGAACGCAATCGTCTCGGCTCTAGCGAACGGCGGGCTGACCACGGCTTCATACCAATCGGCACGGAAGCCCGGCAGTGCGGATAGGTGCGCAATTAGGTCTGGCCAGCCAGCCGCTTCCTCGTGGAACGACCATACATGCCCAGCGACCTCGACATCGCAGCATACCAAATCCGTCATAATTTCATCCCGTTTGTAAAAGATCACCGCACGGACGTCGGGCAGCGGTAACTGGGCAAGAACGGCTGGCGTGATCGTCATCACACTATTGTCAATCGGCGTCCAAAAAGGACCCCCTATCGGCGTGCAAAAGGGACCCCCTTCGTCAAGCAGCGTGACGGGTATGGGGGTCGCACCGTTCGCGCTGGTTGCGGCGTAGGGCGGGCGTAGCCCGACCGGAGGCGCAACC
>DASYHY010000038.1:0-9520 GCA_036252795.1 Aurantimonas sp. | reverse complement strand
CGGACGGGCTATCTGCGGCAGCACGGGCGACCACACGGACAGCATGGAGACGGGCATTGAGCGACGCACAGAAATCGGCGATCCAGGCACTGCTGAAGGGGATGGAGGCGCCGGACGGCAAGGGTGACGTGGTATCCCGCGGCATGGTGTCGGACATCTTCATCGCCGACGGCAAGGCGTTCTTCTCGCTGTCGGTTCCGGCGGCCGAGGCCGAACGGTTCGAACCGTTCTGCCGCGAGATCGAACGGCGCGTGGTCGCGATCGACGGCATCTCGAACGCGCTTGTGGCGCTGACGGCGGAGAAGGCAGCCGGGACGCCGTCGCGGTCGCCGCAGCCGGTCCCGCCGCAGCAGCCCGGCAGGCCGGGCCAGGCGATCCGCCCGGGTGCCGCCCCGGGCGGTGCCGGTGCCCAGCGTCCTGCCGGCGCGAAGCCGGGCGTGCCCGGCATCGACCGCATCATTGCCGTCGCGTCCGGCAAGGGCGGCGTGGGCAAGTCGACGACTGCCGTCAACCTGGCGCTGAGCTTTGCTGCGCTCGGCCTCAAGGTCGGCATCCTCGACGCCGACATCTACGGACCGTCGATCCCCAGGCTGCTCAACCTGAAGGACCGGCCCCGCTCGGCCGGAGGCCGCACGCTGATCCCGCTCGAAGCCTACGGGCTGAAGGCGATGTCCATGGGCTTCCTCGTGGACGAGGAGACGCCGATGATCTGGCGCGGCCCGATGGTGATGTCGGCCCTGACGCAGATGCTTCGCGAGGTCGAGTGGGGGCAACTGGATCTGCTCGTCGTCGACATGCCGCCGGGCACCGGCGACGCGCAGCTCACCATGGCCCAGCAGGTGCCGCTCGCCGGCGCGGTGATCGTCTCGACGCCGCAGGATCTCGCGCTGATCGACGCCCGCAAGGGCCTCGCGATGTTCCGGAAGGTGGAGGTGCCGGTGCTCGGGATCGTCGAGAACATGAGCTACTTCATCGCGCCCGACACGGGCGCGCGATACGACATTTTTGGCCATGGCGGCGCTCGGGCGGAGGCGCAGCGTCTGGATGTGCCGTTCCTGGGCGAAGTGCCGCTCGAGATGGTGATCCGCGAGAGTTCCGACGCCGGGCGGCCGATCGTCATCGCCGAGCCCGACGGGCGCCATGCGGCGGTCTACCGCGACATCGCGGCGCTGACGCTGGCCGAAATGGAGCGGGACGCGGCCGGCGGCGCAAAAGCGCCGACGATCGTTTTTGAGTAGCTGGTCAAAAAATACGCTTGCAAGAAAAAGGCAAAGCCTGTCGGATGCGCGCTTCCGGTGGACCTATCGGCCCACCTCGCCATTTTCGGGAGTTCATTCATGAAACTGTCCACCCGGCTCCTCGCCGCGACCGCGCTCACCCTGGCGCTTGGATCGGCCGCTTCGGCCAAGACGCTCGTCTATTGCTCGGAAGGCTCGCCAGAAGGGTTCGATCCCGCCCTCTATACCGCCGGCACGACCTTCGATGCGTCCGGCCACCCGATCTACAATCGGCTGACCGAGTTCAAGAAGGGCACGACGGAAGCCGAGCCGGGCCTCGCGGAAAGCTGGGAAGTCTCGGAAGACGGGCTCGAGTACACGTTCAAGCTGCGGCCGGGCGTGAAGTGGCACTCGAACGACGCGTTCACGCCGACGCGCGACCTGAACGCCGACG
This sequence comes from Aurantimonas sp., assembly GCA_036252795.1. Classification (GTDB taxonomy): domain Bacteria; phylum Pseudomonadota; class Alphaproteobacteria; order Rhizobiales; family Rhizobiaceae; genus Aurantimonas. The sequence goes on along the minus strand of DASYHY010000038.1, from coordinate 7,849 downwards.
ACGTGATCTTCTCCTTCGAGCGCCAGGGCAACGCCGACCACCCGTACCACCAGTATGTCCCCGGCGCGTCGTGGGAGTACTACAACTCCATGTCGATGCCGGAACTCGTGGAGTCGGTCGAGAAGGTCGACGACATGACCGTCCGCTTCACGCTGAAGCGTCCGGAAGCGCCGTTCATCGCCAACCTCGCGATGCCGTTCGCCTCGATCCTGTCCAAGGAATATGCCGACCAGCTCGCCGAGAACAACCAGCAGGCGCAGCTGAACCAGGCGCCGATCGGCACGGGGCCCTTCGAGTTCGTCGCCTATCAGCCCGACGCGGTGATCCGCTACGAGTCCTTCGACGAGTACTGGGACGGCGTGCAGCCGATCGACGATCTGGTCTTCGCGATCACCACCGATGCCTCGGTGCGCCAGCAGCGCCTGCTCGCCGGCGAATGCCACATCATGTCCTATCCGAACCCGGCCGATCTCGAGAGCCTGCAGAACAACGCCGACCTGACCGTGATGGAGCAGGAGGGCCTGAACGTCGGCTACTTCGCCTACAACACGCAGCAGGAGCCGTTCGACCGGCCGGAAGTGCGCCGCGCGCTCAACATGGCGATCAACAAGCAGGCGATCATCGACGCGGTCTATCAGGGAGCGGGCGAAGTCGCGAAGGCGCCGATCCCGCCGACGATGTGGTCCTACAACGACGCGCTCGAGGACGACAAATACGATCCCGAGGCCGCGAAGGCCGCGCTCGAGGAAGCTGGCGTCACGGACCTGTCGATGAAGATCTGGGCGATGCCCGTGTCGCGGCCGTACAACCCGAACGCCCGGCGTATGGCCGAGCTGATGCAGGCGGATTTCGGCGCCATCGGCGTCGACGTCGAGATCGTTTCCTATGAGTGGGGCGAGTATCTCGAGCGCTCCTCGGCCACCGATCGCGACGGCGCCGTGCTGCTCGGCTGGACCGGCGATAACGGCGATCCGGACAACTTCCTGGCGGTGCTGCTCGGCTGCGACGCCGTCGGCGGCGCCAACCGTGCGCAGTGGTGCAACGAGGAGTTCAACGCCCTCGTGCAGGAAGCCAAGACCAAGCCGACGCAGGAAGAGCGCGCCGAGCTCTACGAGCAGGCGCAGGTCGTCTTCAAGCGCGAGGCGCCCTGGGCGACCATCGCCCATTCGGTGGTCTACGTGCCGATGCGCTCCAACGTGACGGGCTTCGTCCAGAGCCCGCTCGGCGACATGACCTTTGACGGCGTCGACATCACCGAGTAACGCCTGACTCGCGAATGCCAGGGGAGGGGCGGCGACAGCCGCCCCTCTTCGTTTTGGGCCCTGCGCCGCGCACCGTTGGGGCTCGGCCGCATGTCGCTGCCCGCGAAAACGTGTAGAACGGTTCCATGTTACGTTTCCTTGTCGGCCGTCTCGCCATTCTGGTGCCAACGTTCGTTGGCGTCGCCCTGGTGGCTTTCTTCTTCATTCGCCTGCTGCCCGGCGATCCGGTGCAGATCATGGCCGGCGAGCGGGGACTGTCGCCCGAACGCCATGCCGAGCTCTCGGCTATGCTCGGCTACGACCGGCCGCTGGCGATCCAGTTCTGGAATTTTCTCACCGGCCTGTTCCAGGGCGATTTCGGCCAGTCGATCACGACGCGCCGCCCGGTGCTCGACGAGTTCCTGACGCTGTTTCCGGCCACTCTCGAGCTGGCCTTCTGCGCCATCGTGCTCGCCGTCGTCATCGGCATCCCCGCCGGCGTTATCGCGGCGGTCAAGCGCGGCTCCTGGTTCGACCAGTCGATCATGGGTGCCGCCCTCGTCGGCTACTCGATGCCGATCTTCTGGTGGGGCCTGCTGCTGATCATCTTCTTCTCCGGCGTCCTGCAGTGGACGCCGGTTTCGGGTCGCATTTCGCTGCTGTATTACTTCCCCACCACGACCGGTTTCATGCTGATCGACTCGCTGCGTTCGGGCCAGGCCGGCGCCTTCACCTCGGCTTTGTCGCATCTGATCCTGCCGTCGGTGGTGCTGGCGACGATCCCGCTGGCGGTCATCGCCCGGCAGACCCGTTCGGCGATGCTGGAAGTGCTGGGCGAGGACTATGTCCGGACCGCCCGCGCCAAGGGGCTGGGGCAGCGGCGCGTCGTCGGCGTCCATGCGCTGCGCAACGCGTTGATCCCGGTGGTCACGACGATCGGGCTGCAGGTCGGCGTACTGCTCGCCGGCGCGATCCTGACGGAGACGATCTTCTCCTGGCCGGGCATCGGCAAGTGGATGGTCGACAGCGTCTTCCGCCGCGACTACCCGGTGGTGCAGGGCGGTCTCCTGCTGATCGCCATGATCATCATGTTCGTCAACCTCGTGGTGGATCTCCTCTACGGCGTGATCAATCCCCGCGTCAGGGCGCAATAGGAGGCCTTGATGAGCCATATCGAAGCGCAGGAAGCCGCCGAGGGCATCGGTGCCGACATCCCCGATCGCAAGCCGCCGAGGAACGTGCGGCGCGAGATGCTGGCGGAATTTTGGTTCTACTTCTCCGAGAACAAGGGCGCGGTTGTCGGGCTCGTCGTATTCTCGCTGGTGGTCCTCGCGGCGATCTTCGCGCCGCTGATCGCGCCGCATTCGCCGACCTTCACCAACACCGACGCGCTGCTCGTCCCGCCGGCCTTCCAGGACGGCGGGCAGATGACCTATCTGCTCGGCACCGACCCTGTCGGGCGCGACATCCTGTCCCGGCTGATCTTCGGGGCGCGCTACTCGCTGTTCATCGGCGTGGTGGTGGTGGTCATCGCCGTGTCGAGCGGCATCTCGCTCGGCCTCATCGCCGGCTATGTCGGCGGGTGGGTCGACACCGTGATCATGCGGATCATGGACATCATCCTCGCTTTCCCCTCGCTCCTGCTGGCGCTGGTCCTCGTGGCGGTGCTCGGGCCCGGCCTGTTCAACGCGATGATCGCCATCGCGCTGGTCCTGCAGCCGCATTTCGTCCGGCTGACGAGAGCCTCGGTGCTGGCCGAGAAGCAGCGCGAATACGTCACCGCGGCGCGGGTCGTCGGCGCCGGGCCGCTGCGGCTGATGATCGTGACGATCCTGCCGAACTGTCTCGGGCCGCTGATCGTGCAGGCGACCCTGTCCTTCTCCAACGCGATCCTCGATGCGGCCGCGCTCGGCTTCCTCGGCATGGGCGCCCAGCCGCCGACGCCGGAATGGGGCACGATGCTGGCCGAAGCGCGCGAGTTCATTCTGCGCGCCTGGTGGGTGGTGACCTTCCCGGGCCTTGCGATCCTCGTGACGGTGCTCGCGATCAACCTTGTCGGGGACGGGCTGCGCGACGCGCTCGACCCGAAGATGAAACGAAGCTGACTTGATGCCGCTCCTTTCGATCCGCAACCTCTCCGTGACATTCGCCACGGCGTCCGGGCCGTTCAAGGCGGTGGACGGCGTCGACCTGACCGTCGAGCCCGGCGAAGTCCTCGGCATCGTCGGCGAGTCCGGATCCGGCAAGTCGGTGGCGATGCTCGGCCTGATGGGCCTCCTGCCGCCCAGCGCCACCGTCACTGCCGACGAGATGAGCTTCGAAGGCCGCGACATGCAGGCCATGTCCGGCCGCGAGCGCCGCAAGATCATCGGCCGCGACGTCGCGATGATCTTCCAGGAGCCGATGGCGAGCCTCAACCCCTGCTTCACCGTCGGCTTCCAGATCAAGGAGGCGCTGAAGGCGCACACCGATCTCGACCGCAAGGCGCGCCAGCGCCGGGCGGTGGAACTGCTGCAGCAGGTGGGGATGCCGGAGCCGGAGCGCCGTCTGTCGGCCTTCCCGCACCAGCTCTCCGGCGGCATGAGCCAGCGCGTGATGATCGCGATGGCGACGGCGTGCAATCCGAAGCTCCTGATCGCCGACGAGCCGACCACCGCGCTCGACGTGACCATTCAGGCGCAGATCCTCGACCTCCTGCTGGATCTGCAGAAATCGCACGGCATGGCGATGATCCTGATCACCCACGACATGGGGGTGATCGCCGAGACGGCCGAGCGCGTCGTCGTGCAGTATGCCGGCCAGCAGGTCGAGCGCCAGAAGGTGGCGACGCTGTTCGAGGCGCCGCATCATCCCTACACGGCGGCACTTCTCGCCGCGATTCCGGAGCGGTCGAGCGGCGACCGGCTGCCGACCATCCCGGGCGTCGTGCCGGGGCAGGGCGACCGGCCGGACGGCTGCCTGTTCAACCCGCGCTGCCCGAAAGCGGACGATCGCTGCCGCACCATCGTGCCGCCGCACCAGCCGCCTTCGCTCGGCGAAGCCTTGTGCCACTATCCCATGAACGTGCCGCTCGAAGCGTCCCAATCGAAGGGAGCCGCCCGATGAACGCGATCGTCAAGGCCAAGGACGTCAGCCAGATCTACGAGGTTCGCCGCGGCCTGTTCGCCAAGCAGCTCGAGCTCAAGGCGGTGAAGGAGGCGAGCTTCTCGGTCGAGGAAGGCGAGACGCTGGCCATCGTCGGCGAGTCCGGCTGCGGCAAGTCGACCCTCGCCCGCATGCTGACGATGATCGAGACGCCGACGGAGGGCGAACTCGATATCGACGGCGTCCGGATCACCGGCAACGACAAGGCCGCGGCGAAGCGGCTGCGTTCCACCGTGCAGATCGTCTTCCAGAACCCCTATGGCGCGCTGAACCCGCGCCAGAAAGTGGGCGCGATCCTCGAGGAGCCGCTGAAGATCAACACCAGCCTGTCCCGCGCCGAGCGCCGGAAGAAGGCGGAGGCGGCGCTGGCCGAGGTCGGGCTGCGGCCCGAGCATTACGGCCGTTACCCGCACATGTTCTCCGGCGGCCAGCGCCAGCGTATCGCCATCGCCCGGGCGATCATCCTGGAGCCGAAGATCCTCGTCCTCGACGAACCGGTATCGGCGCTCGATGTGTCGATCCAGGCGCAGATCCTCAACCTCCTGGCCGATCTGCAGGACCGGCTGGGGCTGACCTACGTCTTCATCAGCCACGATCTTTCGGTGGTCCGGCACGTCGCGGACCGGGTGATGGTGATGTATCTCGGCCGGCCGGTGGAGATCGCCCCCGTCGACGCGCTCTACGCCAACCCGCTGCATCCCTACACGAGGGCGCTGCTGTCGGCGACGCCGGCGACCGATCCTTCCCGGAAGGCCGAGCGCATCCGCCTGACGGGCGAATTGCCGTCGCCGTTCAATCCGCCGCCGGGCTGCTCGTTCAATCCGCGCTGCCCCTTCGCCAACGAGCGCTGCCGGACCGAACTGCCGCTTCTGAAGCGGCACGGCCCGACAGAGGTCGCCTGTTTCGCGGTGGACGAAGGGCGCCTGCCGCCGCCCGCTCAGGCGCCGGGCTGATCGTCGGCCGCCGCCGTTCCAAGCGAGGGGCCTTGCGCTCTTGGCGCGCTGGTCGACGGGAATAGGCGGTCGAGTGCGAGAAAGAGCAGGATCGTGAGCAGGGCGGCGCCGAAATCGTCCGCCATGATCCCGGCCCCGTTCGGCAGGGCCTCCAGCTGGTCGAGGGGCCAGATCTTCAGCCTGTCGATGAAGAGGTAGACCGGCGCAGCCATCAGCAGCCGCCGCCATCGGGCGGCCCCGAGCAGCGTCGCCATCAGCAGGAAGCCCGCCACCTCGTCAATGACGATGCGTCGGTCGTCGCCGCTGCCGGTCGCCTCCTGCCAGAGAACCATGCCGACGACGCCGAGGCACGTCACGGCCGCGAAGAGCCAGGCGAGGCTGGCGCGGTCTCGCAGCAACAGGGCGATCGGCAGCGCCGTCGCGACTGCCAGTCCGGACCGGAATGGACTGACCAGGCCGGTTCCCAGCCATGTCGAGATCCACAGGGCTGGGCTGCTCCAGCTAAGGCCCGCGGGAAGTTCGAGCAGCCCGAACGCGGGTTCCAACGTTAGTCAGAAGATGAGCATCAGCAGCCCGATCACCACGAGGAGGCCGATGAGAAAGATGATGCCGACGGCGCTGGCGAAGAACTTGAGCATGGCGGATCCTTGATGAGGCGATGGGAATGGCCGCGGCAGACGACCTGCCGGGGATGTGTAGGCGTCACCTATCCCCTGCGGCCCTCGCGGCAAGGTGCCGAAGACCCGTCTGCGCGGTGACGGCACGTCGGGAGGGCCGGGTATGTCTGGCGTGCCGCGGACCGGCAAGCCCGGAAGCGTCGGCGGGAATGACCCGCTACTGCGCCACCTGATGCCGTTCGAGCGCGTCGACGATTTCCTGCGCGCCGATCTGGCCGAGGATCTGGCCGTTGCGGGAAACCATGACGACCCCGCGGCTCTCGCTTACCGATTCCATGACCCGGCGCAGCGGCGTGTCCGGCTCCGCCATTCCGCCGACGCGGCCCTGCGTGTCTGCCGCGCCGCGGTCGATCGGCTTCATCACGTCCTCCGCCGTGAGCACGTTGAGCGGGTTCATGTGCGTCACGAAATCGGCGACGTAGGCGTTCGCCGGGCGCAGCACGATGTCCTGCGCGGTACCGATCTGGATGATCCGTCCGCCCTCCATGATGGCGATGCGATTGCCGAGCTTGAACGCCTCGTCGAGATCGTGGCTGACGAAGATGATGGTCTTCTTCAGCCGCTGCTGGATCTCCAGAAGCTCGTCCTGGAGCCGCGAACGGATGAGCGGGTCGAGGGCCGAGAAGGGCTCGTCCATCAGCAGTATCGGCGCATCGGTGGCGAAGGCCCGCGCCAGGCCGACGCGCTGCTGCATGCCGCCGGAGAGCTCGCCCACCCGGCTGTCGGCCCAGTCGCCGAGCCCCACCAGCTCCAGCTGGTTCATGACGCGCTCGCGGCGCTCCGCCTTCGGCTCGCCGGAAAGCTCCAGCCCCAGCCCTACATTCTCGGCGACGGTTCGCCAGGGCAGGAGCGCGAACTGCTGGAACACCATCGCCACTTCGCGTCGGCGCAGTTCCCGCAGCCGTTTCGTGCCGCAGTCGCGCGGGTCGACGGGCCCCTTGCCGGTATCGACGATGACGCGCCCGCGCGTCACCGGCGCGAGGCCGTTGACGGCGCGCAGCAGCGTCGACTTGCCCGACCCCGACAGGCCCATCAGCACGGCGATCTCGCCTTCGAAGACGTCCATCGACGCATCGGCGACGCCGAGCGTCGTGCCGGTCGCCTCGCGGATCTCGGCGCGCGACTGTCCCGCATCCGCCAGCGGCAGCGCCGCCTCGGGATCCTTGCCGAAGATGATCGAGACGTTCTGGAAGGAAACGATCGGGCGGGTCATCGGGACTCCTCGACGCGGAAGAAGCGGTCGAGAATGATCGCCAGGAGCACGATGGCCAGGCCCGCCTCGAAGCCGTTGCCGACATTGATGGAGTTCAGCGCGCGCAGCACCGGGACGCCGAGCCCCGGCGCGCCGACCAGAGCGGCGATGACGACCATCGACAGGGACAGCATGATCGTCTGGGTGAGGCCTGCCATGATCTGCGGCAGGGCGTAGGGGATCTCGACCTTGAACAGCCGCTGCAGGGGCGTCGCACCGAAGGCCTCGGCGGCCTCGATGAGTTGCCGCGGCGTCGAGGCGACGCCGAGGCGGGTGAGGCGGATGGAGGCGGGGAGGGAGAAGATCACCGTGGCGACGAGGCCGGGGACCATGCCGAGGCCGAACAGGATCAGCGCCGGGATCAGATAGACGAATGTCGGGATGGTCTGCATCAGGTCGAGGATCGGGCGCAGGACCGCGTAGAGCCAGTCGCGGCGGGCGGCGGCGATGCCGAGCGGGACGCCGATGACCATCGACGTCGCGGTCGCCGCGAGGACCAGCGCCAGCGTCTGGGTGGTCGCCCGCCAGAAGCCGAGATTGATGATCAGCAGGAGCCCGAGCAGGGTGAACAGCACCACCGGG
>DASYHY010000037.1:0-60163 GCA_036252795.1 Aurantimonas sp. | reverse complement strand
TGGATACCGAGGCGCTTTTCGGGGAGACGGTGACGGTCTTCGAGGAGGATGCGGGCTGGTCGTGGGTGCAGCTCGCTCCCGGCACCGACGCCGCCTATGTCGGCTACGTGCCCAGCGAGGCGCTCGGCCCCATTGCTGCTGCGACCCACCGGGTTTCCGTGCCGCGCACGCTGGTCTTCCCGGACCCCGACATCAAGCGCCCGCCGCTGTCCTTCCTGCCGATGGGCGCGCACGTGTCTGTCACCGGTACCGCGGCCGACCGCAATGCCTCCTACGCGCAGGTGATGCCGGAAGGCTTCATCGTCGAACAGCACCTGGAACCCGTCGACGCGGTGAGGCCGGACTATGTCGCGGTCGCCGAACAGCTGCTCGGCGCCCCCTATCTCTGGGGCGGCAAGACGATCGCCGGGATCGACTGCTCGGGGCTGGTCCAGCTTGCCTGCGCCATGGCCGGCATCCCGGCGCCGCGGGATTCCGACATGCAGGAGCGTGAGCTCGGCACGCGGATTGCCGGGATCGAGGCTCTGGAACGCGGCGACCTGGTGTTCTGGAAGGGCCATGTCGGCATCATGCTGGACGGCGCGCGGCTCCTGCACGCCAACGCCCACCACATGATGACCGCGATCGAGCCACTGGGCGAGGCCGTCGCCCGCAGCGCGGCGCGCGGCTCGGCCGTCACCGGCGTCCGGCGCGTCCGAGGGGTCGCCTCGCCGCAGGCGGACGATCGGGCGCCCTGACGTTCCTGTCGCACGAACAGCGATGATGAGGCTCGACACCTGCCTGGAGGGTCCGCCTGCCGACGCGCGCGGCTTACGACCGCGGTTTCAGCCCGTCGCTGAGGCGGCCCGAACGAGACGACGGATTTTCGCCATAGCCGGACTCAGTAACCCGCGGCGCGGTCGACGAGGTGCTGCAGTTCCTCGCCGCGCTCATGCGCCGCGATCTGCCGCATGATCGTCGGCGCCAGCGCCTCCGGATCGGAGGCGGCCGCGGCGTGCGGCGTCACGAAGACCCGCGGATGCGCCCAGAGCGGGCTCGTCGCCGGCAGCGGCTCGACGTTGAAGACGTCGAGCGTCGCCTCCAGCAGGATGTCCCGGTCGAGCGCGTCGAGGATCGCCGCCTCGTCCTGCAGCCCGCCCCGGCCGGCATTGATCAGCACCGGTCCGCCGAGCGGCGTGTCCCGCTTCAGGCGCGACAGCAGCGTCGTGTCGATGATGCCGCGCGTGGCCTGTGTCAGCGGCAGGAGGACGACGAGGATGTCGGTTCTCGCCAGAAACGGCCCGAGCCCGTCTTCGCCGGCGAAGAGTTCCACGCCCTCGGCAGGTTTCGGCGAGCGGCCCCAGCCGGCGAGGCGGAAGCCGAGGAGCTTCAGGTGCTTCGCCGCGTCCCGGCCGAGTTCGCCGAAACCCATGATGCCGACGGTGATCTCGCGGGCCGCCGGCTGCAGGCGTTCGTGCCAGATCTTCTGCGCCTGCTGCGCCCGATAGGCCCTGCCGCTGCGGAAATGGTCGAGCACCCGCCAGACGACATACTCGCTCATCCGGCCGGACAGGTCGTCGGCAACGATGCGGGCGATCGGCACGTCGGGCAGGCGCTTGTCCGCCAGGATGTGGTCCACGCCGGCTCCCAGCGAGAAGATCGCCTTGAGGTTGGGCAGGTTCTCCAGAAGCCCCGGCGGCTGCTTCCAGACGACCGCATACTCGATCGAGGGATCGCGCGCGTCCTTCGGCTCGAGCACGATCGGGCGCTGGCCCCCCGGCTGCTGCAGTGCCGCGAGCCAGCGCAGGGGGTCGAATCCCGTGACGGAAAGAAGAATGGTCAATGCTCAGTCCCTGATGTCGAACGTGCCCAGCAGCGCCTGCGCCGCGGCCCGGCCCTTGCGGGCAAACCAGTGGGTGCAGGCGATGAGATAGCCGTTCTCGACGCGGCCGTCATCGACCGCGGCGACGAGATCGTCGACCGGCGCGAGGATCGGCCTGATGTCCTCGTGCTCGTGCGAATTGCCGGCGACGTCGGCAAGGGCGCCGGCATCGACGATGGCGAGGAAGATCGTGGCGTGTTCGGTGGTCAGGCCCGGCGTCGGCAGCATCCGGAAGCAGGCCTCGATCGCCCGCGGCTCGAGGCCCGTCTCCTCGGTCAGTTCGCGCGCGGCGGCCGCCTCGACGGCTTCGCCCGGATCCACCATGCCCGCCGGCAGTTCCAGCGCGGCCGCGTGGGCGGTCTGCAGGGCCGCGGCGAAGCGGAACTGCCGGATCACCACGATCGCGTCCAGATGCGGGTCGTAGGGGATGACGATCGCGACGGGACCCGTCGCGAGATATTCACGGCGAACCGGTCCGATCCGGCCCTCCCCGTCGAGCCGGTCGTGGCTCAGCGTGGTGGCGCGCAGGTCACGGAAGCCGCCATGCAGCAGCGTGTCGCTCTCCACGTCGAAGGCCAGGGGCTGGTCCGTCAGCTGGTCGCGGTAGTGGCCCCGGCTCATTCCGACACGATTCCGCTGGGCGCGGCGGCGATGTCGAAGGCTGCGGCCATCAGCGCCTTGGTGTAGTCGGTCTGCGGGTGATCGAAGATCGCGTCCGCAGGGCCGCGCTCGACGACGACGCCGTTGCGCATGACGATCACCTCGTTGGCGAGGGCCCGAACCACCTTCAAATCGTGGCTGATGAACAGATAGGCGAGATTGTGCCGCTTCTGCAGGTCGCGCAACAGATCGACCACCTGCGCCTGAACGCTCATGTCGAGCGCCGAGGTCGGCTCGTCGAGCATGACGAAGCGCGGGTTCAGCACCATCGCGCGGGCGATCGCGACCCGCTGGCGCTGGCCGCCGGAGAATTCGTGCGGGTAGCGGAAGCGGGTCGCCGGATCGAGGCCGACCTCCCGGAGCGCCTCCACCACCCGCGCGTCACGTCCGGCGGCGTCGAGACGCCGCTCGTGGATCGCCAGGCCCTCGGCGACGATGTCGGCGATGGTCATGCGCGGGCTGAGCGAGCCGAACGGGTCCTGGAAGACGATCTGGATGCGCTCGCGCAGCGGCTTCATGGCCTTGAAGGAGCGTTCGTCGATCCGCTCGCCCTCGAACCGGATCTCGCCCTGCGAGGAGATCATCCGACAGAGCGCGAGGCCCAGCGTCGTCTTTCCGGAGCCGGATTCGCCGACCACGCCCACCGTCTGGCCGGCCCGCACCGTGATGTCGACGCCGTCCACCGCCTTCACGTGGTCGGTGGTCTTGCGGAAGAACCCGGTCTTGATCGGAAACCAGACCTTGAGGTCCTTGGCTTCCATGACCACCGGCGCATTGGCGTTGGCCGCCGGCGGCCGGCCTTTCGGCTCCGCCGCCAGCAGGTGCCGCGTGTATTCGTGCTGCGGGTTCGCGAAGATGTCGGCGGTCGGCCCGTGCTCCACGATCTTGCCGCGATACATCACGCAGACGCGGTCGGCGATGCGCCGCACGATGCCGAGGTCGTGGGTGATGAACAGCATCGCCATCCGGCGCTTCTGTTGCTGCACCTTGAGGAGTTCGAGGATCTGCGCCTGCACGGTCACGTCGAGCGCCGTCGTCGGCTCGTCCGCGATCAGGAGGTCCGGCTCGTTGGCGAGCGCCATCGCGATCATCACGCGCTGGCGCTGCCCACCGGAGAGCTGGTGCGGATAGGCGCCGAGTCGCTTCTCGGGATCGCGTATCCCGACCTGGTGCATCAGTTCGAGCGTGCGCTCGCGGGCTGCGCGGTCGCGCAGGCCGCGATGCACCTTCAGCACCTCCCCGACCTGCTTCTCGATCGTGTGCAACGGGTTGAGCGAGGACATCGGCTCCTGGAAGATCATCGAGATGCGGTTGCCGCGCACGCGCCGCAGGTCCCGCTCGTCGTCGTCGATCAGATCCTCGCCGTCGAACATCACGGCGCCGCCCGGATGGCTGGCGGACGGGTAGGGCAGGAGCTTGAGGATCGACAGCGCGGAGACGGACTTGCCGGAGCCGGACTCGCCGACAAGGGCCAGCGTCTCGCCGCGGTGGATCGCGAACGACACGTCGTCGACCGCCAGGTTGGTGTTGCCGCCCTGGTGGAAGGCGACCGACAGGTTCTCCACCGACAGGAGAGGGGCGGTGGCGGGTGCGGCGGCGATGCTGCTCAAGACGCGATACCTCTCATGCCGTGTGCTGATGCCCGTGGGCGTGATGGGCGCGAGTCGGTGCGGCAGCGCCTGCCGCGTCGGCGCAATGGCCGCGCTCGATCTCGACCGTCGCGTGGCCGATGGAAAAGCGCCGCGACAGTTCCGCCTTGATCGCCCGGATCGCGGCCATCGGTTCGGTGCCGTCGGTGATCGCCGCGTGCAGCGTCACCATCGGCCGCTCCGGCGTCAGCGCCCAGGCGTGGACGTGATGCACGTCGCAGACGCCGGGCACATGCGCAACGAGGTGCGGTCCCACGGCATCGACATCGAGCCCCTCCGGCACGCCTTCCAGCAGCACGTGTCCCGCGTCGCGCACCAGGCGCCAGGCCGACACGAGGATCAAGAGGGCGACGAGCACCGACAGGATCGGATCGATCGGCGTCCAGCCGGTCCATAATATGACGATAGCGGCGGCGATCGCCGCGACAGATCCGAGCAGGTCCCCGATGACGTGGAGCACGGCGCCGCGGATGTTGAGATTGTCGCGATCCGCGCCATGCAGGATCGCCAGGACTCCCAGATTGACCGCCAGCCCGGCGGCGGCGATCGCCAGCATCGTCCCGCCGAGGATCTCGCCGGGCTCGCCGATCCGGTGCCAGGCTTCCACGACGATGAAGCCGGCAATGGCGAACAGCGCCACGCCGTTGACGAAGGCGACGAGCACCTGGAAACGGGAATAGCCGTAGGTGCGCCGGGCGTCATGCGGCCGCCGCGCCAGGCGGAACGCCAGCCACCCGAGCGACAGCGCGGTGAAATCGGTGAGCATGTGGCCCGCGTCGGCGAGCAGCGCCAGCGACCCGGAGACGAGACCGCCGACCACTTCCGCGATCATGAACAGGCCCGTCAACACGGCGGCGAGGGCGATCCGCGTCTCGCTGGCGCCGTGCGCATGGCCGGCAAAGCCGTGGGAATGACCGTCCTGGTCCTGCGCGCTCATCGGTTCACCGGAAGCTCTTGCGCGGATCGAAGGCGTCGCGGACGGCCTCGCCGACGAAGACCAGGAGGGACAGCATCAGCGACAGCACGATGAAGCCGGAGAAGCCGAGCCAGGGCGCCTGCAGATTGTTCTTGCCCTGGGCGAGCAGCTCGCCGAGCGAGGGCGAGCCCGGCGGCAGACCGAAGCCGAGGAAATCCAGCGAGGTCAGCGTGGTGATCGAGCCGTTGAGGATGAATGGCAGGAAGGTCAGCGTCGCCACCATGGCGTTGGGCAAAAGATGGCGGACCATGATCGTCCAGTCACCGACGCCGAGCGATCGCGCGGCAGTGACGTATTCAAAGTTGCGCGCCCGCAGGAACTCCGCCCTGACGACGCCGACGAAGGCCACCCAGGAGAACAGCAGCATGATGCCGAGCAGGATCCAGAAGCCGGGGGGCAGGATCGCCGCGATGATCAGCAGCAGGTAGAGAACGGGTATCGACGACCAGATCTCGATGAAGCGCTGGAACAGAAGATCGATCCAGCCGCCGAAATAGCCCTGCACGGCGCCGGCGGCGACGCCGATCACCGCCGAAGCGCCGGTGAGGATCAGCCCGAACAGCACCGAGATCCGGAAGCCGTAGATCAGCCGCGCCGCGACGTCACGGGCCTGATCGTCGGTGCCGAGCCAGTTCATGTTGCCGAGATTGCAGTTGGGATCCTCGACTCCCAGCGGATAGCGCTGGCAGCGCTCCTCCTCGGTGAACATCCAGGAGGGGGCCGACGGCGCGGGCGTCGGGATCTCGTTGTTCACGGTCTGGTAGGAGTAGCGGATCGGCGGCCAGATGGCCCAGCCATTGGCTTGGATCTCCTCCTGGACGAACGGGTCGCGATAGTTCGTCACCGGCAGGAAGCCCCCGAACACCTCCTCGGGATAGTCGACGACGATCGGGTAGTAGAACTCGCCCTTGTACTCGACCAGCAGCGGCCGGTCGTTGGCGACCAGTTCGGCGAACGAGGTGATGACGAACAGGACGAGGAAGATCCACAGCGACCAGTAGCCGCGCCGATTGGCCTTGAAGTTCTCCCAGCGCCTGACGTTGAGCGGCGACAGGCGCGGCCGGCGGGTCACCGCCGCCTCCGGCGCCATCTGGGCGATGCCGGCCGTGTCTTCCCGCGCGCTCTCCGCCGCGCGCTCGTCCGGCAGCGGCTCTGCCGATCCCTGGCGGTCCCGCCGTTCTGCGTCCAGGCGGTCCTTCAGCGTGTCGTCCATGTCAGACCTCCCGCCGCTCGAAATCGATCCGGGGATCGATCCACGTATAGGTCAGGTCCGAGATCAGCGTCGTGACGAGGCCGATCAGCGAGAAGATGTAGAGGGTCGCGAACACCACGGGATAATCCCGCTGGTAGATGCTTTCGAAGCCCAGGAGGCCGAGCCCGTCGAGGGAGAAGATCGTCTCGATCAGCAGCGAGCCGGCGAAGAAGGCGGAGATGAACGCTCCGGGAAAACCGGCGACGATGATCAGCATGGCGTTGCGGAAGACGTGGCCGTAAAGGACCTGCCGCTCCGAGAGACCCTTGGCCCGGGCCGTCGTCACGTATTGCTTGCGGATCTCGTCGAGGAAGGAGTTCTTGGTCAGCAGCGTCGTGGTCGCGAAGGCGGAGAGCGCCAGCGAGATCAGCGGCAGCGTCAGGTGCCAGAAATAGTCCGGAATGGTCTGCGACACGCAGCGTGAGGCGTCGAAGGCATCCGACCAGGGCGCGCACCAGTCGCCGCGTATGCCGTCCGAAAGCAGGCCCCGCAGCGGGAACCAGTCGTAGAACGAGCCGCCGGCGAACAGGACGATCAGCAGGATCGCGAACAGGAAACCGGGGATGGCATAGGCGACGATGACGATGCCCGACGTCCACACGTCGAAGGCCGATCCGTCCTTCAGCGCCTTGCGGATACCGAGCGGGATCGAGATCAGGTAGGACAGGAGCGTGATCCAGAGCCCCAGCGAGATCGACACCGGCAGCTTCTCGAGGATCAGGTCCCAGACCGAGATCGAGCGGAAATAGCTCTCGCCGAAATCGAAGCGGAGATAGTTCCACAGCATCAGCCCGAAGCGCTCCAGCGGCGGCTTGTCGAAGCCGAACTGCTGTTCGAGCCGGGCAATGAAGGCGGGGTCCAGCCCCTGCGCGCCCCGGTAGCCGGAGTTCTCGCCCCCGCCCTGGCCGGAGCCGAAATCGCCGGCGCCGCCGGAAATCCGGTCCGTGGCGCCGCCGGCCTCGCCCTGCAGGCCGGCGATGACCTGCTCCACCGGGCCGCCGGGCGCGAACTGGATCACGATGAAGGAGATCGCCATGATCCCGAGCAGTGTCGGGATCATCAGGAGGAGGCGGCGGAGGATATAGGCGCCCATGGCCGGGTGTCGTCTCCGATAGGTCGCGCTTGATGCCCGATTCGGGCCGCTTCACGATGCTTCGTCTTGATAGCCCGCATCGGCGGGTTCCGCAAAAACGGACCCCCTGAAGCGCGGCCTGCTGGGTGTCATCCGCGCTGGACGGTTTCGGCCTTGGCCGCGTCCTGCCACCAGAGCCGCTCGACCGGCCAGCCGTAGTCGGGCTTGGTCTCCTTGAACCCGAAAATGTCCCAGAAGGCGGCGCGGTGGACGTTCGAGCTGATGTTCGGCAGCCAGTCGAGGCGCCAGCGCAGGACCCGGTCCAGCGCGCGCATCGCGGTGACGAGGTCTTCGCGGTTCTGCGCGGCGCCGGCCGCGGCGACCAGCGTGTCCACCGCCTCGCTCGCCATGCCGGGATAGTTGTACGCCCCGGAGCGGTCCTTGGCGTCACTGCCGAAGAACAGCGACAGGCTTTCGCGGGTCGGCGTCGCGCCGAGGCTGAAGGCGGCGAGGATCATGTCGAAATCGAAGCGATTCACCCGGTCCTGGTACTGCGCCGGATCGACCAGGCGGATGGAGGCGTCGAGGCCGATCCGCCGCAGCGTGTCGATGAACTTGGCGTAGACGCGTTCCTGCTCCTGGCCGAGCGTGAGAAACTCCAGGCGGAAAGTCTCGCCCGCCGCATTGACCATGCGGTTGCCATCGAGCCGCCAGCCGGCTTCGGCGAAGAGCGTCGTCGCCTGACGCAACAGGCGGCGATCGAGGCCGCTGCCGTCGCTGACCGGCTGCACCCAGACCTCGCCGAACACTTCCTCGGGGACCGATGCGCGCAGCGGTTCCAGCAGCGCCAGTTCGGCCTGCGACGGCATCCCCTCGGCGACGAATTCCGAGGACTGGAAGGGCGAGTTGGAGTGGGTGCGCTGGCCGAACAGCAGGTTCGCGTTCGTCCACTCGAAGTCGAAGCACATGTTGATGGCGTGCCGGACGCGGGCATCGGCGAAGCGCTCGCGGCGCTGGTTCAGCGCCCAGCACTGGAATTTCGGCCGCTTCTCGCCCGGGAACTCGCGCTTGACCACATCGCCGCGCATCACCGCCGGGAAGGTGTATTCGGTCGCCCAGTCCTTGGTCGTGAACTCCTCGCGGAAGGTGATGATGCCCTTCTTGAAGGCTTCCAGCGCCGGCTGGCGATCGCGGAAGAACTCGATGCGCAGGGTCTCGAAGAGGTCGAGCCCGCGCGAGAAGGGCAGATCGTTCGCCCAGTAGTCCGGCCGCCTGCGGTACTCGATGAAGCGCCCGAACTCGTGGCGCGCGATCTCGTAGCGCCCGCTCCCGGGGATCACCTCCCGGCCGACGCGGGCGAACTCCCTGTCGGCGAAGAAGGCGCGCGGCAGGATGGGCAGCCCGAGCGCCCCAAGCGCGTCCTGGTAGCTCTGGCGCTCGGTGAAGGCGATCCGCACCGTCGCGGGATCGACCGCGACGACTTCCGCCAGTTCACGCAGCGCGACCTGAAGGCTCGGATGGCCTTCTTCCTTCAGGGTCTCGTAGCTGAAGACCACGTCGTCCGCCGTCACCGGCGCACCGGTGGAGAAACGCGCCTCCGGCCGCAGTCTGAAGGTGAAGCTGCGACGGTCCGGCGACAGGGTGACGCTCTCGGCGAGCGCGCAGTAGACGGCGTCGGGCTCGTCCAGCGAGCCGACCACCAGCCCGTCATAGAGGCTTTCGATCCGCGGCGGCGCATTGCCCTGGAGGACGAAGGTGTTCAGCGTGTCGAAGGTCATCGGCGACTGGTTGAGGATCCAGTTCGACACGGCGAGGTTCATCTGCCCGCCGACCGGCGCGTCCGGCGAGGCATAGTCGAAATGCGTGTAGTCCGGACCATATTTCAGGTCGCCGAAGGCCGACAGGCCATGCAGCGGCGTCTCCGTCGGGACCTCGGCGAAGCCCCGTCCGGGCAGGAAGGCGCCGCCGGCGGCGAGCGCCAGCTGGGTGAAGCGGCGCCGGGTGAGATGCGTCAGCGCCGTCGCCATCAGTTGGCGGCGGCCGTGTCGCCCTCGGCGGACTCGATCCACCAGGAGAACGGGTCGAGGCCCGCATAGTGGGGGCCGTTCTCCGGCATCTCGAGCTTGTCCCAGTAGGCCAGCCAGTCCACCGACTTGTACCATTGCGGCACGGCGTAATACTCCCAGAGCATCACGCGATCGAGGGCCCGCGTGGCGGCGACCAGATCCTCGCGATCCTCGGCGAAGACGATGGCGTCGATCAGCCTGTCGACGGCGGGATTCGTCAGGCCCGCGTAGTTGCGGCTGCCGGGCACGTCGGCGACGGTGGAGCTCCAGAAGTCGCGCTGCTCGTTGCCGGGCGACAGCGACTGCGGATAGTAGGCCATGCCGACGACCTCGAAGTCGAAATTGTTCAACCGCTCGATATACTGGTTGGTGTCGACGATCCGCACGTTCGTCTGGATGCCGAGGCGCTCCAGCTGCCGGGCGAACGGCTCGAGGGTGCGCGTGTCCTGCGGGTCGCTGCCGAGGAACTCGATGGTGAAGGGCTCGCCCGTCGCGGCATTAACCAGCGTCGTGCCGCGCAGCTCGTAGCCGGCCTCCTTGAGAAGGCCCAGCGCCTCGCGCAAATAGTTGCGTGCCGAACCGGCGTCGCCGTATTCCGGCAGCGTGAACTCCTCGGTGAAGACCTCGTCGGGAATCTGACCGCGCAGCGGCTCGAGATATTTCAGTTCGGCCTCGCTCGGGAGGCCCTTGGCCGCCAGCTCGCTGTTCTCGAAATAGCTCTCGATGCGGTCGTAGAGCCCGAAAAACAGCGTCCGGTTCATCTCCTCGAAATTGTAGGCGAGCGTCAGCGCCTTGCGCACCCGGCGGTCCTGGAACTTCGGCAGCCGGTTGTTCAGGACGTAGGCCTGCATCGACTGGACCTGCTCGGTTTCGATCTCCTCGCGCACCACCTGGCCGTTCTGCGCTGCCGGGAAGTCGTAGCCCTCGGCCCATCGGCGCGACATGTTCTCCAGGCGCCAGTCGTCGAGGCCGCCCTTCTTGAAGGCCTCCCATGCGGCGTTGGAATCGCGCAGATAGACGTAGCGGATGCTGCCGTAATTGTAGCGGCCGACGCGCGTCGGGTTGTCGAGGCCCCAGTAGTCCTCGACCCGCTCCCACAGGATCCACTGTCCGGTCGAGCTGTCGGCGATGCGGTAGGGCCCCGAACCCAGCGGCGTCTCCGACGTCGGCTCTGAGATGTCGCGCGGGTTGCCGGCGGCGTCCGTGCTCTCCCACCAGTGCTTGGGCAGGATCGTCAGGTCGCCCATGATGTTCGGCAGCTCACGGTTGCCGGTCTGGTCGAAGGTGAAGGTGACCTCCCGCTCGCCGGTCTCTTCGAGACCGGTGACGTTCTTGTAATAGGCGGTCCACTGCGGGTGCAACTGCGTGAGGGTCTCGAAGCTCCAGATCACGTCGTCGACGGTGATGGGCTCGCCGTCGTGCCAGCGGGCCTCGGGATCGAGCCGGAAGGTGACGGAGGAATAGTCGTTTGGATAACGCATCGCTTCGGCGATGAGGGCATGGGAGACGCCGGGCTCGTCCGGCGACTGCTCCATCAGCGTGTCATAGAGCAGTCCGCCCCCAAAGGCCGCCAGTCCGGCCGCCGGCGTTCCCCTGACGACGAAAGGGTTGAAGCTGTCGAACGTGCCGACCACCGTCTCGTTGAGACGGCCACCTTTCGGCGCGTCGGGATTGACGTAGTCGAAGTGCTGGAAATCCGCCGCGTACTTGGACGGCGTGATCAGCGAGGTCGAGTCCTGCCATTCGCCCGCCGCCGCATCTGCGGCCGGCGCGGCTGCCGACGCGGCCGGCCCTTCGCTTGCCGTCTGTGACGACACCGGTCCGAGGCCGAGGCCCATCAGCAGGGCGGCGAGACAGGCGAGGGGAGCGGATCGCATCGGCAGTGGCACGAGAGGGAACCTCCGTCAGGGTCGCGGGCGTCGAAAGCGAACGTTTCAGGACATTTATGGCCAAGGTGCGATGCCAAGTCACCTGACGAAAACTTAATCGGGCCAGCGGCGGCGCCCCGCATCCCGCCGAAACGAAAAAGGCCCCGGCGGATGCCGGAGCCTTTTTGGAGGCATGGGACGTAGGGAGCGGACCGGTCAGTTGGCCTGCTGCGCGCCCGTTTCGTCGAAGCTCGCGAGATACGCGATGATGTTCGCGAGATCGTCGGCGTCCCTGATGCCGGGGAAGACCATCTTCGTGCCGGGCACCAGCTGGCGGGGGTTCTCCAGCCACTCGGCCATCAGTTCCGGCGTCCACACCGGGTGTTCTTCGGCAAAAGCGCTCAGGGCTGGCGAGAAGGCGTAGCCTTCCACCGCGGCCACTGCCTCGCCGATGATGCCGTTCAGCTCCGGACCGATCTTGTTGACGGCACCCTCGCCGATTGCGTGGCAGGCCTGGCACTTGCGGAATGCCGACTGCCCGGCGGCGACGTCGCCGGCGAGAGCGACCGGCTCGGCCGCGGGTGCCGCGGCTTCCTCTTCCGCCGGCGCTGCGGGAGGCACAACCGGTGCAGCGGCAGGGGGCGCAGCCGGTGCGGCAGCGGGCGGCGCGTCCGGCGCGATGGCCGGAGGAACGGCGACTTGCGGCGCGACGGTGCCTTCCACCACGGGAGCGGCCGCGTCCTGGCCCGGATCGACGCTCACGGCGCCCTCGGGAACGGTGCCTTCCGCGGCAGGGGCGGTCGTGTCGCCGCCCGTCGGGACCGGGGGCTCGTTTGCCTCCTGCAAGATGGTGGCGGGTGTCTCCTCCCGATTCTCGGGAGACTGCACGGGAGCAGCTTCGGCCCCGGGAAGGGGCTGCGCCGCGTCGGTGTCGGTGACTGCGGGCGCTTGTGCGTCACTGCCGCCAGCGTCGAGGGTCGACGTTCCGGGGGCCGTCACTTCGGCTGCCGCTTCCACCGGCGCGGCTTCCGCGACCGGGGCATCCGGCAGCGGTGCCGGGTTCTCCGAGAGCGTGCGCAGATAGGCGATCAGATTCGCCCGAGCCTCCGGGTCGCGAAGCCCGGCAAAGCCCATCGCGGTACCGGGCACGTGGCCCTTCGGGTCCTCGATGAAGTAGCTCAGGTGGTCGTAGTCCCAGACGACGGAGCCGCCCTCGGAAAATTCCTGCAGCGCGGCCGAATAGGAGAAGTCCGGCTCGCCCGCGATGGGACGGTTGACGACGTCCCACAGATGCGGCCCCACGCGGTTGGCGCCACCCTGCTCGGCGGTGTGGCAGGCGCTGCACTTGCGGAATTCGGAAGCGCCCGCATCGGCGTCCGCGGTCTGCAGCAGCGCTGCGATCGGCACGGCCTCTTCCTCTGCCGCGGCTTCCCCGGCGCCCTCTTCGGCCTCGGCCACGACGATATCGAATCCCGGCGTCTCCGGGGTTTCCGCGTGGAAAAGCCCTTCCGCGAGGAGGCTCCCGCCGAACAGGACGAAGATCGTCCCGAGTACGGCGCCGAAGATCTTGTTGGCCTCGAACGAATCCATGGGCGGAGGGGACCTCTCTGCGATGTCGGCAGCCGGGCCGACGCTTCATCGTGCAAAAAACGCGCGGAACCTAGGTCTTTTGCGGTTTCAAGGCAACAGCGGTAAGAGGCGGTTCCGCCGCGTCTATTGTCATCCATGAAGGCGCCGTTCAAGCGCTTTCGCACTCACCTCCGATTCACGATTCGCCCATGTCCATCCTCGTGCTCATCCCGGCCCGTCTTGGCTCGACGCGCCTGCCGAAGAAGGCGCTCGCCGACATTGGCGGCCGACCGATGGTGGTGCGCGTCGCCGAGCGGGCGCAAGCTGCGGGGATCGGCCGCGTCGTCGTCGCGACCGATGCGGCGGAAATCCAGGACGCGGTGGCGGCGGCGGGCTACGAAGCCGTGATGACGTCGCCGGATCACCAGTCGGGCTCCGACCGGATCTTCGAGGCCTTGGCTCGTGTCGATCCGGACGGCTCGGTCGAGACCGTGGTCAACGTCCAGGGCGACCTGCCGACCATCGAGCCGGAGGCGATTCGTCAGGTACTCGCGCCCTTCGAGGATCCGCGCTGCGACATCGCGACGCTCTGCGTCGAGATCCGCGACGACGCCGAGGCGACCAATCCGAACGTCGTCAAGCTGGTGGGGTCGCCGATCGGCGCGTCGCGGCTTCGCGCGCTCTACTTCACCCGGGCGACCGCGCCCTGGGGCGAGGGGCCGCTCTATCATCATGTCGGTCTCTACGCCTATCGGCGTGCCAGTCTCGAGCGTTTCGTCGCGCTGCCGCCCTCTTCGCTCGAGATCCGCGAAAAGCTGGAGCAGCTGCGCGCCCTCGAGGACGGCAT
Organism: Aurantimonas sp.; assembly: GCA_036252795.1. Classification (GTDB taxonomy): domain Bacteria; phylum Pseudomonadota; class Alphaproteobacteria; order Rhizobiales; family Rhizobiaceae; genus Aurantimonas. Next base: position 46,343 of record DASYHY010000037.1, on the reverse strand, counting down.
GCGCATCGACGCGGAGATCGTCGACACGATACCGCTCGGGGTCGACGCGGCGGGCGACCTGGAGCGAGCCCGCATCATGTACGGAGCAGCGCAGCCATGAACCAGCCAGTGACGACCCTGCCGCGCATCGCCTTCCAGGGCGAGTTCGGCGCCAACTCCGACATGGCCTGCCGGCACGTCTTCGCCGACACGATGGAGCCGCTTCCCTGTCCGTCCTTCGACGACGCCTTCGAGGCGGTGCGTTCGGGCGAGGCGGAGCGGGCGATGATCCCGATCGAGAACACGCTCGCCGGCCGCGTCGCCGACATCCATCATCTGATGCCGGATTCGGGCCTGCAGATCGTCGGCGAGTATTTCATGCCGATCCATTTCCAGCTGATGGTGCTGCCGGGCACGGGGCGCGGGGCGATCCGCAGTGTCCACAGCCACATCCATGCGCTTGGCCAGTGCCGGAACTTCATCCGCAGCAACGGCTGGAAGCCGCAGGTCGCCGGCGACACGGCGGGCGCCGCCCGCGAGGTCGCCGAGGCGAAGGATCCGAGCCGGGCGGCGCTGGCGCCGGAACTGGCGGCCGGTCGTTACGGGCTGGACATCATCGAGCGCGATGTCGAGGATTCTGAGAACAACATCACCCGCTTCGTCGTCCTCGCCCGCCCCGACGCCTCGCCGCAGGCACTCTGGGCGCCGCAGGGCAGGCGCACCGTCACCACCTTCGTCTTCGAGGTTCGCAACCTGCCGGCCGCGCTCTACAAGGCCCTCGGCGGCTTCGCGACCAACGGCGTCAACATGACGAAGCTCGAAAGCTACCAGATCGGCGGGCATTTCGTTGCGACGCAGTTCTATGCCGACGTCGAGGGTCATCCGGAGGACGAATCCGTGCGGCTGGCGCTGGAGGAGCTCGCCTTCTTCACCCGGCGCATCCAGATTCTGGGCGTCTATCCCGCCGCCGAAGGCCGCATGGATGGACCTCCCGGGATTCCCGGCGAATAGGTCGGCCGCAGACAGGCAGATTTGAAGCTGGCGGCGCCCGTACAATAGTCAGGGAGGAAGCTGCCCGCTATTTCGTGCAGTTTCCCGCGCGGTCCTTGCTCAGGCACTCGTTACAGAGTTCTCCGGAGCTGGGTTTCGCTGGCTTCTCTTCGTAGTCAGTGGTTGGCCAGTTCTGACAGTTCCGGCACCAGTGCCAAGTGTCTTTCCCTTTACACTTCCGATAGGCCATCGATACCTCCCTTGTTCTCTAGGAAGAGTAGCACCCATCTCGATACACAATCAAGAGTTGTAAGTCCTGGGTCTCAGCCCTCGGCAAACGCCCGGATCAGATGATGAGCGATGGCGTAGCCGTGCGGCACGGCGAGCCCGTGCGGATGCGTGCCGTCCAGCATCGCCCGGACCTCGTCCCGCGAGAACCAGCGGCAGGCCTCCAGCTCCGTCGCGTCGAAGGCGATCGCGGTCTCCGTCGCCAGGGCCATGCAGCCGATCATCAGGCTGCCGGGGAAGGGCCAGGGCTGCGAGGCGAGATAGTCCACCCGGCTAACCGGAAGGCCCGCTTCCTCCAGCGTCTCGCGCCGTACCGCGTCCTCGACTGTCTCGCCCGGTTCGATGAAGCCCGCGAGGCACGACCAGAACTTGTCGGGAAAGCGCGGCTGCCGGCCGAGCACGCAGCGCCCCGCGCCGTCATGCACCAGCATGATCGCCACCGGATCGGTCCGCGGGAAGACGATGTCGCCGCAGCCCGGGCAGCGTCTGCGGTAGCCCGCCGCGTCGGGTAGCGTCGCGGTCCCGCAGCGGGCGCAGAAGCGATTGCGGCCGTGCCAGCCGAGAAGATGCGCCGCCTGGCCGAGCTGGCCCTCGCTGTCGGGGTCCAGCATCGCCTGCACGGCGATCGAGCGCAGGTCGATCAGGCTGATGCCCTCGGCTGGCACCAGATCGTCGGCGAGGGTGGCAGCAAGCCGCGGCCGTCCCGCCGCATCGGTGCCGAGCAGCACGCACTCGGCAAGATCGGCGCCGAGTTCCGCCGCCGCCGCCGTCGCGAACAGCGGATCCGGCGTCGGCCCATCCGTCCGCACGAGCCACCGCCCGCCGCTCGCAAGATAGAGCCGGGCCTCTTCGTGATCGAGTGCGGCGGCAAGGCTCGCCTCGGTGCGGTGCTCGCCGTCGCGGGACAACCGGTTGCCGGACAGGCCGATGCGGGCGCTGATCTCGGGCCGCGAATCGTCCCATTGCCGATCGTCGTCCCTCATACCGGCAGTACCGCCCGACGGATTTCCTCGGCAAGGCGCTGCGCGTCAGCGGGGGCATAAGCCTTGCGGCTTCCGTGTCCCCAGACCGGATGCGGCCAGTTCGGATCGCCGTCTCGCCGGCACACGACATGCAGGTGGAACATCGGAACGATATTCCCCAGCGCGCCGATATTGATCTTGGTCGCGCCGGTCGCCGCCTTCAGCGCCTTGGCGACCAGTGCCATCTCGAAGGTCAGCATGGTCTGGTCGAGCGGCGTCAACTCGTGGAACTCGACGATGCCGGCACGCTGCGGCACGAGGATCACCCACGGCCACCGCCGGTCGTCCATCAGCCGCAATTCGCAGAGGCCGAGCCTGCCGACCGACACGCTGTCCGCCGCGAGGCGAGGGTCGATTTCAAAGGCTCGCATGTCGTGATCTCCCGGGCACCCGTCTTGCATTTAGGTCGCCGATGATCGATATGGAGGCCGGGAGGTTGGTGGTGGACGAGCCACTCGCCAACCGGGTCAGGTCCGGAAGGAAGCAGCCCCAACGAGCTATGGCACGGGTCATCGTGCCAGCCTCCCACCTTTTTCGCCTTCCGCGAGATGCGGTTCCTGCCATTGTCGCCGGATGCCGCCTTCCTGACGACTGCCGTCGCCTCTCAGTAGAGGCGCAGGAGCACCGGCAGGTGCCCGGCCGCCTGCATCATCTCCACCGTCTCGAAGAACGGCAGCGCGGCGAAGAACATCAGGCCGTCGATCAGCGTCCGGTAGACCAGCCCCATGTCGATGCTGAGGCGCTGAACGTCCCGGTAGAGCGAGACGTCGGGCAGGAACCGCGGGACCCGCGACGCATAGGTCTCGAACTCGCTCCCGAAGGTCTCCCGCAGATAGGCTTCCTCGCGGAGGATCACGACGCCAAACGCCACCGCGCAGCCGAGCATGAAGAAGGCGCCGAGCAGGATGCTGCCGGTCGCCGCGCCCGCGCCGCCGGCGGCGATGCTGGAAAAGACGTAGAGCGGGTTGCGCGAGATCGAGTAGGGCCCCTTCGACACGATCTCGGCGGCCTTGCGCCCGCCGATGTAGAACGTGCACCAGATCCGGCCGGCAATGCCGACCACGATCAGCCCGAGGCCGGCCATCTCGATCGATTCGTGGATATCTTCCGGCCAGGCGGAGCCGACGAACAGCAACGCCATCAGGGCGATCGAGAGAAGCGCGAAGAGCACCAGCTTGCGCTGCTTCTGGTAGCGTCCGAGTGCCATGCTCTCTCCTTGCGACGCCGCCGGCAGCCCCTCGGGCAACCACGGATCGGGACCGCCTTCGTCCAGCAATGGTCGTCATCCAAATTGAGGCGAAACGACGGCGGGCGCATCCGTGGCGGAAGGGGTTGCGCCGTCCATCCTTTCGCTTCAGAACCGGGGCAGGGCGCGCATGTCGGCGGGCGGCAGAGCCGGCCGGTGCCTTCCCGACCGGGGCAAGCGCCTCCTGACATCCGGACGGACCGATGAGCGATACCCACAGCGGCACTGCGACGACTTTGGAGAGCTCCGCGGCTCCCTACCGCGTCCTGGCCCGCAAGTATCGTCCCGGCTCCTTCGACGATCTGATCGGCCAGGAGCCGATGGTGCGGACCCTCACCAACGCCTTCGAAACCGGCCGCATCGCCCAGGCGTGGATGCTGACCGGGGTGCGCGGCGTCGGCAAGACCACCACCGCCCGCATCCTGGCCCGTGCGCTGAACTACCAGACCGAGACGATCGATCAGCCGACGATCCACATGGTCGAGCCCGGCGTCCACGACCAGGCGATCATGGAAGGACGCCATGTCGATGTCGTGGAGATGGACGCGGCCTCCCACACCGGCATTGACGACGTGCGCGAGATCATCGCGCAGGTGCGCTACCGGCCCGTCTCGGCCCGCTACAAGGTCTACATCATCGACGAGGTCCACATGCTGTCGAACCAGGCCTTCAACGGCCTGCTGAAGACGCTGGAGGAGCCGCCGGAGCACGTGAAGTTCGTGTTCGCCACGACCGAGATCCGCAAGGTGCCGATCACCGTCCTGTCGCGCTGCCAGCGTTTCGATCTGCGCCGCGTCGACACCCCGACCCTGATTGCGCATCTGCAGAAGATCGCCGACGCAGAATCCGTGGCGATCGACGCCGAAGCCCTGCGGCTGATCGCACGGGCGGCGGAAGGCTCGGTCCGCGACGCGCTCTCGCTCACAGACCAGGCGATCGCCCACGGCGCCGGGGTGATCTCCGGCGAGGCGGTGCGCGACATGCTCGGCCTTGCCGACCGCGTGCGCATCATCGACCTGTTCGAGAAGCTGATGGCAGGCGACGGGCGGGCGGCGCTGGCGGAACTGCGCGAGCAATATGCTGCCGGCGCCGATCCCGCCGTGGTCCTCGCCGATCTCGCCGACTTCACCCATCTCGTCACGACGCTGCGCTACGTGCCGGAAGCCGCCGACGACGCGGCATTGTCGCCGATGGAGTCCGAGCGCGGCCTTGCCTTCTCGACCACCCTGTCGATCCGCACGCTGAGCCAGGTCTGGCAGATGCTGCTGAAGGCGCTGGAGGAAACCCGCAACGCCACCACGCCGCGGCAGGCGGCGGAAATGGCGCTCATCCGCATCGCTCATGCCGCCGACATGCCGTCACCGGACGATCTGGTGCGGCTGATCCGCCAGGAAGGCGCCGATGCGCTGCCGGCGCCGCCCGCGCCGCCGGCCCGCCCCGCCGAGCCGCAGGGGTCCCCCGGCGGCAATGGCGCAGGAGCCGGATCACAGGCGCAGATGCCGCGCCCCGCCGGCGGCTCGTCCGGCTCGCGGGCGCACCTCGCGCTGGCCTCGACCAGCCCGGCGCCGGAGCGGGCGACGCCTGCGCAGGCCGCGGCACCGAACATCGCGATCGGAACGCTGGAGGATCTGGTCGCGCTGGCCGAGACGAAGCGCGATTCGCTGATGCGGGTCTCCATTCATCGCTATCTGCGGCTGGTGAAGCTCGTGCCGGGCCGCCTCGAAGTGGCGCTGACGCCCGAGGCGCCCCGGACCCTGATCAGCGACCTCACCCGCAAGCTGCACGAATGGACGGGCCAGCGGTGGGTGGTCGCCATATCGAGCGGCGAGGCGATGCCGACGCTCGAGGAGGCGGAAGCCTCCCGCCGCGCCACGCTTCTGTCCGACGCGGCGAAGGATCCGGAGGTCGCTGCCGTGCTGTCGGCCTTTCCCGGCGCCAAGATCGTCGACGTCAGATTGCGCGGGGAAGCCGAAGCGGCGGTGGTCGTGGAGGAACTCGCCGCTATGGTGGACGACGACATTCTGGATGATCCGTCCGAGATGGACGACGACGAATAGGAGAACCCCCGATGAAAGACCTCATGGGCATGATGAAGCAGGCGAAGGCCATGCAGGAGAAGATGGCCGGGCTGCAGGAAGAGGTCGCCCGGATCGAGGTGACCGGCCAGGCCGGCGGCGGCGTGGTCAGCGTCAGCCTCAACGGCAAGGGCGAGATGCAGGGCATCGTCATCGACCCGAGCCTCCTGCGCGAGGAGGAGAAGGACATCGTCGAGGATCTGGTGGTCGCCGCGCATAATGACGCGAAGGGCAAGCTCGACCTCGCCATCCAGGAAAAGACCCAGGAGATGACCGCCGGCCTGCAGCTGCCGGGCGGCATGAAGTTCCCCTTCTAGGACACATCGCGCGAAGCGGCCGGGCGTGACGCGCCCGCTCGCGGCAGGACAGGCGGGAGCGTCAGCCGGCAGGCGCGCGCACCGCCGCGACAGAGGATAGCCGACCGGCTCGTCATTCATGGCAAAACCCATTGCAGGCCCGGAGATCGAGCGGCTGATCCAGCTGCTGGCGAAGCTTCCGGGCCTTGGCCCCCGCTCGGCGCGCCGGGCCGCTCTTCACCTCGTCAAGCGGCGCGAACAGCTGCTGTCGCCGCTTGCCGCCGCGATGGCCGAGGCGCGTGACAAGGTCACGATCTGCGGGGTCTGCGGGAACATCGACACGTTCGATCCCTGCACGGTCTGCACCGATCATTCGCGCGACCAGACGACGGTGATCGTGGTGGAGGACGTCTCCGATCTCTGGGCGCTGGAGCGCGCCAAGGCCCTCAACGCCGCCTATCATGTGCTGGGCGGCGTCCTGTCGCCGCTCGAGGGCATCGGCCCGGACGATCTGACCATCCGGCAGCTGGTCGAGCGGGTCCATCGCGGCGGCATCAGGGAGCTGGTGCTGGCGGTCAACGCCACCGTCGAGGGGCAGACCACGGCGCATTACCTCATGGACCAGCTCGAAGGGCTCGACGTGAAGATCACCCGCCTGGCGCACGGCGTGCCCGTCGGCGGAGAACTCGATTATCTCGACGAGGGAACGCTGGCGGCCGCGATGCGGTCGCGCACCGGGCTCTGAGGCGCGCGGCCGCACGCGGCGGCGAGGCGGTGTCGCCTGACTCGGCCTCTTCTCCGCCCCCGCCGTCAATTTGCCATCGAATGCTGCAGCTTCGCTCATGCATCGTCAGCGATGGTGCACGATGTTCCCGCGCCGCCCGATCCGCCGCCGATCCTGATGGGAAGCCATGCTCCGCACCCTGTTCGCCGCCATCCTCTTCTTCTGCGCGCTTGCCCCGGCAGCGGCACAGAACCTTGAAGCCGGCTTCCGCGACTTCCTGGAAACCGACATCTGGCCGGCGGCGCGGCAGCGCGGGGTGCCGCGTCCGGTGTTCGACCAGGCCTTCCAGGGCGTCGGCCTCAATCTGAAGCTGCCGGACCTGCAACTGCCGGGCTCGGGCGAGACTGTCGCGGAGACGAACTTCCAGGCGGAGTTCCGCAGCGGCGCCGATTATCTTTCCGAGCGCGCCGTCGCCGGCAATGTCAGCCAGGGCCGCGCGCTTCTCCAGAAGCACAAGGCGCTGCTCGATCGCATCGTCGCCCGCTACGGCGTGCCGGCGCCGATCGTCGTCGCGATCTGGGGTCGGGAGTCCGGCTTCGGCAACGCCAGGATTCCCGAGAACGCCTTCGAGGTACTGGGGACCAAGGCCTATCTCGCGCGGCGCAAGGTGATGTTCCGCGAGGAACTCCTCGCCGCCCTGCAGATCGTTTCTGACGGCCACCTCAAGGTGTCCGAGATGAAGTCCTCCTGGGCCGGTGCGCTCGGGCAGCCGCAGTTCATGCCGTCGAAGTTCCTGACGCTGGCGGTCGATTTCGACGGCGACGGCCGCAAGGACATCTGGAATTCGGTGCCCGACACGCTCGCCTCGATCGCCCACTATCTGCGCCAGTCCGGCTGGCAGCCGGACCGCGATTGGGGTTACGAGGTCGTGGTGCCGGAGAGCGTTTCCTGCGCCAACGAGGGGCCGGATCGCGGGCGGCCGATTTCGGAATTCGCCGCGGCCGGCGTCACCCGCGTGTCCGGGCGCCCGTTTCCCGCCAACGAACTCGGCGCGCGCGGACATCTGATGATGCCCGCCGGTCGCAACGGGCCGGCCTTCATCGCGACGCAGAATTTCTACGTCATCAAGGAGTACAACAACTCCGACCTCTACGCCCTGTTCGTCGGCCACGCCGCCGACCGCAAGCAGGGCGCCGGGCCGTTGTCCGGCCAGTGGCGGGACACGGACCGCCTGACCCGCGGCGACGTCGCGCGGATGCAGCAGAAGCTGATCGGGCTCGGCTACGATGTCGGCGGCGCGGACGGGCTCGCCGGCTTCAAGACCCGTCGTTCGATCGGCGATTTCGAGGCCAGGAACGGCATGGCGCCGACCTGCTGGCCAAGCCGCGCGTTGGCGGCGCGACTGTAGAGCGCGGGGTCGTTTTCCCCAGCTGATTTAACGGTTCATTGAGGATCCTTGCCAAAACCTTGGGGTTGTGGCGCAGCGCTTCTATCGCAGTCTTTCGAGCGCTTGTATTCAGAGCGGGTGGTACCCGAGGAGAGCAGGCCGTGATTCGGTCTGCCAAGCGGCGGGAGTTGCCTGGGGAGGCGACGCGGACGGTCCGGCGAGAGCGGGACCGTCCGCCCCTCTCGGGCGGCACGGACGCCGTCAGCTTCGCAAAATCTTCACCGTTATGGTGCTCCGATCACGGGCCGGCCGATTTTCGTCGTCGAAGCCCTGGTCTGCAATAGTTCTGCCACATCCATTGCCGATCTCTACGCAATCCGATCGCCACCGGTTCGCATCGGTGCATCTGACTTTGGGGACATGCCGACTTGGGACGCTTCGTCTGGATACCTGCGTGCATCGCCGTCTTCGCGGGCCTCGGCTTCGCGGCTGCCGGCAATGTCGAACGCATCGTGGCGAAGCTGCCGCTCGCCGCGCCGGACGAAGCGACGTTCGTCGCACCCGAGCCCGACGACCGCGTGCGCCTGCCTTATACGAAGGAGGGTGGTGACACCTTCGTGGCGGTTGCCACGGCGGCGCCCTTCGATCGCGACGGCGAGCCGGAAGCGGAAGCGGGCGCTGGTGGTGCATCGCCAGCGGTGGAGCAACTCACACGTCTGGCCGCCGAGGACAGACAGCTTGACGAGCAGCCGGCCGACGGCGCCGTGGCCGTCACCGCCACCAAGCTGTTCGACTCCCGCGCCCCCCGCTGGACATCCCGGCACTTTGCCGACAACCCGCTGGTCGGCGGCGTCTTCCGCGGCGACGGCCTGCCCTCGAGCGCGACGGCGTTGCTCCAAGAGGCGGGTTCTGCCCGTTACGTCCTGCTCGGCGAAATCCACGACAACCCGGACCACCACCGGCTGCAAGCCGACATCGTCGCGGATCTGGCCCGGGCCGGCACGGCGCCGTCCGTGGTGTTCGAGATGATCCCCGATCGCTTCGCACCGGTGCTGGAGAGCTTTGGCGCTTCCGGCGCCGAGGATCTGGACGCGCTCGCCGACGGGCTGGAATGGGCCGAGCGTGGCTGGCCCGACTTCTCGATCTATCGGCCGATCTTCGAGACCGTGGTCGAGAACGGCCTGTCGATGGCAGCTGGCAATCTCGACGAGGCGGTGGTCGGTGCGATCTCGAGAAGCGGCATCGACGCGCTGGCCGCCGAGGATGTCGAGCGTCTGGGGCTGAATGCACCGCTGCCGGCAGCGCAGTCGGAGGAAATGGCCGAAGCCATTCGCGAGGCGCATTGCGGCCTGATGCCGGAGCGGGCAATCGCGCCGATGGGCCTCGTGCAGCGCGCCGGCGACGGCGCCATGGCCGATGCGTTGATCGACGCCGCGAAGCAGAGCGGCAGCGCCGTCCTGATCGCCGGGGCCGGCCATGTCCGCAACGACCGGGCCGTCCCCGCCATCATCGCCGAACGCGAACCTCGGTCCAAGTCGGTCTCCGTCCAGATGGTCGAGGTCACTGAGGCGGCGGAATCGCAGGCCGATTACGGCCTCGTCCAGGACGCGCCGGCGCCCTACGACTTCACTATCTTCACGCCCCGGGCGAACGTCACCGACCATTGCGCGGAACTGCGCGAACGCATGGGCCGCAATGCCCAGTAGGCCTACGGCGCGACCGGCTGGCGCCGGTCAGAAGGCGTAGAAGTCGCGGATCGCCTGCCAGCCGTCCTCTGCCGTGTCGACGAAGGTGATCAGGTCGAGATCGTTCGGCGAGATCGTGCCTTCTTCCGCCAGCGCCTCGAAATTGATGACGCGACGCCAGAATTCCTCGCCGAACAGGATCACCGGGATCCGCTGCATCCGGCGCGTCTGGATGAGGGTCAGCCCCTCGAACAGCTCGTCCAGCGTCCCGAAGCCGCCCGGAAAGATCGCCATCGCCTTCGCCCGCAGGAGGAAGTGCATCTTGCGGATCGCGAAATAGTGGAAGTTGAACGACAGTTCCGGCGTCGTGTAGGTGTTGGGCGCCTGTTCGTGGGGCAGGGTGATGTTCAGCGCGATCGACACCGCGTCGACGTCGGAGGCGCCGCGATTACCGGCCTCCATCACGCCGGGGCCGCCGCCGGTGACGATGACGAACTCCTTGCCGCCGTGCGTGTCCGCCGAGTGCTGCGAGGCGAAGCGGGCGAAGCGCCGCGCCTCCTCGTAGTAGCGAGAGTTCGCCTCGAGGTTCTGCTTCTGCACCGGATTGCGCGCCGCCCACGCGGCCCCGCCGGGCTCCGGGATGCGGGCGCCGCCGAACAGCACCACCGTCGACAGGATGCCCGCGTCGTTCAGCGCCATTTCCGGCTTGACCAGCTCGAGCTGCAGGCGCACGCCCCGGAGCTCCTCGCGGGTCAGGAAGTCGGCATCGTCATAGGCGAGGCGATAGGTGGATGAGCTCGTCTGCGGCGTCGCCGGAATGGTCTCCACGTCCTGCCGGTCCCGCTGCGAGCTGGGGAACGGATCCCAGCCATTGTGGTCGCGCGGTGTCTGTTGCGTCACGAATGCCTCGCCTGCTCGAATTGATTCCTGCAGGCCCTTCAACTAGGGTCCGGGCCGATTTCGACAGGGCGCCCGACGCCCGTCTTTCCCGCTTTTCCAGGAGCCTGCCGATGACCGCGCCGGACCGCGCCGCCCTCGAATCGACGATCGAACGCGCTTTCGAGGAGCGTGATACCGTCTCCGCCACGACGAGCGGGCCGGTGCGCGAGGCGGTGGAGGCGGCTCTCGGGCTCCTGGACCGGGGCGAGGCCCGGGTCGCGACGCGCGAGACGGACGGATCCTGGACGGTGCACCAGTGGCTGAAGAAGGCGGTGCTCCTGTCCTTCCGGCTCAACGACATGGCGGTGATCGAGGGCGGACCGGGCGGCGCCACCTGGTGGGACAAGGTCCCGTCGAAATTCGCCGGCTGGGATCCCGAGCGGTTCCGTTCGGCGGGCTTCCGCGCCGTGCCGAGCGCCGTCGTACGCCATTCGGCCCATATCGGTCGGGACGTCGTGCTGATGCCGTCCTTCGTCAATCTCGGTGCCTTCGTGGACGAGGGCACGATGGTCGACACCTGGGCGACGGTCGGGTCCTGCGCGCAGATCGGCAAGAACGTGCACCTGTCCGGCGGCGTCGGCATTGGCGGCGTGCTGGAGCCGATGCAGGCCGGCCCGACTATCATCGAGGACAATTGCTTCATCGGCGCGCGCTCCGAGGTGGTCGAGGGCTGCATCGTGCGCGAGGGCTCGGTGCTCGGCATGGGCGTCTTCATCGGCCAGTCGACGAAGATCGTCGACCGCGCCACCGGCTCGATCACCTATGGCGAGGTGCCGCCCTATTCGGTGGTGGTGGCCGGCACGTTGCCGGCGGCCAAGCCGATGGGCAATGGCGAGCCGGGGCCGGGCCTCTACTGCGCCGTGATCGTCAAGCGGGTGGACGAGCGGACCCGCTCCAAGACCTCGATCAACGAGTTGCTGCGCAGCTGATCGCGTGGCCGCTACCCGCCGGCGTTCCCGCGCATGAGTGACGGTGCAAAGGCCGCGAGAAAGACATGGTGATGCGTCGTTCTCGCCTGAACAGCGTCTGGCCCGTCACCCTGGCGGCATTTGGCGGCCTGCTCGGTTGGCTGCAGCCGGCGCCGAGCATTACGGCCGGCCATGAGGGGATCTGCCGCACCGAAGCCGCCTCGGGCGTCGAATACCTCGTCTGCGACGTCCCGCTGGACCGCTACGATGTCGCGCTGCGGGCCGAGGATCGGGATGGCCGGCCCTACGAGACCTTCGAGCGGGCCAGCGCCAGCGTCGAGAGCGGGCGCGTCCGCCTGATCATGAATGCCGGCATGTACCACGAGGACCGGCGGGCCGTCGGCCTTGCCGTCCAGGACGGGCGTGAAGTCAGTCCGCTGGTGCGCGGCACCGGCAGCGGCAACTATTCGATGAAGCCGAACGGCGTGTTCTTCGTCGAGGACGGCGAGGCGCGGGTGATGGAGACCGACGCCTATGTCGCCGGCGATCACCGGCCGGCTCTCGCCACCCAGTCCGGGCCGATGCTGCTGAAGGACGGGCAACTCCATCCGCGCTTCATCGACGGGTCCGACAGCCGCTATGTCCGCAACGGCGTCTGCGCCAGCGAGGACGGGCGGGTGGTTCGCCTCGTCCTGTCACGCCAGGCGGTAAATTTCTGGGACTTCGCGCTGTTCTTCCGCGACCGGCTCGGCTGCCGCGACGCGCTGTTCTTCGACGGGCAGGTGTCGAGCCTCTATTACCCCGACGCCGGGATCGACTATCGGCGCGACCGGCTGGGCCCGATGCTGGTCGTCTCCGACCGCTGAGGCAGCTGAATAAGCGCCGCGTCCCTGGGCATATTCCCGAAGATGCTACTGGCCGCCGCGCAGCAACGGCGCGACGTCGTCGTCGAAGCCCATCCGGGCAGCCAGCGCCGCCTCGTCGAGCCCCGGCTCCTCTGTCACGGCCGCGACCCGGCCGCCTTTGGCGGACGACGGCGCCGGTGCCGCCGCGATCTCGGCCGTCTCCGGCGCGGGGGGCGCAGGCACGGCCGCCGGCTTGGGAGCAGGGATCAGTGCCGTCGCCACGGCGGCCTGCGCCGGGGCCTGCGCCGGAGCCGCGGCTTCTTCTGCTACTGGCCGCGTCGGCGCGGCTGGTGCGGCCGTGCTCGCCGCAGCTGTCCTCGGCGTAATGGCCGCGACCATGGTGCCGAGCAGGCCCTCTTCCTTCTCGGGCGCGGCTTCGGCCGGTCCCGGCATGCGCCGCCGCTTGTTGACCTCGGCCATGTGCGCCTTGACCGCGGAGCAATAGCGCGCCGCCGACTGGCTCATGCGGGTCGTGCGGTGGCCGCCCTTGTACTTCATCGAGGTCTGGCAGACGTCGTGGCCGCCCTTTTCCCAGGCGCCCTTCAGATATTTCATGCCGTAGGTGAGATTGGTCTCGGCATCGAGCAGGTCGTTCGGCGAGCCCGAGAACCCCATGCTGCGGGCCGTTGCGGGCTTGATCTGGCTGAGCCCGTAGACGCCGCCGGCGCCCTTGGCCTTCGGGTTGTAGCGGCTCTCGACCCGGACGACGGCATAGGCCAGGGCAGGCGGCACGCCGGCCTCGAGCGCGTGCTTCTCGATCAGCCGGTCGAGCGCCGCGCTGCCGGAGATCGTGCCGGATTCGGCTGCCTGGCTGGCCTCGCGCGCGGCGATCGCGACATCGCCGGCGGAGGAGGCAACGGCGGAGTCCGCTGCGGCGATCTCGGTCTCTTCGGTCTCAGACTCGGTGGCGGCGGCGCCGAGGGCGAGGGGCGAGCCGCCCGGCCCGTCGGCAATGCAGCCGGAGAAGGCCAAAAGCGCCGCGATCGCGGCCATCGGTGCCAGACGAAGCCGTCGCGCATCGATGGCGGCAATATCCCCCGATCCCATGAAGTCCCCTCGCGATGATTGTCCCCGCTTCAGCCTTTCCGCCCGGAACGCGGCGGAAACGTGGCGCGGTCGCCGCAACTGGGGGACAAGCGGCTTTCGTGTTGCCGCCAGCCTCTGTGGCGGGCGCGCGGCATCCGGGTTATTCGAAAGCCATGACCGATACGACCGACCCGTCCGCCGTGCTCGCGGCGCTGATCCGCTGCCCCTCTGTCACGCCGGAGGAGGCGGGCTCGCTGACGACGCTCGCCGCGATGCTGGCGCCGCTCGGCTTCTCCGTCGAGCGGCCGGTCTTCCATGAGGCTGGCACGCCGGACGTCGAGAACCTCTTCGCCCGCAGGGGCGCGGCCGGGCCGCATCTGGTCTTCGCCGGTCACACCGACGTCGTCCCGCCCGGCGACAGCGGCGACTGGCATCAGGACCCGTTCGCCGCCGAAATCGTCGACGGGGAGATGATCGGACGTGGCGCCGTCGACATGAAGGGCGGAATCGCCGCCTTCGTCGCGGCCGTAGCGCGGCTGCAAGGCCGAGGAGAATTGCCGGCTGGCCAGCTTTCGCTGCTGATCACCGGCGACGAGGAAGGCCCGGCGGTCAACGGCACCGTCAAGCTGCTCACCTGGGCGACAGAGCGCGGCGAGCGCTTCGACGCCTGCGTGGTCGGGGAGCCGACGAACCGTGCCGAGTTGGGCGACATGATCAAGATCGGCCGGCGCGGGTCGCTCTCGGCCGAGGTCAGGGTGACGGGCGTCCAGGGCCACGTCGCCTATCCCCATCTTGCCGACAATCCGGTGCGCGCAATCACGGCCATCGCCGAGGCGCTGATGGCGGAGCCGCTCGACGAGGGGACGGAGCGCTTCCCGCCCTCCCATCTCGAGGTTACCTCGATCGACACCGGCAATCCCTCCGTCAACGTCATTCCGGCCCGCTCGCGTCTCTATTTCAACGTCCGCTTCAACGACCTCTGGACCCCGGAGACGCTCAAAGAGGAGTTGCAGCGCCGGATCGGATCGGCGGCGCGAGAGGCCCGCCTGCGGCCGGGGCGTGCCGCCGCGTCGGTGGAGACCGTCTGGCGGGAGCGGCCCGCCGAAGCCTTCGTCACGCGGGACGACGCGTTGACGCAGTCACTCGCCGCAGCGATCTTCGAGGTGACCGGCCGAAGGCCGGAATTGTCGACATCCGGGGGCACGTCCGACGCACGCTTCATCAAAGATTGTTGTCCGGTGGTAGAATTCGGGCTTGTCGGCAAGACAATGCACATGGCCAATGAGAGGGTCGCCCTTGTCGATCTCGAAGGACTGACGCGGATCTATGAAGCCTTCATCGCCCGCTGGTTTGCCGCCTACCCCTGACCTGGTGCCGAGTCTCGACGAGGTCGTGCGCTATTTCTCGGGCGCCCTGCTGCTGATGAGCGGGAAGGCCGAGGGCCTGCGGCGGCTCGATCTGAGCGCCGACGGGTTCTGGCAGTCCTTCTCGGCGATCGTCGTGGCGCTGCCGCCGATCGCGCTTTCCTGGATCGAGTACGAGGCCGTGGAGCGCCGCGGTCCGGTCGCCGATACCAGCGCGATGACGATCTACATGGCGCACTTCCTCGCCGACATCATCGGCTGGCTGCTGCCGATCCTCGTCCTGATCCTCGCGGCGAAGCGCATCGGCTACTCCCGGAAGATCGTGCCGCTGGTCGTGGCGACCAACTGGGGCGGGGCGTTCCTCGCCTGGGCCTTTGCCCCGTACTGGGTGCTCGTCCTGCTGCTCGGCGCCAGCGAGGGGACGGCGCTGCTCGGCGTGCTCGTCGGCCTCGCCTCGATCGCGCTCACGATCCGGCTGATCTATTTCGCCACGGGTAAGGATCTCGGCGGCGCTTTCGCGGTTGCCGCCCTGATGGTGGTCTGTTCGCTCGTCAGCTACGGCGCCGTGATGGATCTGACGGGCGTTCCGCTGGTCTGAGGAAAGCTCAGGCCGTCTCGAGGACCGCCTTCAGGAATTCGCGCGTGCGCTCCTTCTTCGGCTCGCCGAAGATTTCCGCCGGCGTTCCTTCCTCGCAGATCGTGCCGCCGTCGAAGAACAGGATCCGGTCGGAGATCTCGCGGGCGAAGCGCATCTCGTGGGTCACCAGCAGCATCGTCAGATCGTGCTCCTCAGCGAGATGCCGGATGACGTTGAGGACGTCGCCGACGAGTTCGGGATCGAGGGCCGAGGTCGGCTCGTCGAACAGCATCACCTTCGGCCGCATGGCCAGCGCGCGGGCGATGCCGACCCGCTGCTGCTGTCCGCCGGAGAGCTGGCCGGGGAACTTGTCGGCCTGATCCACCAGCCCGACCATGTCGAGCAGTTCCTCGGCGCGGTCGTTGGCCTCGGCCTTCGGCAGGCCGAGAACGGTGCGCGGGGCTTCGGTGAGATTGCGCCGGACCGTCATGTGCGGAAACAGGTTGAAGTTCTGGAACACCATGCCGAGCTTCTCGCGCATGTGCCGCAGATGCGCCTCGCCCGCGGGCTTGAGTTCGCCGCCGCTTTCCTCGTGCCACAGCGGCTCACCCTCGACGCGGACGATGCCGTCGTCGATCGTCTCCAGCGTCATCAGGATGCGCAGCACGGTGGACTTGCCGGAGCCGGAAGGCCCGATGATCGTCACCTTCTCGCCGGGCTGTACGCTGAAGTTCAGGTGGTCGAGCACCGTGACGGGGCCGAAGCGCTTGACGACGTTCTCGAATTCAATGATCGGCTGGGTCATCGGAGCGGCAGCCCCCTCTTCGGCAGGTTCACGTCGAGCGCCCGCACGCCGGCAGCGGCCACGAGCGTGAGAATGAGATAGAGACCGCCGACCATGGACAGCGGGATCAGGTAGTTGAAGGTCCGGTCGCCGATGATCCTGGCGACGTTGAGCATCTCGAGGACGGTGACGACCGACAGGACGGGTACGTCCTTCATCATCGAGACGAGGTAGTTGCCGAGTGCCGGGACGACGCGCGGAATGGCCTGCGGCAGGACGATCCGGGTGAAGGTACGGCCGGATGCGAGGTTGAGCGCGCGGCTCGCCTCGTGTTGGCCTTGGTCCACCGCCTCGAGCCCGCCCCGATACACTTCCGAGACATAGGCGCTGTACTGAAGGCCCAGTGCCAGCGCCCCCGTCAGGAAGGCCGGTAGCACGATCCCGAATTCCGGCAGGACGTAATAGAGGAAGAACAGCTGCACGAGCAGCGGCGTGTCCCGCAGGAACTCGGCGATGGCCTTGGCCGGCCAGGAGATCAGCCGCGTCGGCGCCGCCTTGAGCACGGCGAGGACGAGCCCCAGCACGAGCGCGATGACGAAGCCCAGCGCCGTCGCCTGGATCGTCACCACCAGGCCCCAGAGCAGTATCGGCAGGATCGATATCGCGAAGGCGAGATCGCTCGACGTGTCCCACTCGTATCCGAAGAGCATCGCTTACGCTCCCGTCCGGCGCCAGCGCCCGACCGAACGCTCGAGCAGCTTCATGAACCCCGCCAGGACCAGCGCCATGCCGAAATACATCAGCAGCACCAGCGAGTAGACGGTGACGCTGTCCTGGGTGAAGTTGCGGATCTGTTCGGCCCGGAAGGCGAGATCCGCGAGGCTGATCAGGGAGACCAGGGCCGTGTCCTTGAGGTTCTGGATGGCGAGATTGCCGAAGGTCGGCATCATCTCCGGGATCGCCTGCGGCAGGGCGATGCGCCACATCGCCTGACGGTCGGTGAAATTGAGCGCCCTCGCCGCCTCGAACTGGTCGCTGTGCACCGCCTGCAGGGCACCGCGCACCACTTCGGCCCCGTAGGCGCCGATATTCAGCGCCAGCGCGAGGATGCCGACGGTCACCGGGTCGAAGCGCAGGTCGATCCCGATCGCCTCGCCGGCCAGAGGCAGCGCGAAATACAGCCAGAACAGCTGGACGAGGAGCGAGGTGCCCCGGAAGATCTCGATATAGCAGATCGACAGCCACCGCATCGCGCCGACGCGCGACAGCTTGCCGATCCCGAAGATGAAGGAGAACGCCGCGCCGAGCAGCATCGAGGCGACCGCGATCTCCGCGGTGACCAGGGCACCCTCAGCAAGCGGCCCGAGATAGGCTAACCATTCCATTCGTCAGAATTCCAACCGGCCGCTGGCCGATCCTGACGGACGACCGAAATGCGCCGGCGAACTTCCGCTCGCCAGCGCCCCATTTCTCTCTGAGCGGACGATCAGCTCGAGGCGTCGCAGAGTTCCTGCGTGCTGCGCTGGCCCGAGCCCTCGATGTCGGCCTCGGAGAAGCCGTAGCCCGCGAGGATCTCGCGCCACTCGTCGGTCTCCTTGAACTTGGTCAGCTCTTCGTTGAAGGCATCGCGCAGTTCGGTGGAGTCGCTGGCGAAGGCGAACCCGCCCCAGCTGCGCACTTCCGATCCGTCGATCACCGGGTCCTCGAAGGAGCCGGCGCTCTCCACGTCGTCGCTCTTGCCGGCCAGTTCGCTGACGGTCAGGCTGGTAGCGGCGTAAGCGTCGGCTCGGCCGGTCGAGACCGTCGAGATCGCGTCGGCGTTGCTGGCGATCGTCACCATGCGATCCTCGGGCACGCCGAGTTTCTGCAGCATTTCCAGCTGGTCGGCGCCGGCCATGATCGCGATCTTGCCGTCGCCTTCGGCGAACGCACCGAAGCTGTGCAGATCCTTCGGGTTGCCTGCAGCGACCAGCAGGCCCTCACCGTAGGAGGTGTTCGGCTCTGAATAGATCACGCTCTCGCAGCGCTCCGGCAGGATCGCCATCTCGGCCGCCGCGACGTCAAAGCGATCCGCCTGCAGGCCCGGAATGAGCGAGGAGAAATTCGTGGTCGTCCACTCGATGTTCTCGATGCCCATCTGCTGGAAGACGTGACGTGCGACGTCCGGACCGGCGCCCTTGGCCTCGCCGCTCATGTCCATGTAGCCGTAGGGAA
The DNA here is from genome assembly GCA_036252795.1 of Aurantimonas sp. Lineage (GTDB taxonomy): Bacteria > Pseudomonadota > Alphaproteobacteria > Rhizobiales > Rhizobiaceae > Aurantimonas. Next base: position 27,934 of record DASYHY010000037.1, on the reverse strand, counting down.
TTTCATTGGCGACGGCGATGCGCACCGCGCCGCCTTCGCGGATTTCCTCGAGGCTCGCTGCCGATGCGGCGCCGGTCGCAAGCATGCCGGCCGATACGGCAGTGGCGAGAAGGCTGTTTCTAAGCATATTGGTCATCGTGACTCCGTTGTTGAAAGTCGTTCCGTCGCAAGGCTGATGAATAGTCATCAGAAGCAATTGGGTCGATTGAACGCCGACCGCAGGATGAATCATGACGGCAGCGCGTAGCGGTGCCGTTCATCATCACGTCGATTGATGAGTGGCAGGATAAAAGCTTTGCGGCATTTTTCAACCGCTGGAGAGACAAAAAGTGGCGATCTGGAGGCACAGGCCGTAGGGCGAGACGCCCGGAAGCGGCCTCGGAGGCGGGTGCGGGGTTCGCTGAGGATCAGCCTAAGTTGGCGTCGACACGGGCGGAATCGCCCGCCGGATAAGGCGGCAGCGTCCGTTTCGGCGCCGTGCCGTAGGTGATCTGCGTCAGATACAGCCCGTCCGGCGGAGCTACCGGGCCGCAGCGGGTGCGGTCGCGCGCTTCCAGCGCCGCGAGGAGATCCGTTTCGCTCCAGCGGCCTTCGCCGACCAGCTTCAGGGTCCCGGCAAAGGAGCGGATCTGGTTGTGCAGGAAGGACTGCGCCATGGCGTGGATGTGGATCTCGTTGCCGGGCGCGCGGACGACATCCAGTCTCTCCAGGGTGCGGATCGGGTTCTTCGCCTGGCAGTGCGCCGAGCGGAACGTATCGAAATTGTGCGTGCCGACGAGGTGCTGGGCCGCTTCGTGCATCGCATCGACGTCGAGCGGGCGCGATGCCCACCACACCCGTCCGGCGAGAAGAGCGGGCGGCGCGCGGCGGTTGAAGATGCGGTAGAGATAGTGGCGCTGCCGCGCCGAGAACCGGGCGTCGAAATCCGCGGCGACCTCTTCGACGGCGAGGATCGCCACCGGCTCGTCGCGCAGATGCGCGTTCAGCGCGTCGCGCACCACGTCCGTCTGCCATTCGCGGGCGAGGTCGAGATGGGCGACTTGCCCGGTGGCATGCACGCCGGCATCGGTGCGCCCGGCGCCGAACAGCGTCGCGGCCTCGCCGCTGAATCCCGTTACGGCCCGCTCGACGACCTCCTGCACGGACGGATCGGTCTTCTGGCGCTGCCAGCCGCAATAGCCTGTGCCGTCGTATTCGATGGTGAGCTTGTATCGGGGCATCGGGCGGGAGGCGCTCTTGCGATCGTTCGGGTTCGGCGCGGCAGACGGTCCTTACATGGTTCCGGCCTCTGCCGGTACCGTCCCGTCGTCAGCCGGCGGCGGCGCCCGCGAGCACGCGGGTTCCGGCCGCGGCCGGCGTGCCCCGCAGCCATTCTTCCGCCGGCATCGGCCGCCCGCCCGGCCGTTGCAGTTCCAGGAGCCGCACGGCACCGGTTCCGCAGGCGACGAGCAGCCGGTCGTCGAGCGTCGTGCCGATGGGCCCCGATCCCGTCTCGGCCCGGGCGCGGAGGATCTTCACGCGCTCGCTCGCGCCGCCCAGTACCATCTCGAAGAAGGCGCCGGGAAACGGCGAGAAGGCATTGATCCTGCGGGCAATGCTCACGGCGTCGCCGCCGAAGTCGATCGCCGCCTCGGACTTGGCCAGCTTCCGCGCGTAGACCGGCTCGCGTCCGGTCCGCGCCGTGATGGCCGTTTGCGGCTCGAAGTCCAGCGCGCCCGCCTCTAGCTTTTCCAGTGCCTCGACGATGAGGTCGGCGGCCATCGCCGCCAGCCGGTCGTGCAGTTCACCGGCCGTGTCGGTGTCGCCGATCGGGGTCTCGGCGGCCAGCGCGACAGGGCCGGTGTCGAGACCCGCCTCCATCAGCATCACCATCATGCCGGTGACCGCGTCGCCGGCCTCGATCGCCCGCTGGATGGGGGCGGCGCCGCGCCAGCGCGGCAGCAGCGATCCGTGGCCGTTGAGGCAGCCGAAGCGGGGCGCGTCGAGGATAGCTTGGGGCAGGAGCAGGCCGTAGGCGACCACGACCCCGACATCGAGATCCAGCCGCCTGAACGCCTCGACATCCGCCTCGTCGCGGAAATTGACCGGGCTCAGCACGGTGATGCCGAGCCGCTCCGCCTCGCGCTGCACCGGCGACGGCGTCAGCGCCAGGCCTCGCCGCCCGGCCTTGCGGGGCGGCTGGGTGTAGACGGCGGGAATATCGTGGCCGGCGGCGACGATCGCCTGCAGTGTCGGCACTGCGAAAGCCGGCGTGCCCATGAAGCCGACGCGCAGGGTCATGCCCTCAGGCCGTCGCCTTGCGGGCCGCCTTGGTGAACTTCTTCACCACCATGTCGCGCTTCAGCTTGGAGATATGGTCGATGAACAGGACGCCGTTGAGATGGTCGATCTCGTGCTGGAGGCAGGTCGCCAGGATCCTGTCCGCCGTCTCCTCGTGGAGTTTCCCGTCGAGGCCGAGGTAGCGGACCGTCACCTCGGCCGGCCGCTCGACTTCCGCATAATAGTCGGGGATCGAGAGGCACCCCTCCTCGTAGACGCTGAGATCGTCCGACCGGGCGAGAATCTCCGGGTTGAGGAAGACTCGCGGCGCCTTTTCCTCGTCCTCCTTGGCAACGTCGATGACGAGGAGCCGCAGCGGCTCGCCGATCTGGATCGCCGCCAGGCCGATCCCCGGCGCGTCGTACATCGTCTCCAGCATGTCGTCGGCGAGGCTCTGGACCTGCGCATCGACGCGCTCGACCGGCTGCGACGTCTGGCGGAGGACGGGGTCGGGAAGGATGATGAGGGGTCGGATCGTCATGGCGCTCAGGTAGTCGCTGGCGACTGGCCGGTCAATCGCGCCGGCACCGGCAAGCCGCGGTGCTGGCCGGCATCTTACTGGCAGCATAAGATGTTCCTGTTTTGGTCCGATTCGTTCACGAATTGCTGCTAGGGTTGCGTGATGGACAATGCCGCTCTCGCCGATTTCCTCACCCGCCCGGTCGGAAGCCTGTTCGGTCATCCGGTGATGGCGAGCGAAATCGCGCTGGCGCTGCTCGCCGTCCTGTTCTTCGTCTTGTGGCGTCGCTCCGCCCGCCTGGCCGGCCGGGCCGCCGAGGCTGCCGAGCGGGAGGCGGACGCCGCCGACCGGCTGGACGCGGTGCTGAAGTCCCAGGCCGAGATCACCGGCCGCATGCAGACCATGGCGGAGATCTTCGGATCCCGGCAGGCCGACCTGACGCGCACGCTGGCCGAGCGCTTCGACGGGCTGTCCTCGCGCGTCGGTCAGTCGATCCTGCAGACGACGCACGACACCAAGGCGTCGCTCTCCGCGCTCGCCGAGCGCCTCGCGGTGATCGACCGGGCGCAGGGCGAGATCAGGGGTCTCGCCGGCGAGGTGGTGCGGCTGCAGGACATCCTCGCCAACAAGCAGTCTCGCGGCGCCTTCGGCGAGGGGCGCATGCAGGCGATCGTCGCCGATGCGCTGCCGTCTGCCGCCTATTCCTTCCAGGCGACGCTCTCCAACGGCAAGCGGGTGGACTGCCTGATCCGCATGCCGAACGGCGCCCCGGGCCTTGCCATCGACGCGAAGTTTCCGCTCGAGGCGTTCTCCGCGCTCAGGCAGGCCGAGGGCGAGGATGCACGCGCCTTCGCGGCGAGCCGGATGCGGCGCGACATGGACGTGCACGTGAAGGCGATCGCGGAGAAATACCTGATCCCCGGGGAGACGCAGGACACCGCCTTCCTGTTCGTCCCGTCGGAAGCAATCTTCGCCGATCTCCACGAGCATTTCGAGGATGTGGTGCAGAAGGCCCACCGCGCCCGTGTGGTGATCGTGTCGCCGTCGCTGCTGCTCCTGTCGATCCAGGTGGTTCAGGCGGTGCTGAAGGACTCGCGGATGCGGGCCGAGGCCGGGCGCATCCACCGGGAGGTGCGGCTTCTGGCCGACGATCTGGCCCGTCTCGACGCTCGCGTCACGGCGTTGAAGGGCCATTTCGGCCAGGCCGGCCGGGACATTGACCAGATCCTGGTCTCGACCGACAAGCTGATGCGCCGAGGCGAGCGGATCGAGGGCCTCGGCCTGGGGGAGGAGGCGGCGGGGCCGGAGGCGCTGCCGCAGGAGAGCGTGCTGCTCTAGACCAGCCGGAAGCACCGGCTGCGGCTCAACTTCGCGTGAGCCTTTCGCTGCACGGAAAATTGCACACGCAACCGTCTTAAGAAAAAGTAAAACCCCCTCGGGATCGAATCGGAGCGGCCCGCGTTACTTGGCTGTCACCGATTCGTCAAAAGGGGGATGACATGTGGCGCGGGGCCAGAATCTTGTTAGCAGCGACGGCACTGGCGGTAACGCCGGTGATCTCGCATGCGCCCGCTGCCCAGGCCTCCGAGCTGACGGCCGCCTACGACCAGCAGACCGACGTGATGTTCCGCAAGGGACTGCAGACCCGTCTGGCGTGGACCGGCGACTACGTCGGTCCCTTCGACGGAACCGTCGGGGCGTCCTCGCTGCGTGCGATTCGCGACTTCCAGGCCCGTCATGCCATGGCGCCGACCGGCATCATCGACGAGCCGATGCTGAAGCTGCTCGTCGAACTGTCGGACGCCGCGCAGCAGGGCCTCGGCATGATGCTGGTGGACGACGCCACGACCGGCGTCAGGCTTCCGCTTCCCCTCGGCCTGACCCAGGATCGTGGCGTGACCGAAGTAGGCAATGTTTGGCGCTCGGCTGACGACCGCGTCGAGATCGAGACCGTCCGTATCGCCGATACCGGCCAGACTCTGGACGGCCTGTTCGAGGTGCTGAGCGAGCCGACCGACCGCCGTAGCGTCGCCCATGCGACGTTCGAAGGTTCGTGGTTTTCGGTCGCCGGCAAGGAAGGCGGCCGGAGCTACTACATGCGCTTTGCCGATCGCGCGGGCGATTTGCGCGGCTTCACCGTCTCCTACGAGGCGGACGATGCGGCCCGCATGAGCCCCTATGTCGTGGTCGCTTCGAACCTCTTCGAGCCCTTCGCCGGCGAGCCGCAGCCGCCGCTCGTCGCCGAGAACGAGCCGAACGCCTTCTCCTCGCTGCTGGCTCGCAAGCGCGAAGGAGGCATGGGCGCGGCATCGGACGCCCGCTACGCCATGGCCTATGTCGACCGGCAGCAGCCGAACCTCTTCGAGGTGCCGGGCGAGGCGCCGGCCGGCGAGGAGCCGCCGGCGCTGGCGTTCGACATGGCGGGATCGGGCTTTGTCGTGTCGCGGGACGGCTGGCTGCTGACCAATGCCCATGTCGTGGACGCCTGCACCACCGTGCTCGTCGGCGAAAGCGACGTGGTCTCGCAGACTGTCGTCGATCGCGAGAACGATCTTGCCCTGATCAAGGTCGATCGGGCCCTCGGCGAACCGCTGGAAATCGCCGCCGAGAAGCCCCGGCTCGGCGAGGACATCCTGGCGCTCGGCTTCCCGCTCCGTTCGATCCTCGCCGACTCGCTCAACGTCACGCGGGGCAATGTCTCGTCGCTGCTCGGCCTGATGAACGACGAGCGCTACATGCAGATTTCGGCGCCGGTGCAGCCGGGCAATTCCGGTGGGCCGCTGGTCGATCTGGCCGGCCGCGTCGTCGGCGTCGTCACCGCCAAGCTGAATGCGGTCGCAGTGGCGGATGCCACCGGCGACATCCCGCAGTCGATCAACTTCGCCATTCGTCCCGATGCGGCGACGGCCTTCCTCGCGGCGAACGGCGTGGCGTTCTCCCGCGCCGATCCGGACGAGGCACTGGCAACCGTTCCGGACGCGACGGCCGAGGTCAAGGGCTCCATCTTCCCGGTCATCTGCGTCGGCCGCTGAACGAAGCGACCAGCCGCTCGTCCTTTTGTGGTTCCTCTGGACTTCGGGAACGGCACGGTCCCGGCTCCGTTGCCTTGGTGACGCGAGCAGACGGCTCGCCCGAGTGGAGTGCTGACATGTCGGATAACAGTCCCGACCCGAAACTGATGCGCGGCCAGCAGGACAAGGACACGCCGCAACATATTGCGCTCGACGAGACGCAACGTCCGTCGGGGCGCAGCGACAGCGACGCCGAAAGCCGGCGCGAGCGAGAGAGCGCAAATGCCGGTCAGGCTCCGAACGACAAGGAGCAGATGGCGTCGATCTTGGAGCAGAATGGCGGCACTCAGGGCGACACCGCCGTGAAGCCGGACGAGGCCGCTACCGCTGGCGAAACGGGCGGCGGCCTGGCGCGCAAGGGACGCTCGCTGCTCGACGACTGATCGGCGCCGCCGCCTGGCTGCCGCCGCCTCCCGCGCTCAGCGTCAGCGGATGGAGCGCAGGAAGGTCTTGAGGTCGTCGGTCACGTAGTCGATGTGCTCCCCCTGCCGTCCCTCGTGTTCCCAGATCTCGCCGAACGTTTCCTGGAGATTGTTCGGGACGATCAGCACCGTGCGCATGCCGAGCGCCTTCGGGACTTCCAGATTGCGCGCCAGATCCTCGAACATCACGGCCCGGTCCGCATCCACCCGGTGCAGCCCCATGAACTTGTCGTAGGTCTCGCTCGCCGGCTTCGGCACGAGCCCTGCGGCGACGAGGTCGAAGATGTCCTCGAAGTGGTCGAGGATGCCGAGCTGGCGCGCCGCCCGCTCGGCATGGCCGCGGTCGCCGTTGGTGAAGATGAACTTGCGCCCCGGCAGCGCCTTGATCTCGTCTCCGAGACCCGGGTCCGGGTCGAGCCAGGAATAATCGATGTCGTGGACGTATTGCAGGAAGGTGTCGGGATCGACGTCGTGTTCCAGCATCAGTCCGCGCAGGGTCGTGCCGTAGCGCCGGTAGAAGTCCTTCTGCAGCACCCGCGCCTCGTCCGGCGGCAGCGACAGGAAGTCGGCGACGAAGTCCGTCATCCTGAGGTCGATCTGCGAGAACAGGTTCGTGTGTCGCGGGTACAGCGTGTTGTCGAGGTCGAACACCCAGTCGCGCACATGCGCAAAATCCTGAGGCGTTGCCTCGGCCGTCTGGCGGATGGTCGTTTGCATGGTCATGGGGATCCGGAGGGTCGGAAGCTGTGCGAGGCTTGCCAAGCGCCGCGGAATGGTGGAGCGGAAGCCTGAAGCAAAGCTGACGGATTCAACGTGCCGCTCTGGATTCCCATTACCATTGCCGCCGCCTTCCTGCAAAACCTGCGGTCCAGTCTGCAGCGACAGCTGAAGGGGCGCATGGGCTCGACCGGTGCGACCTTCGCGCGCTTCGGCTTCGGCTTCCCCTTCGCCGTCCTCTATCTCTTGGTGCTGCAGACCGCAGCCGGCGTCCCGTTGCCGACGCTCACGCCTGCCTTCGCCCTCGCCGTCGTGGTCGGCGGGATCGCGCAGATCCTCGCCACCTTCCTGCTCGTCTATCTCTTCGCCTTCCGCAACTTCATGGTAGGCACCGCCTATTCGAAGACCGAGCCGGTACAGGCCGCGGTCTTCGGCCTGCTCATCCTCGGCGAGAGCGTGACGTGGCTGGCCTTCGCGGCGATCCTGGCCGGGGCGTTCGGCGTCGCGCTCATCTCCATCGCCGGGCGAGGAACGCAGCGGATCGGCAAGGCGCTCTTCTCGCGCGAAGCGGGGATCGGCATTCTCTCCGGCGCGCTGTTCGGCATCTCGGCGGTCTGCTTCCGCGGCGCCTCGCTGTCGCTGGAGGACGGCGGGGTGCTGGTCCGGGCGGCGACAACCTTGGTCTTCGCCACCGGCGTGCAGACACTGGCCATGCTGGCATGGATGATGCTGCGCGATCGGGCGGAGCTTGCCGCCGTCGCGCGGGCGTGGCGGCCGGCGCTGCTCGTCGGCCTCGTCGGCGTGGCGGGTTCCGCCGGCTGGTTCACGGCGATGACGCTGGAGAAGGTCGCCTATGTCCGGGCGCTTGGCCAGATCGAGCTGGTCTTCACCTTCGCCTCGTCGGTGTTCTGGTTCCGCGAGAAGATCGCCCGGCTCGAACTGGTCGGCTGCCTGGTCATCGCGGCCTCGATCCTGACGCTGCTCGGCGCGGCGACCTGACGTTCAGCGGACGATCAGCGTGCCGGCGCCGTGCTCGGTCAGCAATTCGAGCAGGACCGAGTGGCGGGTCTTGCCGTTGAGGATGACCACCCCGTCGACGCCGCGATCGATCGCCTCGATGCAGGTCTCGACCTTCGGGATCATCCCGCCGGAGATCGTGCCGTCGCGGATCAGGCTGCGCGCCTCGGCGACCGACAGTTCCTTGATCAGCTGGCCGTTGCGGTCGAGGACGCCCGGAACGTCGGTGAGGAAGAGCAGCCGCGACGCCTGCAGCGCGCCCGCGATGGCGCCCGCGAACGTGTCCGCGTTGATGTTGTAGGTCGCCCCGTCCCGTCCCGGCGCAACGGGCGCGATGACCGGGATCATCTCGGAGCGGGCCAAGAGGTCGAGCAGCGTGCGGTCGACCTCGACTGGTTCGCCGACGAAGCCGAGATCGAGCACCCGCTCGATGTTTGAGTCCGGGTCGACGACGGTCTTGCGGGCCTTCTCGGCGAAGACCATGTTGCCGTCCTTGCCGCAGAGGCCGATCGCCCATTCGCCCTCGGCATTGATCAGCGCGACGATCTCCTTGTTGATCGAGCCGGCGAGGACCATCTCGACGATCTTCACGGTCTCCTCGTCGGTGACGCGCAGGCCGCCCTCGAAGCGCGACTCGATGCCCATCTGCGAGAGCATGCGGCCGATCTGCGGGCCGCCGCCATGCACGACGATCGGGTTGATGCCCGATTGCTTGAGCAGCGCGATGTCGCGGGCGAAAGCCTGTCCGAGCTCGGCATCGCCCATCGCGTGGCCGCCATATTTCACCACGACGGTCTTGTTCTCGTAGGCCTGCATGAAGGGCAGGGCCTCGGCCAGCACCCGCGCGCGGGTTTCGCCGTTGTCGGTGGAGGCTTGGGTCATCAAGGTCTGCCCTGCTGGTGGCGTGCGGGCGGCTTCTAGCCGGAAACGCCGACGAGCGAAACTCTCCTCTGGCGAGGCCTGTCGGCCGGCGCTGTCGTTGCGCCCGAGTGGCGCTCACGCGCTCGTGTCGGGAGGAGGGGCTGGCGTGGAGCCTCCCGGCGCCGAGGTAGCGTGTGGCGTCAGAAGCCGGAGCCCCTCATGCCGACACATCTCACCCGCCTCTTCCTCATCGCCTCGCTGCTCTTCGCGGCGCTGCCGGCCGCGGCCCAGGACGCCTGGCAGCAGGCGAGGGCGCCGGGCACGCACCTCATGATGCGCCACGCGCTGGCGCCGGGCACGGGCGACCCGGCCGGCTTTGCGCTCGGCGACTGTGCGACGCAGCGCATCCTCTCGGACGAGGGGCGGGTCCAGGCGCGACGGATCGGCGAGCGCCTGCGCGGCAACGGCATCGAGGTGGATGTCGTCCTGACCAGCCGCTGGTGCCGTTCCAGCGAGACCGCCGAACTGCTGGGCATCGCACCGGTGACGCCAGAGCCGGCGTTCGACTCGTTCTTCCGCGATCGCCAGGCGGCCGCCGGCCAGACCGAGGCGCTGAAGGCACGGCTCGCCGCGCTGGACGCAGAAGGCCGGAAGGCCGTCATGGTCACCCATCAGGTGAACATCACCGCGCTCACCGACATCTTCCCGGCCTCCGGCGAAATCGTGCTGGTGACCCTCGGATCCGACGGCGAGATCAGCGTCGCGGGACGGATACCGCCGGACTAGCCGATCAGACCTCCACCGCGCGCTTCACGTCGTCGATGGCGCCCGGATCCTCGATCGTCGCCGGCATGTCGAATTCGTCTCGGTCGACGATCGCCTTCATCGTGCGCCGCAGGATCTTGCCGGAGCGGGTCTTCGGCAGGCGGTCCACCACCACCACGCGCTTGAACGCCGCCACCGGCCCGATGCGGTCGCGCACCAGGGCGACCAGTTCGCGCTCGATCTCCGAGCGGTCCTGGCGGTTGGCGTTCTTCAGGACGACGAAGCCGCAGGGCAACTCCCCCTTCAGCGCGTCGCGCATGCCGATGACGGCGCATTCGGCGACCGCCGGATGGCCCGCGACCGCTTCTTCCATCTCGCCGGTCGACAGGCGGTGTCCCGCGACGTTGATGACGTCGTCGGTGCGCCCCATCACGTAGACATAGCCCTCGTCGTCGATGAACCCGGCGTCGGAGGTCGAATAGTAGCCGGGATAGGCCTCGAGATAGCTCTCGCGAAATCGTTCGTCGGCGTTCCAAAGGGTCGGCAGGGCGCCGGGCGGCAGCGGCAGCTTCAGCGCGATGGCGCCCATCTCGTTGGCTTCGACCTCCTGGCCCGACGCGTCGAGGACCCTGACGTCGAAGCCCGGCATAGCGACCCCGGGGCTGCCGCGCTTGACCGGCAGCAGGCCGAGCCCCTTCGCGTTGGCGGCGATCGGCCAGCCGGATTCGGTCTGCCACCAATGGTCGATCACCGGCCGGTCGAGCGCCTCTTCCGCCCAGATCAGCGTCTCCGGATCGGCGCGCTCTCCGGCGAGGAACAGCGCCTCGAACTTCGACAGATCGTAGCGGGACGGCAGCTCGCCCTCGGGATCTTCCTTGCGAATGCCCCTGATCGCGGTGGGCGCGGTGAACAGCACCTTCACCCCGTGCTCGGCCGCAACCCGCCAGAACGTGCCGGCGTCCGGCGTGCCGACGGGCTTGCCCTCGAACAGGACGGTGGTGCAGCCGCGCAGCAGCGGCGCGTAGACGATGTAGGAGTGGCCGACGACCCAGCCGACGTCGGAGGCGCAGAAGAAGGTCTCTCCCCGATCGGTATCGAAGATCGCCTGCATCGACCAGTGCAGCGCGACCATGTAGCCGCCATTGTCGCGAACCACGCCCTTGGGTCTGCCGGTCGTCCCGGAGGTGTAGAGGATGTAGAGCGGGTCCGTCGCCGTCACCGGCACGCAGGGCACCGTCCGGCCGGAATCGATCGCCGCCAGGCCCGCCTGGCGGAGCGCCGCCCAGTCGTGGTCGCGGCCCGCCACCATGCTGCACTCGAGCTCCGGCCGCTGCACGATGATCGTCGCCGACACCTTGTGGGCCGCGAGGTCGATCGCCTTGTCGAGCAGCGGCTTGTACTCGACCTTGCGCGTCGGCTCGAGCCCGCACGAGGCGGAAAGGATGACCTTCGGCGCCGCGTCGTCGATGCGGGTGGCCAGTTCCGGCGCCGCAAAGCCGCCGAACACCACCGAATGGATCGCCCCGATCCGCGCGCAGGCGAGCATGCTGACGATCGCCTCCGGCACCATCGGCATGTAGACGATGACCCGGTCGCCCTTGCCGACGCCGAGATCGGCAAGCGAGGCCGCCAGCGCCTCCACCTCGCGCAGGAGTTCGCGGTAGGTAATATGGCGCTGCTGCCCGGTGATCGCGGAATCGTGGATGACGGCGACGGCATCGCCCATGCCCGCCTCGACATGGCGGTCGAGCGCGTTGAAGCAGGTGTTGCACTCGCCGTCCGGGAACCAGCGCCCGTAGACGCCGGCGGCGGGATCGAAGGCGCGGCTTGGCTTCTTGAACCAGACGAGGTTCTCGGCGGCGGCGAGCCAGAAGCTCTCCGGGTCGCGGCGCCACGCTGCGTAGATGTCGTGGTAGCGGCTGCTCATCTGGTTCCTCCCGAGGCGGCGCCGGCTTCCCGCCGGTCTTTGCCATCGCCGTGCAATCTACCGGCCCGTGAAGCGGAACGAAACTGCTGCTTTCGCATCAGCCGCGAGGGGAACGGGCGATCTCCGAAACCGATCGGCCCGCCGCCGGACAGCGAACCTTACCCTACAAAAGATTCTTTGCGCGGGGGCCGTCGTCGCTGTTGCCACGCCCCTGCAACCGCTGCAGCATGACTCCCCGTTCAGGTTGTGGACGGTGCCGAAGGATGTCGCGACGGACGGGAAAACAATGTGCTGCGGTCGCGCTGATCCTGCTAGGGGCGTCCTGGCCGGACGGCTCGCTTGCCGGTGCCTGGACGCTCGCCGAAGGGACCGGCCAGGTCATCGTCACCGGTCTCGTTTCGGCGGCAGACAGCGCTTTCGATGCGCAGGCGGACCTCGCCGGCCGGCCGGATTTCGAGAAGGGTACGGTCAGCCTGTTGCTGGAATACGGCCTCACCGACCAGTTGACGCTGCTCGCCAGCGGCGAAGCCGGCAACGAACGCGACGGCGACCTGCCGGTGGCGCGACCGGCGCTGTTCGATGCCGCGATCGGCGCGCGCCTGCGCCTCTTCGAGGCCGAGGGTCTGGTCGTGTCCGGCCAGCTCTCGGCGCGGATCGAGCGGGCGCAGGCGGCGGACCTCGAAGGCTTTGCCGGGCTCGACTGGACGTCGCCCCAGATCGAGCCGCGGCTCCTCGCGGGCTACGGGTTCTCGCTCGCGGGCTATCCCGCCTTCGCGGAAGCCCAGGCCGGCTACCGCTTCTCGTTGGGCGAGGGTCCGGACGAGGTGAAGCTGGATGTCACCTTCGGCATTCGGCCGTGGGAGGACCTGCTGGTGCTGGCGCAGGGCTTCTCGACCATCGCGGTCGACGGCTACGGCGGCTCGCCCTACGCCTATCACAAGGCGCAGGGTTCAATTGTCTACGACCTCAACGACCACTGGTCGCTGCAGGCGGGTGCCTTCGCCACCGTCGCCGGCCGCGAGGCTTTGCGGGAGAGGGGGCTGATCAGCGCGATCTGGTACCGCTTCTGAGCGGGCTGGTCGGCACCAGCGTCGCCGGTTTCGGCGGGCCGGCTGGCCGGGCCTGCCTGTCAGCCGAGGCCGGAACCGGCTCGTATCGCCCGCGCTCCTCGCTCGCTCGCACCGTCGGCGCCCATGCCGGCAGGAACAGCGCCACGATGCCCAGCGAAGAGCCTGCCGCCAGGAGGATCGCCTCGATGGTAAGGCCAAGGGTCCAGAGCGTCAGGATGCTCACCACCAGCCATAGGAACGGCGCGAGCGCCAGCACGAAGCGCCAGCGCGACAGGCTGAACGACAGGAAGCCCAATGCTGCCAGGGCCGTCGGGTCTGGCGCGAGGCCAAACCATTCGAGACCCGCCCATGCCCGGCCGGCCGCGAACCCGGTCAGCGGGTGGACGGTGAGCGCGTAGAGGGTGACGATGGTCCCCAGAAGGGCGCGGAGCGAAGCGCGATCGGCGATCGGGTCGAGGCGCCCGGCGAGCGTTCCCACCGCGACGAGCAGCCCCGCCTGCCCGAAGAACAGCCACGCCGGATAGACCGCCGCCCAGTTGATGGTCGCATAGACGCCGAGGAAGAACGCCGCGCCCGTCAGCGCGAACGCCGCGGCAAGCACCGCGGCGGCGGCGCGCATGGCGATCGGCAGCGACGCGAGGAGCGCTGCGAGCGTCGCGAGGCCGGCCAGCACGGTCACCGACGGGAGCAGCCAAAGCGGCTCGTTCATGAGGGCGAAGAGCCGCTGGTAGGTCTCGGCGTCGAACAGCAGAAAGTCGTGGAGCCGGTAGGTCGTGAGGTCGTCGAGCATGAACCGGCTCTACAGGCTGTCGAAGGCGCGCGCCATCTCGGTCCGCAAGGCGGCATCGGGCATCGGTCCCCGCGCCGCCCCCATGTTCTCGCGGAGATGCTCGACGCGCCGCGTCGCCGGGATTGCGACCGTCACGGCCGGATGCGAGACGATGAACTTCAGGAGGAACTGTGGCCAGTTCGCCGCGCCGATCTCGGCGGCGACGGGCGGCAGCGGCGCGCCCTGCACCGCGTCGACGAGGGCGCCCTGGCGGAACGGCCGGTTGGCGATCACCGCGATGCCGCGCTCGGCGGCCAGCGGCAGCAGCCGCGCCTCGGCCTCGCGATCCACCATGTTGTAGGTGAGTTGCACGAAGTCGATCGGCCGCCGGCGCATGATGGCCTCGATGTCGGCGTGCCGGCGACCGTGCGAGGTGGTGATGCCGACATGGCCGATGCGCCCCTCGGCCTTCATCGCCGCGAGCGTGTCGAGATGGCCTTCCCAGCCGAGCAGATAGTGCACCTGCATGAGCCCGAAGCGCGGCGCGCCCCATAGCGCCTGCGTCTGGGCGATCTGCGCCGGTCCGTCTTCGATGTCTGAGGTCCAGACCTTGTCCGTGGCGAAGAGCGTGTCGGGCACGCCGATCTCCCGCAGGCCATGGCCGATCGTTGCCTGTGCCGAGCCGTACATCGGCGAGGAATCGATCATGCCGCCGCCCGCCTCGAAGAAGGCGCGCATCACCACGGTCCGCTCCGCCAGCGCGACCGGGTCGTTGCCGACATTGAAGGTGATCCACGTGCCGAGGCCGATGACCGGAAGGCTTGCGCCCGAAGACGGGACGATCTTGGCGAGCGGCGGTCCGGCCTGCGCCCGGGCAAGGCGCGTTCCGGCCGACAGCATCGCGGCGCCCGCCACCGCGCCGCCGATGAAGGATCGTCGATCCATGTTCGCCATTGTCTCTCCTTGCAGCAACCGGCCGATTGGAGGTGCAACCGCGCCCGGCCCGGCAGGTTGCAGAATCGGCGGCACGCCTCGATCAACAGCATTTGACTGCCGGGAGCCGGGCAGGTCGCGCTCCCTGCCGTCGTCCGGTTTTTGAGTTGCGTAACTCAACCATTTCCGGCTAGCGTCCCGCGGATGGAGGACAGGCCGCAGAGCACCCTGATCGACGTCGCCCGCGAAGCCGGCGTCTCGCGTGCCACCGTCGATCGCGTCATCAACGGCCGGCCCAACGTCAAGGCCAAGACCGTCGCCAAGGTCCGCGACGCGATGGCGAGGCTCAACTACCGCCCTGATCCGCTGGCCGCAGGCCTCGCGCGACGCTCGCGGCACCGCTTCTGCTTCGTCCTGCCGGCCGGCACCAACGCCTTCATGCAGGATCTCGCCACCCATATCGCCAACATGGGGGACTGGCTGGCCCGCAACCGCGCCTTCGTCGACCGGGTCGAGGTCGACGTGTTCGACCCGCAGGCGCTGGCGGCCGCGCTGGACGACCTGCCCCGCGCCTATGACGGAGTCGCGGTCGTGGCGCTGGACGACCCGCTGGTACGCGCCGCCATCGATCGCCTGGTCGGCGATGGCGTGCCGGTGGTCACGCTCGTGTCGGACGTGCCGGGGTCGAGACGCCTGCGCTTCGTCGGCATCGACAACAGTGCCGCCGGCCGAACGGCCGCGATGCTGGTCGGTCGGTTCCTCGCCGGCCGCAGAGGCAGCGTCGGCGTGCTGGTCGGGTCGCTGTCGCTGCGCGATCACATGGAGCGCTGCTTCGGCTTTTCGCAGCTGCTCGGGCGGGAGTTCCCGGAACTTCGCATCCTGCCCGTGATGGAGATGCGCGACGACCGCGATCTCGCGGAGAAGGCCGTGCGCGATCTGCTCAAGGCGCATCCCGATCTCGTCGCGCTCTACAACGCCGGCGCCGGCAACCAGGGGGTCGCCGCGGCCCTCCAGGCGGCCCGGAAGATGCCGCGCCTGGTCTTCGTGGCGCACGAGCTGACGGCGCTGTCGCGCGAGCTGCTGATCGCCGGCACCGCCGACGCGGTGATCGCGCAGAACCCCGGACACGAGGCCCGTTCGGCCGCGCGCCTGCTTCTGTCGCGCGGCATCGACGAGGCGATCATCGCCGAGCAGGAGCGGATCCGGATCGACATCTTCCTGCGCGAGAACCTCCCCTGAGGGCGGGTCCCCGCTTTTTTTGAGCTACGTACTTCAAAAGCCTCTGGGGCTGTGCGAGGGTCCGGGCACGTTCGGCGCGGCGGGAGGAGACCGGTCGCGCGGCCGATGGACAGGCGCCTGGGAGGGCAATCATGAAGACGATGAAGGGGCCGGGGATCTTCCTCGCCCAGTTCGCGGGCGATACCGCGCCGTTCAACGATCTGAAGTCGATTGCCGGCTGGGCGGCGGGCCACGGCTACAGGGGCGTCCAGATCCCGACCTGGGACGCGCGACTGATCGACCTGAAGAAGGCCGCCGAATCCCGGGGCTATTGCGAAGAGATCACCGGCATCTGCCGCGAGGCCGGTGTCGAGATCACCGATCTGTCGACCCATCTCCAGGGCCAGCTGGTCGCGGTGCATCCCGCCTTCGACGAGGCCTTCGACGGCTTCGCCGCGCCGGAAGTGCGTGGCAACCCGAAAGCCCGCCAGGAATGGGCGGTCGACCAGCTGAAGCTGGCGGCGAAGGCCTCGGCCAATTTCGGCTTCAGCAGCCACGTGACCTTCCCGGGCGCGCTCGCCTGGCCGTTCCTCTATCCCTGGCCGCAGCGGCCGGCGGGCCTGGTCGATACCGCCTACGAGGAACTGGCGAAGCGCTGGGTGCCGATCCTCGACGCGTTCGATGCGGCCGGCTGCGACGTCGGCTACGAGATCCATCCGGGCGAGGATGTCTTCGACGGCGCCACCTTCGAGATGTTCCTGGAGGCCTGCGGCGGCCATCCGCGCTGCCAGATCAACTACGACCCCTCGCACTTCGTGCTGCAGCAGCTCGATTACCTCGCTTTCATCGACATCTATCACGAGCGGATCTGCGCCTTCCACGTCAAGGACGCCGAATTCAACCCGACCGGCCGGCAGGGCGTGTATTCCGGCTACCAGCCCTGGGTGAAGCGGGCCGCGCGCTTCCGCTCCCTCGGCGACGGCCAGGTGGATTTCCCCGGCATCTTCTCCAAGCTCGCGGAATACGACTACGATTCCTGGGCGGTACTGGAATGGGAATGCTGCCTGAAGTCGCCCGAGCAGGGCGCGGCCGAGGGGGCGCCGTTCATCGCCGCCCACATCATCGAGGTGACCGACAAGGCCTTCGACGATTTCGCCTCCGGCGGCACCGACGAGGCGGCTAACCGCCGCATGCTCGGCATCGACGGCTGAGGGAGGGCAGGATGGCCATCGAAGGACGCGACGAGATTCACGCCCGGCGGATCCGCTACGGCATGGTCGGCGGCGGGCAGGGTGCCTTCATCGGCGGCGTGCACCGCATCGCGGCGCGCATCGACGATCGCTTCGAGCTGGTCGCCGGCGCGCTGTCCTCGACGCCGGAGAAGGCGAAGGCCTCGGCGGCCGAGATCGGGCTCGAACCGTCGCGCAGCTACGGCTCCTACGAGGAGATGGCGCGGGCCGAGAAGGACCGGCAGGACGGGATCGAGGCGGTGGCGATCGTCACGCCGAACCACATGCATTTCCCGGTGGCGAAGACCTTCCTCGAAGCGGGCTTCCACGTCATCTGCGACAAGCCGATGACGACCACGCTGGCCGAGGCGCGCGAGCTCGCCGAAATCGCCAGGGCGTCCGGCAAGGTCTTCGTGCTGACCCACAACTACACCGGCTATCCGATGATCCGCCAGGCGCGGGCGATGATCGCGGCGGGCGAGCTCGGTGCGATCCGCGTCGTGGCGGCCGAGTACGCCCAGGACTGGCTCGCCGGCCGCACCGAGGACACCGGCTCCAAGCAGGCCGGCTGGCGGGTCGACCCGGAGAAGGCGGGCGCGGGCGGGGCTATCGGCGACATCGGCACCCATGCCCACAACCTTGCCTGCTTCGTGACCGGGCTGAAGGTCGAGCGTCTGTCGGCGGATCTGTCCTCCTTCGTCGAGGGGCGCCGGCTCGACGACAATGCCACCATGCTGCTGCGGTTTGCCGCCCGGGACGGCAAGGCCGCCAAGGGCACGCTCTGGGCGAGCCAGGTCGCGGTTGGCAACGAGAACGGCC
Organism: Aurantimonas sp.; assembly: GCA_036252795.1. Lineage (GTDB taxonomy): Bacteria > Pseudomonadota > Alphaproteobacteria > Rhizobiales > Rhizobiaceae > Aurantimonas. The sequence goes on along the minus strand of DASYHY010000037.1, from coordinate 10,337 downwards.
TGACCCTTCGCGTCTATGGCGAGAAGGGCGGCATCGAATGGTGCCAGGAGGACCCGAACAGGCTCTGGTTCAGCCCGCTCGGCGAGCCGAAGCGGCTCCTAACCCGCAACGGCGCCGGCGCCAACACGGCATCCACCGCCGTTTCGCGCCTGCCGGCCGGCCACCCGGAAGGCTATCTCGAGGGCTTCGCCACGATCTACGCCGATGCGGCGGAACTGATCCGCGCCGCCGACGAGGGTCGCACGCCGCCGGAGGGCTTGGCGCTGCCGACCATCGAGGACGGCATCGACGGCCTCGCTTTCATCGAAGCCTGCGTCGCCTCGTCGAAGCAGGACGGCGCCTGGGTGGCGCTCTGATGCGATCCGGCGCGGAGTTCCTCGGGCGATGAGCGCGCGTCCCGCCCCTCTTCTGGAAGCGCGCGGCGTCCGCAAGTCTTTCGGCCCGGTCGAGGTGCTGCACGGGATCGATTTCGCGCTGCGCCCGGGCGAGGTGCATGCACTGGTCGGCGAGAACGGCGCCGGCAAGTCGACGCTGATGAAGTGCCTGGCGGGTTATCAGAAGCAGACCGAGGGCGAGATCCTGCTGAACGGCCAGAGCGTGGACTTCGCCGACAGCGAGGCGGCGGAAAATGCCGGCGTCGTCCTCATCCACCAGGAATTCAATCTCGCCGAGCAGCTGTCGGCCGAAGCCAACATCTTTCTGGGCCGGGAGATCCGAAAGGGGCTCTTCCTCGACTGGAAGGCGATGCGCGAGAAGGCCGGGCAGTTGCTGCGCGAACTCGGCACCCCGATCGACACGCGGCTGCCGGTGTCGCGCCTGTCGGTGTCGCAGAAGCAGATGGTCGAGATCGCCAAGGCGCTTGCCCGCGAGGCGCGCGTCCTGATCATGGACGAGCCGACGGCGGTGCTGACGCTGCGCGAGGCCCAGGTGCTGTTCTCGCAGATCGACCGGCTGAAGGCGGAGGGCGTGGCGATCCTCTACACCTCGCACAAGCTCGACGAGATCGCCCGCGTGGCCGACGAGGTGACGGTCCTGCGCGACGGCAGCTTCGTCGCGGGCGCGCCGGTGGCGGAGATGTCGCCCGACCGCATGGCCGAGCTGATGGTCGGGCGCCAGCTCAGCGACCTCTTCCCCCGCAAGGACGAGGACGCCGCCGCGGAGATCGTCCTCTCCGTGCGCGATTTCGCCGTGCCGGGACATGTGGAGGCGGCCAGCTTCGACCTGCGGCGCGGCGAGATCCTCGGCTTCGCCGGCCTCGTCGGCGCCGGCCGCACCGAACTCATGGAAGGCATCATGGGGCTGCGCCCCGCCAGCGGCACGATCCAGCGCAACGGCACCCCCGTGCGCATCCGCTCGCCCAAGGAAGCCACCAGCCACGGGCTCGGCTACCTGACCGAGGACCGCAAGGGATGCGGCCTGCTGCTCGGCTACGGCATGCGCGAGAACCTGACGCTGCTCGGGCTCGACCGCTTCTCGGGCATCTTCGTCGACGAGAAGGCGGAGGAGCAGGCGCTCGACGAGGCGATCCGGCGCTTCGACATCCGCGCCGGCTCGCGGACCATCCCGGTCGGCAATCTGTCGGGCGGCAACCAGCAGAAGCTGCTCCTCGCCAAGACCATGCTGGTCGAGCCGCAGATCGTCATCCTGGACGAGCCGACCCGCGGCATCGACATCGGCACGAAGCAGCAGATCTACAATTTCATCCACGGGCTCGCCGCCGAAGGTCGGGCGGTGATCGTCATCTCGTCCGAGATGTCCGAGGTGATCGGGCTCTGCCACCGGGTCATCGTCATGCGCTCCGGCCGGCTGAACGGCGAGGTGGCGGGAGCCGACGTGACCGAGGACGCCATCGTCCGCCGGGCAATGGGACTGGAAGGAAGCGCATCGCATGTCGGTTGAAGCCAAGGCTGGCGCAAAGCCCCGCAAGGGTGTGGACTTCCATGTGCTGGGGCCGCTGATCGCCCTGGTGGTGCTGGTCATCGTCGGCATGTCGCTGAACCCGCAGTTCCTGTCGGCCGGCAACGTCACCAACGTCCTCGCCCGCTCGGCCTTCATCGGCATCATCGCGGTCGGCGCGACCTTCGTGATCACGATCGGCGGGATCGACCTGTCCGTCGGCTCGATGGCGGCGTTTCTCGCCGGCGTCACCATCATCATCCTCAATGCGCTCGTGCCGGCCCTCGGGATCGGCTGGGGCTCGATCCTCGTCGGCATGACGGCCTGCCTGCTGCTCGGTCTCGCCGCCGGGTTCCTCAACGGCATTCTGATCACCGCCGGGCGCATCGAGGCCTTCATCGTGACGCTCGGCACGCTCGGCATCTTCCGCTCGCTGGTCGTCTGGCTCGCGGACGGCGGCACGCTGTCGCTGAACTTCGAGCTGCGCGAGGTCTACCGGCCGGTCTATTACGGCGGCGTCGCCGGCATCGCCTGGCCGATCATCGTCTTCGCTGTCGTCGCGATCGCCGGCGAGATCATCATGCGCAAGACCGCCTACGGGCGGCACGCCGCGGCGGTCGGGTCGAACGCGCAGGTGGCGCGCTATTCGGCGATCCACGTCGATCGGGTGCGGCTCGCGACCTACATGCTGCAGGGCATGCTCGTCGGCATCGCCACCATCATGTACGTGCCGCGCCTCGGCTCGGCCTCCTCGACCACCGGCATCCTGTGGGAACTGGAGGCGATTGCCGCGGTGATCATCGGCGGCACCGTCCTGAAGGGCGGCTTCGGCCGCGTCTGGGGCACCGTCGTCGGCGTGCTGATCCTCAGCCTGATCGACAACATTCTCAATCTGACGGACCTCGTCAGCCCCTATCTCAACGGGGCGATCCAGGGCGTCATCATCATTCTGGCCGTGATCTTGCAGCGCGGCCGAAAGGGCGCGGCATGATCCGCGCCGCAACAGGGAGGAGTGACATGATGAAGAAGATGATCAGACTGGCAGGAGCGGGCCTGCTCGCCGCGGCGCTGGCGCTGCCGCTGCCGCTGCCGGGCGTGGCCATGGCGCAGGACGCGGAGAAGACGACGATCGGCGTCTCGATCCCCGCGGCCACCCACGGCTGGACGGGCGGCGTGAACTTCCACGCCCAGCAGGCCATCGACAGCCTCAAGGAGACCTACCCGCAGCTGGAGTTCGTTCTCGCCACCGCGGGCGATCCGGGCAAGCAGGTCTCCGACGTCGAGGACATGATGGCGACGCGCGACATCGACGCGCTGGTCATCCTGCCGTTCGAATCCGATCCGCTCACCGGGCCGGTGAAGCGCGTCGCCGATGCCGGCAAATGGGTGACGGTGGTCGATCGCGGCCTTGCCCAGGAAGGTATCGAGGATCTCTACGTGGCCGGCGACAATACCGCCTTCGGCCGCGTCGCCGGCGAGTACTTCAAGGAAAAGCTGCCGGACGGCGGCAAGATCGTCGCTCTGCGCGGCATCCCGACGACCATCGACAACGAGCGCGTGGAGGCCTTCCAGGCGGCGCTCGAAGGGTCGAACATCGAGATCGTCGGGATGGAACACGGCAACTGGAACCGCGACAAGGCCTTCGAGGTGATGCAGGACTTCCTGTCCCGCTTCCCCGAGATCGATGCGGTCTGGGCTTCCGACGACGACATGGCGCTCGGCGTCATCGAGGCGATCAACCAGGCCGGCCGCCAGGACGACATGTGGGTGCTCGGCGGTGCCGGCATGAAGCAGATGATCGAGCGGGTGAAGGCCGGCGACGCCATGGTTCCGGCGGACGTCACCTATCCGCCGGCGATGATCGCCACGGCGATCCGGCTGACTGCCGACCGCTTCGTGTCGCAGGCCCCGATGGAAGGCCGCTTCATCATCGGCTCGGTGCTGGTGACCCCGGAGAACGCCGACCAGTACTACTACCCGGACTCGCCCTTCTGAGCGCGATGTCCGACTGAGGCTCGCGAAATCCCAGCGGGCCTCGACCCGTTCGCCCGGGCACCGGCGGACGGGTCCTCCTCACCGGCGCGCGCCGCCAGGCGCGCGCCGGAACTACTTGCATCGAACGGGCGCGCCGCGCCCTCTTCAGGAATTGCCGTCATGACCGCAGGAAACTTCTTCAGCATCAGCAAGCCGATCGCCTTCGCCGGCACCGACAGCCGCGACCCGCTTGCCTTCCGGTTCTACGACAAGGATCGCATGGTCATGGGCAAGCGCATGGAGGACCATCTGCGCTTCTCCGTCGCCTACTGGCACTCCTTCACCTGGCCGGGCGGCGACCCGTTCGGCGGTGAGACGCTCAACCGGCCCTGGATGCACGGCGGCGACGAACTGGACCTTGCCAGGCAGAAGGCGGACGTCGCCTTCGACATGTTCCGCCTTCTGGACGTGCCGTTCTTCGCCTTCCACGACGTCGACGTCGCGCCGGAGGGCGAGACGCTCCAGCAGTCGGTCGACAACCTGAAGGTCATCACCGACATCTTCGCGCAGAAGATGGAGACCGAGAAGGTGCGGCTGCTCTGGGGCACCGCCAACCTGTTCTCGCACCGGCGCTACATGGGCGGCGCCGCCACCAATCCCGATCCGGACGTGTTCGCCTATGCCTGCGGGCAGGTGAAGGCGGCGCTCGACGCGACGCATCGCCTGAATGGCGAGAACTACGTCTGCTGGGGCGGCCGCGAGGGCTACGAGACGCTGCTCAACACCGACATGAAGCGGGAGCTGGACCAGCTCGGACGCTTCCTGTCGATGCTCGTCGACTACAAGCACAAGATCGGCTTCGCCGGCCCGATCCTGATCGAGCCGAAGCCGAAGGAGCCGACCAAGCACCAGTACGATTTCGACGTCGCGACGGTCTTTGGCTTCCTGCAGAAATACGACCTGCTCGCCGACGTGAAGATGAACATCGAGCAGAACCACGCGATCCTCGCGGGCCATTCCTTTGACCACGAGGTCAAGCTCGCCTACGCCAACGATCTGTTCGGCTCGCTCGACATCAATCGCGGCGACGACCTGCTCGGCTGGGACACCGACCAGTTCGCGATGGATGTCCGGGAAATCACCCTGGTCTTCCACGAGATGCTGCAGCACGGCGGCTTCACCACCGGCGGGCTGAATTTCGACGCCAAGATCCGCCGGCAGTCGATCGATCCCGACGACCTGCTGATCGCCCATGTCGCGTCGATGGACGCCTGTGCCCGCGGGCTGCTGGCCGCCGACCAGATGCTCGCCGACGGCGCTCTCACCAAGCCGCTGGCCGACCGCTATGCCGGCTGGGACGGCCCCGAGGGCAAGGCGATGCTTGCGGGCGAACAGACGCTCGAAGCGGTTGCCGAGCGGGCGCTCCGCCTCGACCCGCAGCCCCGCTCCGGCCGCCAGGAATATCTGGAAGGCGTGGTCAACCGCTACGTCTGAACTTCGGAGGGGCGGGCTCGGGGCCCGCCCTCTCCCGTATCCGCGCGACACCAGAAAAGACGAACATGGCATGACAAACTTTCTCGGGCTCGACCTCGGTACCTCCTCGCTGAAGGCGCTGATCATTGACGCGGACCAGCGGCCGATTGCCTCGGTCACCGTGCCGCTGACGGTCGAGCGGCCGCATTTCGGCTGGTCGGAGCAGGATCCCGCGGCCTGGGTCGCCGCCTGCGAAACGGCGCTGGAGCGACTGAAGGCCGAGCATGGCGCGGCGCTCGCCGCCGTCGCCGGCATCGGCCTGTCCGGCCACATGCACGGCGCAACGCTGCTCGGCGCGGACGATGAGGTCCTGCGCCCCTGCATCCTGTGGAACGACACCCGCAGCCATCGGGAGGCGGCCGAGCTCGACGACGGGGAAGCCCGCGCCATCACCGGCAACATCGTCTTCCCCGGCTTCACCGCGCCGAAGCTCGTCTGGGTGGCGCGCAACGAGCCGGAGATCTTCGCCAAGGTCCGGCGCGTCCTGCTGCCGAAGGACTATCTGCGGCTCTGGCTGACCGGCGAGGCGGTGTCCGAGATGTCGGACGCGGCCGGCACGGCCTGGCTCGACACCGGCCGGCGCGAATGGTCGCCAAGGATGCTGGAGAAGACCGGCCTGACGGTCGATCACATGCCGCGACTGGTCGAGGGCACGGAAATCTCCGGCTATCTGCGCCCGGAACTGGGCGCGCGCTTCGGCCTGAAGGCCGGCATCGCGGTGGCCGGCGGCGGCGGCGACAATGCCGCGTCCGCCTGTGGTGTCGGCGTCGCCGAGCCGGGCACGGGCTTCCTGTCGCTCGGCACGTCCGGCGTCCTGTTCACGGCGGTCGCCGGCTATCATCCGGTGCCGGAAACGGCGCTGCACACGTTCTGCCACGCGATACCGGGTCTCTGGCACCAGATGGGCGTGACCCTCTCGGCCGCCGGGTCGGTGGAGTGGCTGTCGCAGCTCCTGAAGGAGGAGCCGGCGGCACTGACCGGCGCGCTCGGCGAGGAAATCGACGAGCCGGGGCGGCTGGTCTTCCTGCCTTACCTCTCCGGCGAGCGGACCCCGCACAACGACGCCGACATCAGGGGCGTCTTCGCCGGGCTGGATGCCGGCACCGACCGCCTGGCGATGACCCGCGCGGTCCTCGAGGGTGTCGCCTTCTCGATGCGCGACAGCGTCGAGGCGGGTGGCGGCACGCCGCCGCAGCGCCTGATCGCCGTCGGCGCCGGCTCGCGTTCGGCTTACTGGCTGAAGCTGATGGCGACGGTGCTGGACACCGAGATCGCGCTGCCCGAGGCCGGCGATTTCGGCGCGGCCTTCGGTGCCGCCTGCCTCGGTCTGTGCGCTGCGACCGGCGAGGATCCGAAGAGCGTGATGACCGAGCCGCCGATCGCCCGGCGCTTCACGCCCCAGCGCGACAGGTCGGACGCCTACGCGGCAGCCTATGAACGCTATCGCCGGCTCTATCCGGCGGTGAAGGCGGCGATGGCCGGCTGACGGCGCGGCCTGCCAAGGCCTCAAGGGCCGGCTGTAGCCAGGGCCTGAATGCAGAAGGGGCGCCGCGCGGCGCCCCTTTCGTTCATTCCTTCATCGCGCCGGGGCCGGGCGTCGCGCCGGGCGGGCACTTGCCGAGGATGATCATGCCGAGGACCTCATCCTTGGTGACGTCGCCGGTTTTGGCGCTGCCGACGACCTGGCCGTTCTTCATCACCACCACGCGGTCGGCGAGGTCGAAGACGTCGTGGATGTCGTGGCTGATCAGGAAGATGCCGATGTCTTCCTTCTTCAGTTCCTTGATCAGTTCGCCGACCTGCGCGGTCTCCTGCGGCCCGAGCGCGGCCGTCGGCTCGTCCATGATCAGGATCTTGGCGTTGAACAGGATCGCCCGGGCGATGGCCACCGACTGGCGCTGGCCGCCGGACAGCGCCTTCACCGGCTCCTTGAAGCGGCGGAAATTGGGGTTGAGCCGGCCCATCACCTTGCGGGCCTCGGCCTCCATCGCGCCGTCGTCGAGCGTGCCCCAGGCGGTGAGGATCTCGCGGCCGAGGAAAAGGTTGGCCGCCGCGTCGACATTGTCGGCCAGCGCCAGCGTCTGGTAGATCGTCTCGATCCCGTAGGCCTTGGCGTCGCGCGGATTGCCGATCGCGGCGGTCTCGCCGCGCACGAAGATCTCGCCGCTGTCCCGCTTGTAGGCACCCGACAGGATCTTGATCAGCGTCGACTTCCCGGCGCCGTTGTGGCCGAGCAGGGCGACGACCTCGCCGGGATAGAGGTCGAGCGAGGCGCGTTCCACGGCATGGATGCCACCGAACGAGATCGAAATGTCCTTCATTTCGACCAGGGGGGCGCCGCTGCGGTCGACAGCGCCCGGATGGCCGGCCCCGTGGTCGGTGATCGACTCCATCGTCGTGCTCATGCGGCCCTCCTGCGATAGACGGTGTCGATCCAGACGGCGACGATGAGGACCACCCCGACGACGATCGACTGCAGCGGCGAGTCGACGCCGAGCAGCACCATGCCCGACTGCAGCGACTGCATTACCAGCGCGCCGAGCATCGCGCCGATGATCGTGCCGGCGCCGCCGGCAAGCGAGGTGCCGCCGATCACCGCCGCGGCGATGACGTAGAGCTCGTCCAGCGTGCCGAGGGCGTTGGTCGCGGCGTTGAGGCGGGCCGTGGAGATCGCCGCGCCGAGGGCGGCGAGGGCGCCCATCAGCATGAAGACCTTCATCAGCACCCAGCGCGTGTTGATGCCGGCGAGTTCTGCCGCTTCCGGGTTGCCGCCGATGGCGAAGACGTAGCGGCCGAAGCGGGTGCGCCGGGCGACGAAGGTCATCACGATGCCGACGACGATGGCGATGAGCACCGGCACGGCGACGCCGTAGCCGATCTGCAGCCCGCCTTCGGGCGCTTCGATCCCCTGCGCCTCGGCATAGCGGCGGGCGATCGCCGACGGCCAGTGGTAGCTGTTGAGGATCCATGCCGCGCCGAGGATAGCGGCGAAGGCGACGATCGCGATGGCGGCCTCTGCCCAGACCGGCCGCAATGGGAAGCCGTAGCCATGCCGGCGGCGGCGGGCCATGACCAGCGAGACGCCGACGGCAACGCAGGCGACGATCGCCAGAACCCACGTCCAGGTCTCGCCGAGCGAACCTGTCGCGCCGCCGCCCATCAGGCGGAACGTGTCGTCGAGCGGAGCGACCGTGCGTCCCGATGTCAGCCACCAGGCGCCGCCGCGCCACACGAGCAGCCCGCCCAGCGTGACGATGAAGGCGGGAACGCCGAGAAAGGCGATGACGTAGCCCTGCAGGCCGCCGATGACGATGCCGATCGCCACGCCGACGGCCAGCGTGATGATCCAGCTGAAGGGACTGTTGAAACCCAGCAGGCCCGGCAGGATGTCCACCTGCAGGGCGGCCATCGCCATGCCGGTGAAGCCGAGGATCGAGCCGACCGACAGGTCGATGTTGCGGGTGACGATGACCAGCACCATGCCGGTCGCCATCACCGCGATCGAGGCGGTCTGGACTGTGAGATTCCAGAGATTGCGCGGGGTCAGGAAGATGCCGCCGGACAGGACGTGGAAGACCACCCAGATGACCAGGAGCGCCCCGACCATGCCGAGCATGCGGGTATCGATCTCGGTGGCGCGGATGAGGCCGCCGAGGCCGCCGCCGCCCTTGGCGGCGCTGGCGGTCGACGCCGCTCCGGTTGTCGCTTGGCTCATGACCGCCTCCCTGGCGGAGCTACGCGGCACGTCCGGCTGTCGCCCGGGGATGTCGCCTGCTCGGCTCGTTCGTTGTTGTGTCGACGCTAACGGCATCGGTGCCGCCCGTCATCTCCGGACCGCCCGTTCCGCCGGAACGCCGTCGGCGGCCGCCCGGAGGCGGCCGCCGTTCAGTGCTGCTGTGAGACGCCTACTGGCAGGCCGGAACGGACGCTGCGTCGGCGCCCTGGCAGACGACGTCCTTCGACACCCAGCCGGCGTCGATGACCGTCTGCAGGTTGTCCTGCGTGATCGCCACGGGCTTCAGGAAGATCGCCTGCATCTCGGTGCCGTTCGGGCCGTCGGACCAGGCTTCGACGCTCTCGATCTCGTTTATGGCCGTGCCGTCGGCGAGTTCCAGGGCGATTTCTGCGGCGCGCTTGCCGAGGTCGCGGGAATCCTTCCACACCGACACGGTCTGGGTGCCGCGGGCAATGCGGTTCAGCGCGGCGAAGTCGGCGTCCTGTCCGGAAACCGGAACCGATCCGGCAAGACCCTGCGCTTCGAGCGCCGCGATGGCGCCGCCGGCGGTGCCGTCGTTGGAGGCGACGACCGCGTCGACCTCGTTGTTGTTGGCGGTCAGGATCTGTTCCATGTTCTGCTGCGCGTTCGCGGGAAGCCAGCCATCGGTGTAGCTCTCGCCGACATTCTTGATCTTGCCGGAGTCGATGGCTTCCTGGAGCACTTCCATCTGGCCGGAGAACAGGAAGTCCGCGTTCGGATCGGCGGCGGAGCCCTTGATGAAGGCATAGTTGCCTTCCGGCTGCGCCTTCATCACTTCGCGCGCCTGGATGCGACCGACTTCCTTGTTGTCGAAGGTCAGGTAGAAGGCGTCGGGATTCTCGATCAGCCGGTCGTAGCCGACCACCGGAATGCCGTTGTTGCTGGCGGCCTCGACGGCGGGACCGATGGCGTCGGAATCCTGCGCCAGGATGATCAGCGCGTCGGCGCCCTGGCTGATCAGCGACTCGACGTCGGTCAGCTGCTTGGCGGCCGACGACTGCGCGTCGGCGGAGATGTAGGTGGCGCCGGCGGCTTCGAGCGCTTCCTTGATGGCCGCTTCGTCGGTCTTCCAGCGCTCTTCCTGAAAGTTCGACCAGGATACGCCGACGGTCTTGCCCTCCTGGGCGGCGGCGGATCCGACGACAGCCAGCGAGAACACCGCGCCGGCAAGCGCGAG
>DASYHY010000036.1:0-37257 GCA_036252795.1 Aurantimonas sp. | reverse complement strand
TGCCCTGCATGTCATTGGCGAGGACGTCGCCGAACGCCTCGACATCGTTCCTGCCCAGTTCCGCGTGCTCGTCACCCGCCGCCCACGCTACGGCTGCCGATCCTGCGAAGGGATCGTGGTCCAGGCGCCGGCACCGGCGCGGTTGATCGAGGGTGGCATTCCCACCGAGGCGACGGTCGCCCAGGTGCTCGTGTCCAAGTATGCCGACCATCTGCCGCTCTATCGCCAGGCGCAGATCTACGCCCGCCAGGGTGTCCATCTCGACCGCTCGACCCTGGCCGACTGGGTCGGCCGGGCGGCGTTCCTGCTCCGACCCGTCCACGAGCGGCTGCTAGGCCACCTGAAGGCGTCGACCAAGCTGTTTGCCGACGAGACCACGGCGCCGGTTCTCGATCCTGGGCGCGGGCGGACGAAGACCGGGCAACTCTTCGCCTATGCCCGGGACGATCGTCCCTTTGACGGCGATGATCCGCCTGCCGTCGCCTATGTCTACGCGCCCGACCGCAAGGCCGAGCGACCCATTGCCCATCTCCAGGGATTTGCCGGCGTTCTCCAGGTCGACGGCTATGGCGGCTACAGGGTGCTGGCCGAGAAGGGTGGCTTCCAACTCGCCTTTTGCTGGGCGCACGTCCGGTGACGCTTCTACGAACTGGCCGCTGCCGGTCCCGCGCCGGTCGCCGCGGAGGTGCTGGAGCGCATCGCCGCGCTCTACAGGATCGAGGTGGAGATCCGGGGGCGATCTGCTGACGCTCGCCGTCTCGCACGCCAGGAAAAGAAGCCTGCCGATCCTCGACGCGCTGGAGCCGTTCCTGCGCGAGAAGCTTCAGCTCATCAGCCAGAAGACCAAGCTCGCCGAGGCGATCCGCTACACGTTCTCACGTTGGGAGGGCCTCTGCCGCTTCGCCAGCGACGGACGCATCGAGATCGACAATAACACCGTCGAGCGTTTCATCCGCCCGCTCGCCCTCACGAGGACGAACGTGCTGTTCGCCGGCTCGGACGGCGGCGCCGGCCACTGGGCCGTCATCGCCTCGCTGATCGAGACCTGCAAGCTCAACGGCGTCGATCCCCAGACCTACATGGCCGCCGTCATCACGCTGATCGTCCAGAGCCATCCCAACAGCGCCATCGATGATCTCATGCCATGGCAGTTCAGGCCGTTCGACAGGCTCGCCGCCGTGGCCTGACGACGACGCTTACTCTCATCGTGCCATGCGGACGAAACTACGCTGCCGGCGCAGCGGGCGTCACCCGATATGCGGAATCTTCGAACCAGCTGCCGTCCGGGGCGCTCGAGTAGCCGGCGAAGGAACTCGGCGACGTCAGATGCTGCAGGCGACAGCCAGCTGTAAGCGCCGGATGCATGATCCAGGCGCCGTCGTGCGTGTCGGATCGCGGTTGCATACGATGTCTCTCACCTAGCCCGGGTGTGATATTTTAGGCACAACGCGCGTGACGTAGCCACTTCAACAAATTTTCCCGCGGAGCTTGAAGCGCCGTCCCCGAAAATCGTTTCGAACCTGATTCGGAGTCGAACGATGCCAGCCCCCAACATGACTCTCGCACATCCCTTCGCCAGCGAACGAGCACTGAAGATCGGCCTCTCTCAGTCGAAGGGCGGGGTCGGAAAATCGACGGCCGCTATCAATCTCGCAGGGGCCGCAGCTCAGGTCGGTGACCGCGTTCTGCTCATCGATGCTGATCCTCAGAAGAGCGTCCTTTCTTGGCATCGCCGCGGCGGATCGATCGCAACTGTCGAGATGACGCCGAAAGCGGTGCCAAATGGCATTTCGCAGTACGCGGCCTCATACGACATGATCGTGGTAGATATGGCAGGAGCGGACAGTGCCGAACAGACGCTCATCATCGAGGCCGTCGACGCGGTCTTGTGTCCGCTCGACAATCCTTGGCTCGCTACGGCTCCCGCGGTGAATTCGCTGATACGTGCCCGCGCGCGGGGAAAGCCGGCACGTATTTTCCTGTCACGCATTCACACCGCGGCAAGCGAGTCGCGCCTCACCAGGGTCCGTGGGCTCATCGAGATCTTCGTTGAGAACGAGTGGAAAAGGAGAGAGTGGGATCGGTCCGATGCTGTGATCATGAACAGCATCATCCGTGATCGTGTTCCGGTCGCTGACGCGATAGGAGTCGGGAAGACGGTGTTCGAGACGAAGGCCGCAGCTATGTCTGCAACAGAATATAAAGCGCTTCTGCTTGAAGTTAGGGCGCTCCTGATACGGGAAAAAGTGAAGAGCTGATGGCAGATCTGAAGCTGCGCACGAACCTTATCGCGGCCAGGAGGCGGAAGAAGGAGCCACATAAGGAGCCTCGCCGCCTGGCGGATTATCCGGCATCCACATGGCGGATCTCGCCTACGGTAAAGACTCGCCTCATCAACACCCTAGCTACGCGCGATCTCAGCTTGAATGATTTCATCGTCCTTTCGGTCGACCGTTGGCTTCGCGAACAGGGCGAGCCTGGCATCGACGAGATTGACCCCCAATTCGTCAAGATCTGGGGAGGGTTGACTGCGGAAGGGGGAGAGACTGCCGGACCCTCAGCCGATGCCAAGCCGCGCCGCGAAGTGTCCGCCGGGGACAAACGATCGCGTTCGCGTCAGGACTGATCCCTGGAGAGACGGCAGCGGCCACCGGGACGACGGGAGCCGGGCCTTTTTCGTCTCCATTAACATCACAATGAACACTTGACGAGGCTTCCCGCTCAGTGAAGCCCGTCGATGCCGCGATGCCGCGATGCCGCGATGCCGCGATGCCGCGATGCCGCGATGCCGCGATGCCGCGATGCCGCGATGCCGCGATGCCGCGATGCCGCGATGCCGCGATGCCGCGATGCCGCGATGCCGCGATGCCACTTAGAGACGGTGTCATATGCACTGGCACCCCAATGGAACCAGCTACCAAATGTTCCTGACAATCAATGCAATCGCATTTCCAATGCGTCTTCGGCGCGCTTGAAGGCGAAGCAAGCTCTGTCCGAACCTGTTTCAGTGCGCCTCGCTGAAAAGGTTCGGGGCGACCATGCCGGGTATGTAGGCGTCGGAGATGTGAGCCTGGCAGTGGGAACCGAAGGCTGCGACCAGCTTCGTCTTGCGGAGTGATTTGAGCGTCGCAATCCCGATCGTCATCGGCCGATGCTCGCCTTTGAGGCGCAGTCGCACGAGGCGTCGCCCGTCCAGGGCATAGTCGGAGCGCGGCGTTACATTGAAGATCGAGTAGCCGTAGCCGTTCGCCACCATCGTACGGACCACCTCCTGATGGGCAGAGCGCGCGGCGATCGCGGGCTCAAGTCCCTGCTTCAGGAAGAGCGCCAGGAAGTATTCCCGGCTGATGGGCAGGTCGAGCAGGATCATCGGCCTCTCCGCCAGTTCCGCCAGCGCGACGGAGGACTGACAGGCGAGGGGATCATCCGCGCTTGCCAGCACATGCGGCGGCAACTCGACCAAGGGCGTAAACTCGATGTCGTCCGGGATGTGGAGGTCGTAGCAGATGGCGAGGTCGAGCTCCGAATGACGGATGCCTTGAAAAAGCTCCTCATGATCGCCTTCCATGTGCCGGATCGCGACCGAAGGGTACGCCGATGTGAAGGAATAGGTGAGTTCCGGCACGAGCATCGGCGCGAGGGTCAGCATACAGCCGAGCGACAGCGAGCCGCGAACCTGATCGGTTGTCTCCGATGCCAGTAGGTAGAGACCTTCGGCTTGGGCAATCAGGCTCTTGGCTTCGCGCAGCAGCTCGCGACCGGCGGGCGTCAGTGACAGGCCTTGTGCGTGATGCCGGACGAAGAGCTGGACGCTCAGCTCCTGCTCCAGGTGGGAGATCGCCGTCGAGATAGAAGGCTGAGAGATGTGGATGCGCTCAGAGGCGAGCGTGATGCTGCCGGCCTCGCCGGCAGCAACGAAATATTCAAGTTGGCGCAGCGTATAGCGCATCGATACCTCGGGCACGGGATGCTTCCCAGGCCCTATAGCACCGATTCATTCGTCGCCGGGAACGCCGTAGCTGGGGGCGGCCGAAGGATCCAGCGCCCGCGTCACGTAATCCTCGAGCTGCGGCTTGTAGATGGTCCAGAGCGCGGCGAGGTCCTCGATCGGGCAGTTCTCGCTCCAGTCGACCCTCAAATCGGCGACCGGCCAGGAGACCCGGTCGACCAGTTTCATGCCGGCCGAGCGGACGGGTCCGGCTTCACCGCCGGCGGCGAGCGCCGCCTGCATGACGGCGACCAGACGGTCGCCCAGATGGCCGGAGGACGCCGCAAAGGCCTCTACCATGCGAGCCGGTACATCCGCGTTCGCAAGCAGGTTCCCGCCGCAGGCGACATCCCGACCCTTTGCCTCGGCCCAAGTGCCGAGCGCGCGCGGACCGGAATGGATGGCAGAGTTACCTTTGCCGTCCACCGAGAGCACCTGGCGGTACTCCATGTGAGGGGAGGACGCCCGCAGGATCTCGATGGTCTGATCGGCGCTGGCGCCGAGAGCCAGGAGATCGAGCGCCCGGGTCCCCAGCGCAGGGTCGGTCACGTTCTGGCTTGCGACGGCACCGACACCGGCCCTCGCATGGGCGCAGCGGGCGGCGACCGCCGGCGAGGAAGACGAGACGGCCACACCGAACATGCCCGTTGCGGCACAGCGTGCGACGATGGCAAATGTCATTGCGCATCCTCCGGAATGACAGCGATCGCGTCCACCTCGACCAGCCATTCGGGCCGGGCGAGCGCCGAGACGACGATGCCGGTGGAGACGGGATAGACGCCCTTCAGCCACTTGCCGACGACGCGGTAGACGTCTTCGCGGTAGCGGGGATCGACGATGTAGATCGTGATCTTGCAGACATGCTCCAGCTTGGCGCCGGCCTCCTCCAGCAGCATCTCGATATTCGCCATCGCCTGTTCGGTCTGTCCCGCAACGTCGCCGATCGCGACGCTCCTGGACGTATCGAGGTCCTGACCGATCTGGCCCCGCACGAAGACCATGCTGCCCTTGGCCACCACGGTCTGGCAGAGATCGTTGTCGAGCTTCTGCTCGGGATAGGTGTCCTTGGTGTTGAACTTGCGGATGCGCGTGTGCGCCATGGGATCCTCCATCAGGCGGGGCGGGGCTTCGGGGTCGTCAGCCGATTCAGGTTCCGGACACGGCAACACGCTCGGCCGGTACCGAAGGTGTCTCGGTGCCGCGCTCGGCGGAAGGGCGGTAGTCCAGATAACCGCGCCGGGTCACGATATGGTCGGCGATGTATTTCGCGTCGTGCCAGACGCCCCAGATGAAGCTCGATCCCCGCCCCGAAAGCCATGGCAGGCCGAGGAAGTAGATGCCGGGCTCGCGAGAGGCGCCGCGCTGATGGTCGGGCCTTCCGTCCTCATCGAAAGCGTCCACCTTGAGCCAGCTGTAGTCGGACGAGAATCCCGTCGCCCAAATGATCGACGACACGCCCGCCTGCTTCAGGTCGACGTTCAGGACGGGATCGGTCACGCAGGTCGGGTCCGGCGCGAAGTGGCGCGCTTCGGGTTCTTCCGGCAGATCAAGGGCGTTGCGGATGATGAACTCGTCTGCCTCGTCCAGAAGGGAGAGATAGTTCTGATCCCCGCGCCGGATGTTCTCGGCAAGATCGGGCGCAAAGTTGAGGACGCCGCCCTCGAACGAATCGGTCCGTCCGACGAGCGTGATCCCGTTTGCGGCGAGGCGGCGGAAGTCGATCGTCTCGCCACCATGAGCGCCGCTCACTGCGATGGTCACGTGCTCCGTGCCCGGAGCCTGCGCCTGAACGTCCCATTTGCCCAGGACGCCAAGCCACCAGACGAAGTCCCTGCCACGGTAGAAGCGCGGCGGGCGGTCGTGCGGCCCAACTGACAGATAAACCTGCCGACCGGCGCGAGCGAGTTCGTCCGCGATCTGCACGCCGGACGATCCCGAACCGACGACCAGCACCGCACCACCCGGCAGTTGCCCCGGATTGCGGTAGGCACTCGAATGAAGCTGGGTCACGTCTGCGTCGCGAGGCACGATGGGCGGGATCACCGGATTCTGGAACGCGCCCGTGGCGGCCACCACGCTCTGCGCTTCGATCGTGCCATCGGAGGTCGTAACGCGAAACCCGGAGCGACCGTCCAGGCGCTGGACGCTCCGCACCTCGACGCCGCACCGAACCGGTCCGCCGAACCTCGCGGCGTAGGCTTCGAAATAATCGGCGACATCTTCCTTCGGCACGAACGCATCGCTGTCGAACCCGCCAAACTCCAGGCTGGGGAAGCGATCGTGCCAAGCCGGGCCATTGGCGACGAGAGAATCCCACCGTCCGGTGCGCCAGCGCTCGGCGATCCGCGCGCGCTCCAGAACGAGATGCGGCACGCCGCTCCGGGTAAGGTGTTCGCTCATCGCGACGCCTGCCTGACCCGCACCAACAACGAGGATGTCGACCGTCTCGACTGACATTTCCGTGTCCTTCTCCGGCGCCGCCTGCGCATCGGTTGAAACTTCGCCCATGGCCTAGCCGAGCGCTCGTTCCTCAGAAATTACGTTTTCATTCGGCCCTGCTTCGGCCTTTCGGAAGGGCGCTGCGAAGGCACTCGCGCGAAGGGTTTCCGGCGTCAGGCTGACAGTTTGGCCAGCAGCCGGTCCATCATCCGATCGGCGGCGGCAAGCTGGTCCAGGGCAACACACTCGTCCGGCCTGTGCCCCTGCTCCATCGAGCCGGGGCCGCAAACGACGGTGGGAATGGACAGGGCCTCGTGGAACAGTCCGCCCTCGGTCCCGAAGGCGACCTTGAAATGCCCGTCATCGTCCAGCAGCGCCTTCGCGAAGGCTACGACCTCCGAATCCGGGGACGTATCAAGGGCCGGATACGTGTTCACCGTCGCGATACTGATCGCCGCGCACTCGAACCGTGTGCGTTCGCGCGCGACTATGGCATCCGCGTCAAGGCGCAGATTCTCAAGGATACCGCCAGCGTCCTCTCCGGCGACGTTGCGGATCTCGAAGTCGAGCGTACATTCCGCCGGGACGATGTTCAGCGCCGTGCCGCCGTCGATCCTGCCGACATGGATCGTCGTGTAGGGTACGTCATAATCCGCATCCTGGCGGCCGCTCGCGGCCAGCTCGGCCTGCCGGTAACGCAGCCGATCGATGAAGTCGCAGGCCAGATGGATCGCGTTCAGGGCTTGCGGGGCGAGCGCGGAATGGGCGGCGACCCCGTGCGCGCATGCCTTGGCAGCCAGCTTGCCCTTATGTCCCAAGGCGACGCGCATCGAAGTGGGCTCGCCGACGAGACAGAAGCGTGGCTGCCAGGCCCGGCTCGCCATGCTGTCGATCAACGAGCGCACGCCGACGCAGCCGATCTCCTCGTCATGGCTGAGGGCGAGGTGGAGCGGCGTCTTCAGGTCCGCACCGGCTGCCCGGTCGACGAGAGCGAGAGCGGCCGCGACGAAGCCCTTCATGTCGGCAGTCCCGCGGCCATAGGCGCGACCATCGCTCACCCGCATCCGAAACGGGTCCGACGACCAGACCTGACCGTCGACGGGCACCACGTCCGTGTGGCCGGACAGCATGATCCCGGGCACGTCCTTCGGCCCGAGCGTGGCGAACAGATTGGCCTTCTTCCCGTCCGCCGTCGCGATCAGTTCGCTTTCGACGCCGCGTTCGGCGAGGAAGCCGACGACGAAGTCGATCAGATCGCGGTTCGGATCGCGGCTCACCGTGGGAAAAGCGATCAGGCGGTCGAGAAGCTCGAGTGTCAGCGTCGACACGGGGCGTTCCTCTCAAAGATAGAGATGGCTGAGCTCGTCGCTCCCCAAGAGGTCCGACGCCTGCCCGGAAACAACGACGCGGCCTTTCACGAGCATGATGCCGCGGTGCGCGATCGACAGCGCGGTCTCAGCGTTCTGCTCGATCAGAAGCACGGTGGTTCCGTTGCGGTTGATCTCGGCGACCGTGTCGAAATACTCATCGATCAGCTTCGGCGAGAGGCCGAGCGAGGGTTCGTCCATCACGATCAGCTTCGGCAATCCGACAAGCGCCCGGGCCAGGGCCACCATGGCCTGCTCGCCCCCCGACAAAGTGCCGGCGCGCTGGGAGATGCGCTCCCCGACCCGAGGAAAGAGCGCGAGCATCTCCTCCAGCCGGTCCTCGAAACGCCCCTGTGCCCGCTGCGCCTCGAACCCCAGACGGATGTTGTCGCGCACGGAGATCTCCGCGAACAGGCGCCGGCCCTCCGGCACAAAGCCGACGCCGAGCCCGCTCAAGGCCTCGGTACGGACCTTCGAGACGTCGTGATCCAGCATATCGATCCGGCCGCCCGCGAGGGGCAGGAGCCCCGTGATGGCACGGAACGTCGTCGTCTTTCCCGCTCCGTTCGGTCCCAGGATACAGACGAGTTCCCCCGGCTTCACCTCCAGCGACACGTCGCGCAGCATGGGGACGACGCCGTAATTGGTGTCGACGTTCGCCAGCCTAAGCATTCTGCGCCGCCTTCCTGCCGAGATAGGCTTCCTGCACGCGGGGAACGAGACGGACCTCATCGAAGGGCCCGTCAGCAAGCTTCTGGCCGTAGTCGAGAACCATGACGCGGTGCGGCAGGGCCGCCACGAGGCGCATGTCGTGCTCGATGATCATCAGCGACAGATCCGGCCGCGCGGCGCACAGCGCACGGATGTCGTCCATCAAGGCGTCCGTGTCGGAATCGTCCATGCCGGAGGATGGCTCGTCGAGGAGCAGGACCTTGGGTTCGCTGGCAAGAGCCCGCGCGATCTCCAGTCGGCGCCGGTCCGCCTGCGGCAGTTCGCCGGCGGGCCGATGGCGCTGCTCGAAGAGATCGCGCGAGACGGCCTTCAGGAGTTCCTCGGCGATCGACACGGAAGCTGACATCTCGCGGTCCGCCCTCCCTCTGCGGAAGATCGCGTCGATGACGCCCGACCGGGTCTTCGAATGTCGGCCGATGACGACGTTGTCGATGACGCTGAGATCCGAGAACAGTCGGCTCGACTGGAAGGTGCGCGCGATCCCGCGCCCGACGATTTTGTGCGGGGGCACGCCGTTGAGCGGCTCGCCCTCAAGCCTCACCTCGCCGGAGGACGGGACGTAGATCCCCGTGATGATGTTCAGGAGTGTCGATTTTCCGGCTCCGTTCGGGCCGATGATGCCCAGGATTTCGCCTCGCTTCAGGTCGAAATCAACTTCCGCCATGGCGACGAGGCCTCCGAAGCGCATGGTCAGGCTCCTGCCCGAAAGGACGACGGGGGCTACCAACTCAGCGTCCTCCGTAGCGGCGCAGGCGTTGCGGGAAAATGCCCTGCGGCCGGATCATCAGGAACGCAATCACGGTGATCCCGAAAAAGAGGATCCGGTAGTCCGAAAAGGCGCGCAGCTTCTCGGGCAGGAGCGTGAGCAGGAACGCTCCTACGATCACTCCGAGGATGTTGTCCATGCCGCCGGCGATGACCATCGTCATGATCGTGACGGACACCAGAAAGGTGAAATTGTCCGGCGAGATGTAGCCGACATAGAAGGCGTAGATGGTGCCGGCGAAGCCGGCCAGAAACGCGTCCACGGCGAAGGCGAGCACCTTGTACCAGGTCGTGTTGATCCCTTGGCACCGAGCCGCCAGATCGTCGGCACGCAGCGCGTTCCAGGCGAGGCCGACGCGGGAATTATGCAGCCGGCCGGCAAAGAGTATCGCGACGGCGACGAGCAGCGCCGACAGATAGTAGAAATTCGCCTGCGACGGGAGCTGCACGCCGAAGATCGTAAGCGGCGAGGCGAAGGAGTGGCCGAAGAGCTCCGGCACCGGGATGCCGACGAGCCCGTTCGGACCGCCCGTGAACCCCAAATTGTTGAGCAACTGGTGGACCACGACGCCGAAGGCGATGGTCACCAGGGCGAGGTAGCTCTCCCGCGTGCGCATCGAGGGCAGGCCGAGCAGGAAGCCGAAGACGGTCGCGACGATCGCCGCGGCTGGCAGGGCAAGCCAGAAGCTGACGTCGAAGTTCAAGGCCAGTAGAGCCGAGGCATAGGCGCCGATGCCATAGGAGGCCCCGGTGGCGAAGTTCGGGATGTTGGCGCTGCCGAGCTGGAAATTCAGAGCGATGGCGAGGACGGCATAGAGCTGGGCGATGACGCAGAGATGGAAGGCATAGGTGTTGCCCGCGAGGGCGAACGGGAACGCCAGAACCAGCATCAGCCCGAAAGCTATCGCAGCGCCCTTCTGCCTGTCGAAGGCGTCTTCGATCCGACGTTCGAAAGCTGGAAACTGCTGCATGAAGACGAGGGCGGCACCGAAGACTGCCAGCAGTCCGACGACATAGCGCCAGTCCTCGGCCAGCAGGAATTCCCGGAGGAAGGCGGCGCCGAGGATTTCCGTGGCGACAACTATCAGGAGCCCGGCGACGGAGAATGAGGTTGGTCGGGTGGCGGCGGAAGAGGTGCTCATGATCAGACCTTCTCGACCACGGTCCGGCCAAAGATGCCGGACGGCTTGAAGACAAGGACGGCGATCACGAGCATGAAAACGAAGACCAGCCTATAGGAAGCACCGTTCGGCACGACCGCCTGGACGAAGGTGTCGAGTCCGGCGATGAGGAGACTGCCGACGATGGCGCCGGCCATGGAGCCAAGGCCACCCACGACGGCCGCCGAGAAGCCGATGAGTCCCACCTCCACGCTGAAATCGAAGCGCACGAGATTCGCGTATCCGGCGAAGAAGAGCGCGCCGACCGCGCCGATGGCCGAAGCGATGAAGAAAGTGAACCGGAAGATCCGCGTCGGGCTGATCGACATCAGGCGCGCCGCATCGCGATCTTGCGATACGGCGCGGATGTGCAGGCCCAGCCTGGTCTTGTTGAGGAGTGCGAACAACGCCGCGACCGCCACGATGGCGCACGCGACGGCGACCATGCTGAACCAGGAGACGGTGACTCCGCCGACCACGAACTCGCCGCCGACGAAGCGCGGGAAGGAATGCGGATTGCTGCCGTTCGGAAAAAGGTGCCGGATCAACTCGCGCAGCACGATGCCGAGAGCGACCGTGGCCACCAGCGCCATCATTACGGGCGCGTCCCGGAAACGGCGGATCACCAGGATCTCGAGCACGACGCCAAGCAGGCCTGTCAGCAGCAGCGCAAGGAGAAGGCAGAGAAGCAGCAGCCCGGCAGAGCCGCCTGTCACCGGAAAGCTGGCGGCGACCGCCTGCACGGCCCCCAGGGCCACGAAGGGCGCCACGAAGGAAACGTCGCCGTGCGAGAAGTGGATGATATTCAAAACGCCGAAGAGAAGGCTGAAGCCAACCGCTATCAACGCGTAGATGCTGCCCAGAACGATCCAGTTCAAAAGCTGCTGAAGCAGCAGATCCGTCATGAGCATCCTTTCTGTCCTGTCGTTCCAGTGCGCGAAGGGAGTATCGGGACCCCGGCTCGGCGCACTTGCGGCTACGCTAAGCACGGCCGCTGCGTCCGGGCTAAATCGTATTTTCCGAAGTGCCGGATCGATTATCCCGAGCTGGAAGGAAGTCTGCATGCTTTCCTAGCATCAGCGAAATTTGTGTACACGCTTCAGAAAAACCAAAGCCGGTCATCCGCATATGCGATTTCCAATTCCCGGAATCGCGGCGCAGACTTCGCCACCGCCTTTTCATTGGAAACAGCCGTCAGGCTTTGGCGGCAACGGGATGGAGCAAGTCGAGTGCAAAAGAAAACGAGCATCTGGCACGGAACGGCCGCCGCGATCGTCATGGCGGCCGGCATGGTGACGGCAGGGACGGTCCAGGCGCAGGAAACGATCAAGATTGGATTCCTTGGGCCTCTGAGCGGCGGCAACGCCCAGCAGGGCCTCACGGCTCGCAACGGCTTCCAACTGGCCATCGATCAGGCGAATGCGCGCGACCTGCCCTTCGAGATCGAGCCGGTCATCCTCGACGATGGCGCCAATCCGCAAACAGGCGTCTCTGCTGCGCTGAAGCTGACCAACGATCCGGACGTCGTAGCCGCGACAGGTCATTGGAACAGCGGTGTCGCTCTTGCGACGGCGCCGGTCATCACGCGCGCCGGGATACCCTTCGTCATTTGGGGCGCGATCAGCCCCAAGATCACCGAAACCAACAATCCGCTTCTGTCGCGTGTCGTGACGACGCTCGTCAATACGAACGAGCCGCTGGCGGCGTGGGCCGCCGAGAAGGTCGGCAAGAACATCGCCATCGTTTCCGACACCAGCGACTATGGCGCCGCGAACGTCATCGCCTTCTCCCAACCCTTCGAGGAGGCCGGCGGCACGATCGTGGCGACCGAAACCGCGCCGGTCGGCACGACCGATTTCCGTGCAACGCTCACGAAGATCAAGGGCAGCAATCCCGGTGCCGTCTACTTCGGGGGCGTTGTGACGGAAGCAGGCCTTGTGCGCCAGCAGATGAAGGAAGTCGGCCTCGATGTTCCGATGATCGGCGTCGACGGCTTCTACGATCCCGAATTCATCAAGATCGCGGGTGACGCTGCAGAAGGCACGATGGTCGGAATCGTGAAGGAGCAGGAGAACGACAAGCTGGTCGAGATGAACGCGGCTTACGAAGCGGCGGGCTTCGCCGAGGCGGCCGGTACCTACACCAAGAATGCCTACGACGCGGCCAACATCATCATCGCCGCCATCGAAAAGGCCGGGACCGACCGCGCCGCCGTCGCGGAAGCCATCCGTGCGACTGAGCACGACGGTGCAATGGGACACACGAGCTTTGACGAGAAGGGGCAGACCAAGCTGCCTGTCGACCTGGAAATCCGGGTCGTGCGAGACGGTAGCTGGGAGACGCTCGAACAGTGAGACCCGGGTTCGATCTGGACTGCATGTGCGCCATGGCCCCCGCGTTGTCTGGGGCCATGGTTTGAGCGACTGAGGTGAACCACCCGGCGCGCGACGTGGGACGCTGCTGGAGAAGCCTGAGAAAGAGCAGCCGCGTTGGCTCTCTCACCCGACTGATGGGTTCGTCGGCTGGCGCAATACGTCCCCCACATCGCCAATCGCGCGGACGCTCGCAGAGCATGCGCGTGGCCGGAACCGGATCGCGGCCGGCTCATCCGAATGACATTGCGCCATCTCCGGTTCGTCGCTCGGCTCGCCAACAATATGGCGCGGGACGAATACTACCTCATCAAGGCCAGGAGCGACATGATCACTGACGCCCAGCTCATCTGGATCGTGGTCGAAGCCGGCCTTGTCGGAGGCGCCTTTATCTGAGGTGATGGCTGGGCCCTGATTACGCAGGGTCCGGCAGCGCGGGTCGGCAGCAGGAGGGAGTAGACCGTCCGGTACGTCACTTCGAGTCTGTGACCTGTGACATAGTTGACCGCCGCTGGCGGCGCCATGCAAGCAGGAACGCTGCTGAAGAAGAGCATCTTTACCCGCGCCTGATCGGCCAGCTGTGTAGCCAGCCTCCGCCATGTCGAAACCTTATATCTGGTAGGACCGATCCGGCCGACGTCTGAACGGCTGGTCGGCGGTATCTTGATTGGCAGCGAAGTCTCGGGGTTCTTCCCGAGCATCAAAGGGAAGGTAGCGGTTCCGTTTGCTCTTTCGATCAGGACAGGCATTGAAACAATCTCAATTTTCGTCATCGACAAGCCATCTTGAGGATTTGCAGGGCAGGTATCAGGCCCAGCCGGACGGCTTGGGGCCCAACTTGCGTCTCATATTCAACGCAATGGAGGAGCTGGAAAGGCTCGAGTTGCGGGAGGGAGCCGGCTCTCTCGCCGACGAGGAGATCCGCGCGCGGGGGCACCTTCGGGCGGATCTCGATCCGCTTCACCGGGTGGCAGGCACCGGCCGGGACGGGCGCGGGGCCCGCGATTGGCTGAGAGAACTCTATTGCGGGCCACTGAGCCTGGAGACCGCTCATATCGACGACGGGGATCGCCGGAGCCGCCTCAGGGCGGCCTTCGAGGCGCGGCCGGCGCTTCCGGCACCGGCGGCCCGGCAGCGAGCCTTCGACCTGCTCGTCGCGGCGGAGGAGTTCGAAGCGCTGCTCGGGACGCGCTACCCGACGAAGAAGCGTTTCGGCATCGAGGGCGGCGAGGCGCTGATCCCCCTGGTGGACCGGTTGCTGCAGCAGGCAGCGGCGGCCGGCATCGAGGAGGTGCATGTCGGCACGATGCATCGCGGCCGGCTGAACCTGATGGCCAACGTCTTCGGCGTGCCGCTGCCACGCCTCTTCGCCACCTTCACCGGGGCCCATCCCTTCGCCACCGACATGCCGGTTCCCGCGGACGTTCCCTATCATCTCGGCCACGCCGGCGAGCTGCGCTACGGCGAGCGGTTGCTGCGCCTCATCCTCTCCCCGAACCCGTCCCATCTGGAAGCGGTCAATCCGGTGGTTCTCGGCCGCGCCCGCGCTGTCCGCGACCGGCGGGCCAAGGCGGGCGGCGAACGAGGCAAGGTCCTGGCGATCCTCCTGCACACCGACGCCAGCGTCATCGGCCAGGGTTCCGTGGTCGAGACCTGCCAGCTGGCCGAACTCGCCGGATTCGGCGTCGGCGGTACGATCCATGTCGTCGTCAACAACCAGATCGGCTTCACCACCGACCGGGATGAGGCCCGAAGCTCGCGCCATTGCACCGGCATCTGGAAGAGCATCGACAGCCCGATCTTCCACGTCAATGGCGACGAGCCGGATGCTGCGCTTCTCGCCGCGGACCTGGCCGTCGGCGCACGCAACGCGCATGGCTGCGACGCGGTCGTGGACCTCGTCTGCTACCGCCGCAAGGGTCACAACGAGATCGACGAGCCGCGCTTCACCCATCCGGTCCTCTATCGGACCATCGGCACGCACGAGCCGGTCCGCCAGCGCTACGGGACGGTGCTGGCGGAGGCATCCCTCGTCGGCGCCAACGAGCAGGCGCGGGCCGCCGATCGGTGGCGAGGCATCTATCGCGAGGGTCTTGCGGCGGCCGCGGAATACCGACCGGATACCGATGGCCTCTCAGAAAGAATCTGGGCGGCGTATGCGCCCAAGGGGCAAGGCGAGGCCGAAGACTGGGCGGTCGACACGGGCATCGAGCCACAGCGTGCGGAAGGCCTTATCAGGCGCCTCGCCACGATCCCGGAGACGGTCGCCACCGACGAGAAGGTAACGCGGCTCGTCGGTCAGCGGCAGGGCGCCATCAAAGCAGGCCTAAACTGGGCGCTCGCCGAGGCGGTCTCCTTCGCCTCGCTGCTGACGGAGGGGGTCCCAGTGCGGCTGAGCGGACAGGACGTGATCCGCGGGGCGTTCTCGCATCGCCACTTCGCCGTCACCGACGTCGGGACGGGCGCGCGTCACATCAGCCTGAACCATCTTCAGCCGGACCAGGGCCGGTTCGACATCGTCAACAGCCCGCTGTCCGAGCATGCAGTGCTCGGCTTCGAGTATGGCTACAGCCTCGATGCGCCGGACGCGCTGATCGTCTGGGAAGCGCAGTTCGGCGATTTCGCCAACGGCGCGCAGATCATCGTCGACCAGTTCATCTGCTCGGGCGAGGACAAATGGCGGCAGCGTTCCGGCCTCGTCATGCTGCTGCCGCACGGGCTGGAAGGGCAGGGGCCGGAACATTCCTCGGCCCGCCCGGAGCGGTTCCTGCAGATCGCCGCACGCGACAACATCCAGATCGCCAATCCGTCGACGCCGGCCAACTATTTCCACCTGCTGCGCCGGCAGGTGCTGGCGCCGCGGCGAAAGCCGCTGATCGTCATGAGCCCGAAGACGCTCCTGCGGCTGCCGGCGGCGGTGTCGCCGCTCGCCGATTTCGCGCCCGGCACGCGGTTCCGGCCGGTGATCGCCAGCCGCGTCCCAAACGGACCCGTCAAGCGGGTGCTGCTCTGCACCGGCAAGGTCGCCTACGAGCTGGAGCGGCGGCGTGACGCCGCGGGCGCCGACCGCACCGCCATCGTGCGTCTCGAGCAACTCTATCCCCTCCCGGCACAGGATCTCGTCGATCTGTTCAGATGCTGGCCCGAGGCCGATTACCGGTGGGTCCAGGAAGAGCCGGAGAATTTCGGCGCCTGGTCGCATCTCGACCGCCGCTTGGAAAAGCTGTTGGCCGAGGCGGGGGCCCGCCGGCCGCGGCTCGTCTGCGTCGCCCGCCCCGAAGCGACATCGCCGGCGGGAAGCTTCCACGTCGAGCACGAGCGGGACCAGGCCCGGATCATCGAGGCGGCATTCGCCGACGGATGAGACCGGGCGAGGTGACGGAACGCGCCGCATTGGCCAGGCCGCAAGCCGCTGCATGAACCGGAAGGAACCATGAACCAGATGCCAGACGTCGCGCCGGACCGGGCGCCCATCGACGACGCGATCGACATCCTCGACATGGCCGGGGCGGCGCTGGTCCATGTCCAGCAGTTGCTCGGCTGCCTGCGCCAGGCGGTGCTTGCCGCCGTGACGCGGGGGGACGCGATCGACAAGGACCTGATCGACCGGCACCAGGCGAGCGTCCACGGGTTTGCCTGGTACGCGACCTATGCGCAGGCGCTGGAGCAGTCGCTCCTTTGGGCCCGGCGGCTGGAAGCGGCGGGCCGCTTTGGCGCGACGGAACGCGCGATCCTCGCCGCGCTCTTCGGCGAATATGCCGCCCAGATGGCGGGCGGCATCTGGATGAGCCAGGGCGAAATCGTGCGTCTGCAGGACTTTTCGATCGCGAGCGAGGAGATCGCGGCGTTTCAGTCCGGCGTCGCCGACGCCGTCCGGATCGGCACGAACCCGGACCTGGCGGTATGGATCGCGCATCGCGCCGCGACCACGATCCTTGACGGCGATGGCGGCGATCCGGGGCTGTGCGACGAGACGCTGGAAATGGTCCGCGACCAGTTCCGGCGCTTTGCGAACGAGAAGATCGCGCCCTTCGCGCATCGATGGCATCTCGACGACGCGCTGATCCCGCTGCCGCTGATCGGCGAGATGGCCGAGATGGGGGTCTTCGGCCTGACCATACCGGAGGCCGATGGCGGGCTCGGGATGGGCAAGCTCGCAATGTGCGTGGTCACCGAGGAACTGTCGCGCGGCTATATCGGTGCCGGCTCGCTCGGTACCCGCTCCGAGATCGCCGCCGAACTGATCGGCCAGGCAGGCACGCCCGAGCAGAGGGCCCGCTATCTGCCCGGTATCGCCAGCGGCGAGATCCTGCCGACCGCCGTCTTCACCGAGCCGAACACCGGTTCGGATCTCGGCGCATTGCGCACGCGGGCGGTTCTCGACGGCGGCTCCTATGCCGTCACCGGTAACAAGACGTGGATCACCCACGCCGCGCGCAGCGACCTGATGACGCTGCTCGTGCGCACAGATCCCGCCGAGCCCGGCTATCGCGGGCTCTCAATGCTTCTCGCAGACAAGCCCAGGGGCAGCGACGAGGACCCGTTCCCGGCAGAGGGCATGGCGGGCGGAGAGATTGCCGTGCTCGGCTATCGCGGCATGAAGGAGTACGAGCTGAGCTTCGAGGGCTTCAAGGTGCCGGCCGACGCGCTGCTCGGCGGGCGCGAGGGCGATGGCTTCAAGCAACTCATGGCGACGTTCGAATCGGCGCGCATCCAGACCGGGGCGCGGGCCGTGGGCGTCGCGCAGAACGCCATGGAACTCGGCTTCCGCTATGCGAGGGACCGCGTGCAGTTCGGCCGGTCGCTGCTGGATTTCCCGCGCATCGCCGGCAAGCTCGGCCGCATGGTGGTCGAGACCATGGCGGCGCGCCAGCTGACCTATTTCGCGGCCCGCGAGAAGGACAGCGGGCGGCGATGCGACATCGAGGCGGGCATGGCCAAACTGCTCGCCGCGCGCACCGCCTGGGCCAATGCCGACAATTCGCTGCAGATTCACGGCGGCAACGGCTTCGCGCTGGAATACGAGATCAGCCGCGTCCTGTGCGACGCGCGCATCCTCAACATCTTCGAAGGGGCGGCCGAGATCCAGGCGCAGGTCGTCGCGCGGGGCCTGCTTGCCCGGCGCAACTGACGCGGTCCGGCGGGAGACGGCGGTCCCGAGAGGCGGCGCTCGCTCCGGCCTCGCCGGCAAAGCAGTTGCGCGCCGAGGCGCCGTTCCCGTAAGGCTGGCGCCCAGGATGGCCGCAGCGCGGGCGGGGGGCGCGCGGCGGGGCGGGCCGGACCCGTCCGGCGGCTGGCCCAGGCAGTGCGGCGCGCCGGGGGCGGGGAGTGATCGAGGCCGGATGGAATTCCTGACCCTCAGCTATTTCGTCCAGGTCACCGAACTCGGAAGCTTCTCCAGGGCGGCGGCCTCGCTGGGCGTGACCCAGCCGGCGCTCAGCCGGCAGGTGCGGAAGCTGGAAGCGGAGCTGCGCACTCAGCTGTTCTATCGTCACGGGCGCGGCATCGCGCTGACGCCGGCAGGACGCAAACTCTACGCCGCCGTCAAGCCGCTGCTGGAGACGCTGACGGACATCCGCGAGGCGATCCAGGAAGATTCCGAACGCGTGACCGGAACGGTCACGATCGGCCTGCCGCCCTCGCTCTGCGCGACCCTCGGGGCAATGCTCGACGAGCGCTTCCGGGCCCGCTATCCCGACGCCGTCCTGCGTACGAGAGAGGGATTCAGCGGCATCCTGATGGAGTGGATCGAAGCGGGGCGCCTCGACCTCGCGATCCTCTACGATGCCCGGCGCGGCCGTAGCATGCACGTGTCGCCGCTGCTGGAGGAGTATCTCTTCGTGATCCAACTGCCGGCGGCGGATGGCGACTCCTCCCCGGTCGAGATCGAGGCCCTGGGCGGCTTCGGCTTCGTCCTGCCGGGGCCTGAAAACGGCCTGCGCCGGGTGGTCGACGCCGCGGTCCGCCAGGCGGGGGTGGTCCTGCCGATCAAGGCCGAAATGGACTCCGTCGCTGCCCTCAAGCAGCTCGTCCTGAACGGTCACGGCGCGACGATCCTGCCCCTCGGCGCCGTCCACCAGGAGGTCGAGACGGGCCGCCTCGTCGCCCGTATGATCCGCTCGCCGGCGATGCAGGCCAAGCTGATCACGGCGACGCCGCTGAACCAGCCGGTGTCACGGGTGACCCGCGCGCTTCTGAGCCTCGTCCACGAATGCGTCGAGGAACTCGTGCGGGCCGGCAGGATCGAGGGCACGATGCACGGCATGCCGGCGGCGGGATGACGCCTTATCGCGCCGCGGAAGCACCGTCGCTGCGGCAGAGCAAACGAGAGAGACATCCATGACCCCGCTTCTCACCGACCTCCGCGTGGTCGAGGTGTCGGCCTTCATCGCCGCGCCGCTCGGCGGCATGACCCTGGCGCAGCTCGGCGCCGAGGTGATCCGCATCGATCCGATCGGTGGCAATATCGACTACCGCCGCTGGCCGCTGAACGAGGCGGGCGAGAGCCTCTATTGGGCATCGCTCAACAAGGGCAAGCGCTCGGTCGCTATCGACCTCCGCCATGCCGAGGGACAGGAACTGGCCCGAGCCCTGATCGGCGCCCCGGGCGAGGGCGGCGGCATCCTCGTCACCAACCTGCCGGCTAAGGGCTGGATGGACTACGAGACGCTGCGCCAGAGCCGTCACGACCTGATCATGCTGCAACTCACCGGCAATCCGGACGGGTCGAGCGCGGTGGACTACACGGTCAACTGCGCCAGCGGGCTGCCTCACGCCACGGGCCCGACCGCCGAGCCGGTCAACCACGTGATGCCGGTCTGGGACGTCGCGGCGGGTCTCTACATCGCCACCGGACTGCTGGCAGCGGAGCGGCATCGCGCCCGCACCGGGGCCGGCCAGAAGATCGACCTGTCGCTCGCGGACGTCATGCTGGCGAGCGTCGCCAATCTCGGCTTCACCGCCGAGGTCGAGATCAACGGCACGGGTCGCCAGCCGATCGGCAACGACCTCTACGGCGCCTACGGGCATGATTTCGCGACGCGCGACGGGCGACGGGTCATGGTGGTGGCGATCACCACCCGGCAGTGGGCTGCCATCGGGCTGGCGACGGGACTATCGGAGCGACTGGCGATGATCGGGCCGATGATGGGCGTGGATCTCGCCACGGAAGGCGGCCGCTTCGCCGCCCGCCACGCCATCTCGGCAGTGCTCGAACCGTGGTTCGCGGCGCGCTCGCTGGGCGAGGTCCGGGAGGCGCTGGAGGCAGCCGGCGTCCTGTGGGGCCCGTATCAGGATTTCGCGCAGCTGGTCGGGGAGGATTCACGGTTCTCGGCCGACAATCCGATGTTCCGGCAGGTCGACCATCACGGGATCGGGCCGTTCCTGACGCCGGGGAGCCCGCTCGCCTTCGGTGCCGTGACGCGGCAGGAGCCGGGGTCGGCGCCGCGGCTGGGCAGCGCGACCGAAGCCGTGCTGCACGAACGCCTCGGACTGGCCGCGCACGAGATCGCGCGGCTTGCCGAGCGGGGGATCGTCAGTCTCTGAGGCGGGACCGCCGGCGGCCGCTGCGGCTCAGCGCGGCCGCTGGCCGTCGAGCGCCGCGCGCGTGATCTGCGTCACCGCTTCCTGTGTGACGGGGCCGGGATTGAGGCCATTATCCGTCTCGACGGTGATCCGCGCGATCTCGGCCACGTCGCTTTCGCCGATGCCGACATCGCGCAAGCGGGTCGGCAGGCCGACATCGCCGAGCAGCTGGAAGAGGGCGCTGCCGATCGAGGGCGTGGAAAGGGCCGCCTCGATCGTGCCGATCTTCTCGGGCGCGAACTGCGCGTTGTAGGCAGCCACGTGCGGCAGGACCAGCGCATGCGACAGGCCGTGCGGCACGCCGAACGAGCCGCCGAGCGTGTGGGCGAGCCCGTGCTGCAGGGCGAAGCCGCCGGCCAGGGCCGCGCCTGCCAGATAGGCGCCGTAGAGGAGCTGGGTGCGGGCACCCAGATCGCCGGGGTCGGCGACGACGCGGCGCAGGCCCTCGACGATGGCGCCCGCGCCCTCGGCCGCCGCCATCGCGTTCATCGGGTTGACGGTCGGCACGTAGACCGCATCGACGCAATGGGCGAGTGCGTTCATGGCGCTCGCCGCGCTGACTTCGACCGGCAGCGACAGCGACAGCTCGGGATCGTAGATCACCGTCGCCGCCAGCATGTGCAGGCTCGTGTGCATGCGCTTCACGTTGTCGATGGTGATGCCGCAGAAGCCGGTGACTTCCGATCCGGAATAGGTGGTCGGGATGGCGATGATCGGCAGCGCGAGTTCGAGGGAGATCGCCTTGCCGAGGCCGATCGAGGCGCCGCCGCCGACGCTGACGAGGCAGTCCGCCGCCATCTCGCGCGCCTTGACCCGCCCGGTCCGCGCCAGCTCGATCGGCACCTGCGAGATCGCCTCCGGCAGCAGGCCGGCGCAGAGATCGCCGAGGCTGTCGACGACGCGCTGCGCCATCGCGCCGCGACCGGGAGTGGAGACGACCAGCGCGCGGCGGCATCCGAGCCGGCGAACCTCGTCGGCGACCCGCCCCGCGGAACCGGCGCCGAAGACGATGCGCGGCGGCGTGGCGTTGTAGACGTCGCCGGGGGTCTCGAAGGCGGTCGGCGCGGCGGCGATCGCGGCATTCCTGATCATGTTCATGCCTTACCAGTCCACGATGGTGCCGTCGCCGAGCACGGCGCTCAGCGTGTGCATCACCTCCGGCTTGAAGGGATGCTTGGCCGCTTCGGTCTCGTTGATCTCGACGCCAAGACCCGGCGCATGCGGGATCTGCCAGGCCGAGCCGACGCGGCGCATCGGCGTCGAGACGACGTCGTCGTACCAGGGCACGGCGCCGGACATCTCTTCCTGGATGACGAAGTTCGGGATCGAGATGTCGTAGTGCAGTGCTGCCGCGCCCGCGATCGGCCCGTTCGGGTTGTGCGGCGCGACGCCCATCATCGCCTGCTCGGCGGCGGCGGCGATCTTCTTGCCCTCGAGAATCCCGCCGGTGTGGTTGAGGTCCGGCTGGATGATGTGCAGCGCCTTCTGCTCGAACAGCGGCTCGAACTCCTTGTACCCGACAAGGCGCTCGCCGGATGCGATCGGGCAGTTGGCGCGCTCGGTGACCATGCGCAGCGCCTGCGTATCGCCGGGCTGCACCGGCTCCTCGCAGAACATCGGCCGGTAGGGCGCCAGTTCCTCGATATACTGCAGCGCGCCGGCGACGGTGGCGGGACGGCCGTGGAAGTCGACCATGATGTCGACGCTTTCGCCCACCGCCTCGCGCAGCACCTTCATCAGCCGCCCGACATGCCGGCGCGACGGGATATCCACCGAGTAGTGCGAATAGGGAATGAAAACGACCTTGAGCGCGTCGTAGCCCTTCTCGACCACGGCGAGCGCCTTGTCGCGCAGTGCACCCTCGTCGAAGGTCTCGTAGACCGAACGCATGTCGCCGAGGCCCAGATGGGTGTAGACGCGCACCTCGTTGCGGGTCTGTCCGCCGAGCAGGCGCCAGACCGGCAGGCCGACGCTCTTGCCGAAGATGTCCCAGAGCGCGTGCTCGATGCCGCTGATCGCCGTCGCGCCGATGATGCCGAGCCTGTAGTAGCTGTGCTTGTTGAGGATCCGGACGATCTGCTCGATGTCGCGCGGGTCCTTGCCGATCAGCAGCGGCTCGAGATCCTCGACCGTCGCGGCGACGGCGCGGCTCTTCCAGTTGAGGCTGGCCTCGCCCCATCCATAGAGGCCGTCCTGGTCGGTCTGGACCTTGACGAAGATCCAGTTGCGCATCTCCGCATTGACGACGAGCGTCGTCACGCCGGTGATGCGGATCGGGGTCTGGCTGGACATGCTTGTGTCGGCTCCGGTCATTGGGCGGGTTCGGCGGCGGCGCGGACGACGTTCTGAAGCGCCTCGCCGCGGGCCAGCCGGTCGAGATTGGCGGCCATGAAGGCGTAGCGCCGCTGCGGCAGCTGGCGCGTCCAGGCCGAGGAATGCGGGGTGCAGACGGCGTTCTCGAGCGCGTGGAACGGGAAGTTCGCCGGCTCCACGCGATCGTCGGATCCGGTTGGATAGCGGTACCAGACGTCTAGACAGGCGCCGCCGATCACCTTGTTCGACAGCGCCTCGTACAGCGCTGCCTCGTCGGCGATCTCGGCGCGGGAGATGTTGATCAGGACGGCGGTCGGCTTCATCGCCGCCAACTGGTCCCGGCCGATCAGCCCGTGCGTCGCCTCCGTGAGGGGGCAGGCGAGGACGAGATAGTCGACGTCGGGCAGCAGTTCGTCCAGCTGATCCGGCGGCAGGATGCGATCCGCCGGTCCGAGATCCGAGGCGAAGGCGTCGAGCGCGAGAATCCGCATGCCGAAGGCCTTGGCGCGCAGCGCGATGGCGCGGCCGATCCGCCCGAACCCCACGAGGCCCAGCGTCTTGCCGTGGATCTCGCCGTGCGGCACGCGCTGGCGATAGATGTCCGGCCAGGCCTGCGGGGTGAAGCTTTGCCGCATCTCGCCGGCGCGGATCTCCCATTCCAGCATCGCCGCCAGCACGTATTCGGCGATCGGGATCTCGTGCTCGAAGACGTTGCAGACGGTGGTGCCGGCGGAGAGGGCGGCGAAATCGATCCCGTCCAGCCCCGCCCCCGGGACGTGCAGCAGACGGAAGGGGGGACAGGGCCCGTCCGGCCGCTTGAGGCGCAGCGAGATCACCGCGTCGTCCGCCCCGATCTGGCTGTCGAAGTCGGCGGAATAGGCCGCCTCGCGCGGCAGCGGGACGATCTGTCGTGGCTCGTGCAGGCACGCCGCCAGCTTGTCGGCGTGATTGGCGGCCTCGCCGATCATGAAAATCTTCATCGCTTCCTGCGGCCTCCCTCCGAACGAAGGCGACGCTAGTCACGGTTGATCATGTGGTCCAATTATTTTGATGGATCGACTGATAAGCAGGACTGATCAGGGGCTGCTTTGCTGCCCGCGGTATCCGGCCAGCGCTGCGGCGCCGATCACCACGAATTGCTGGGCGATCGGCGCGGGCGCCTTGCGCGGATAGGCCGCGGCCACGCTGAGGCGCGGCGTCACCTGATCCAGCGTGCGATAGGTGGCGAGGTCACGGTCGTAATGCTGCACGTGGGCGGCGACGAAGCCGACGCCGAGATTGCAGGCGGCCATGGCGACGATCGACTGCGCGGGCGAGACCTCGATGATCGTGCGGGGGCTGAACCCGGCATTGTGGCAGAGCGCGATCAGGTGGTCGTAGACATGCGGCGCGACCCCGCGGGGGAACAGGATGAAGGTCTCGTGGGCGAGGTCGGACAAGGTCAGCGTCGGCTTGCGCGCCAGGGGGTTGTCCTCCGAAAGAACCAGCTTGAACGGCAGTTCCGCCATCACCTCGCAGTGCAGCGAGGCATCCTCGATCGGCGGATGCAGGAGGCCAACATGGATGTCGCCGCCGCGCAGCGCCGCCAACTGCTCGTCCGTCGTCATCTGCTGAACGTCGACATGCACCTGCGGCAGCGCGGCCCGAAAGTGCATCATGATTTCCGGCATGGTGATGAACAGCGCCGACGGTGTCGTGCCGACGCGCAAGGTGCCGATGAGGCCGTCGTCGGTCTGGCGCGTCAGTTCGACCGCCGCGGCCATGGAGCGCAGGATCTTCCGCGCCTCGTCGAGGAACACTTCCCCCGCGCGGGTCAGGGAAACCTGCCGCTTGCTGCGGTGCAGCAACTGGACCTGCAACTGTTCCTCGAGCTGGCGAAGCTGCTGGCTGAGGCCAGGCTGGCTGATGCCGCTGCGGCTCGCCGCGCGGCTGAAATGCAGCTCCTCCGCCAAGGCCACGAAGCATTCCAGGCGCCGCCGATCCATGGACGATGTTCCCAACATTGGTGATCTGCCCCGTGCCCGAAGGCGCGCGCGGGGAGGGGCGCTCGGCGGCCGGAGTGATAAGCTGCCGTTCTTAGCGGATCAGATAAAATAATTAGACACAGTCGTGAAGCCCTTCATAGTGCGAGGTGCGAACAAGCCGGAGGCGATGCTCGCGACCGTTGCCGCGCCGGAGGAGGCGCGCGCCGGTCAGTCGCTCCCGGCCTGAATCCGCTCTTGCGGAGAGGATCGCTGGCGCCTGAGGCGCACGATCGTGGCGCAAGGGCATGACCCGGGAGGAACTCAGATGAAAACCAAGATACTTCGCAGGCTCGGCCTGGCTCTGGCGGCCGCGGGCGCGCTGATGACGATGCAGGCCGGCGCGCAGGAAAAGCCCGCCGACTTCCCGCAGCGTCCGATCAATCTGGTGGTGATGTATCCGGCCGGCGGCGCGGTCGACGTGACGGCCCGAACCTTCGCGCAGCTCGCCGAAGAGAAAATGGGCGTCTCCATTCGCGTCGAGAACCGCGTCGGCGGCGCCGGCATGGTCGGCCACACCAGCCTCGCCAAGAACACCGAGGCGGACGGCTACACGATCGGCGTCGTCGCCAACCCGTTCCTCTACACCGACATCCTGCTCAAGGATGCGCCTTTCACCGTCGAGGAGTTCGAGCCGATCAACGAGATCAGCTTCGACCCGGTGGTCTGGGTGGTGAACGCCAATTCCGAGATCGGCGACATGTCCTTCGACCAGATCGTCGAGCACGCGAAGGACAACCAGCTCCAGGTCGGCATGAACCCCAACAGCGTGTTCCTGTTCGTCAGCGAGTTCATCGAGCGCGCCAAGGATCTGGATTTCAACTACATCCCCTTCGATGGCGGCAAGCAGGGCGTGGTCGCGCTGCTCGCAGGCGACGTGGACGCCACCGCCAGCTTCTACTCCGAGATCGAGCAGTACGTGCAGTCTGGCGACCTGAAGCCCGTGGCAGTAACCGGCGACAATCGCCATCCGATGCTGCCCGACACGCCGACGCTTTCGGAGCTGGGCGTTCCCGCAGGCGGGCAGGCCTGGGGCGCGACCCGGATCTTCACCCTTCCTCCCGGCGTGCCGGAAGACCGCAAGGCATATCTGGAAGCCGCCTTCCTCGACGTCCTGGAATCCGACGAGGCGGAAGCTGCCTTCAAGGAAGCCGGTCTGACGCTGACGCCTGCGGGGGCCGAGGCCGCCCAGGCGCAGTATCAGGAATCCTTCGACACGTTGAAGGCATTCCTGACCGAGACGGGCCGCATCTCCCAGTAAGATCAGCGATCGTAGGAAATGGCGGACGGCGAGCAGATCGTCGTCCGCCGGCATGCGCCGGAGGACGTGGATGCGCTTCGCTTTTTGTGCCCTGCTGATCGTTCTCGCCGGCGCCCTCGTGTGGCAGGCGGCGCAGATCGGGGGCTCGCCCGGCGTGTATCCGCTGGTGGTGACGAGCGGCGCCCTGCTGTTCTCGCTGTCCTACACGCTGCAGCGCGCGGTGCGCGGCTGGGACCAGAGACTGTCGCAGACACCCTTCAGCGTGCCGCCGCAGGCGGCCTTGCGGGTCGGCGTCTTTGTCGCCGTCTGGCTGGCCTACGTGGTGCTGCTTCCCTATGGCGGCTTCATCGTGACGACCGCCGTGGCGCTGCTGGCGTCGCTGGCCGTCGTGCGGGGCAGGGTGACGCTGCTCGACGCGGCGGCGACCGCGCTCTTCGTCCTCGTTCTGGCGATCTTGATGAAGATCGTCCTCTACGTGCCGGTCCCGCAGGGGTGGCTCGACCAGAGTCTCGAAACCCTGCTGTATCGCCTGCGCTGAGGGTGCCGCCATGATGGATGGAATCATTGCGGCGCTGTCGCCGATGAGCGTCATCTTCGCCGCCTGCGGCGTGGTGCTCGGGATCATCTTCGGCGCGATACCCGGCCTGACCGCCACCTTCGGCATCGCGCTGCTGATCCCCGTGACCTTCCTGATGGAGCCGGTCCACGGCATGATCATGCTGGCGGGCATCTACGCCGGCTCGATCTACGGCGGCAGCATTTCCGCGATTCTTCTCAACATTCCCGGCACGCCGGCCTCGATCGTCACCGGCTGGGAAGGCAACGCCATGGCGCGCCAGGGCAAGGCGCCGCTGGCGCTCGGCCTGTCGGCGGTCAGCTCCGGCGTCGGTGGCCTGATCTCAGCGCTGGCGCTGATGTTCCTGACACCGATCCTCGCCCAGCTGGCCTTGCGCTTCGGCGCGCCGGAATATGTCGCGCTGGTGATCTTCAGCCTGGTAATCGTCGTGGTGATGCTCGACACGCCGGTCCTCGCCAACATCACCGGCGTGTTCCTCGGCCTGATCATCGCCGCCATCGGCATCGACCCCGTGCAGGGCACGTCGCGCTTCACGTTCGGCTTCTACCAGCTCTATTCCGGGCTCAACATCGTCGCCGTGCTCGTCGGCTTCTTCTGTCTGCCGCAGGCGATCGTGCTCGCCGCCGAGAGCGTCGGCGGCGCGACCGAAAGCTCGGTCGGCCGGATCGGCGCGAGCCAGCCGGGCGTGGTCGCGCGGATCGTCGGCAGCAATCGCTGGAACATCCTGCGCTCGTCGGTGCTCGGCACGTTTCTCGGGATCCTGCCGGCGGTCGGGCCGGAATCGACGCCGCTGGTGGCGCACACGATGGAGCGCAAGCTCTCGAAGAACCCGGCGGATTTCGGCAACGGCTCGGAAGCTGGGCTGATTTCCGCGGAAAGCTCTGTCAGCGCCAATGTCGGGGGATCGCTCATCCCGCTCCTGGCGCTCGGCATTCCCGGCAGCGGTGCGGCCGCGGTGTTCGTCGGGGCGCTGACCCTGCACGGCCTGCAGCCGGGGCCGCTGCTGTTCACGAGCCGGCCGGACGTGATGTACACCTTCTTCACGGGGTTCGTGATCGTCAACCTGCTGATGACCGTCATCGGCCTCTACGGCGCCCGCTACATCGCCGTGTTCCTGCGCGTGTCGAAGGCTGTCATCGCCACCTTCGTCGCCTTCTTCTCGATCTTCGGCGCCTATGCCGTGAACAGCAATCTCTTCGACGTCTGGGTGATGTTCCTGTCGGCGCTCCTGGCCATCGGGGTGGGGACGGTGGGGATCCCGATCCTGCCGATCGTGCTCGCCTTCATTCTGGGCGGCGTGCTGGAGCAGAATGTCGGCATCGCGACGGCGCGGGCGGACGGCCTCGGCTATTTCCTCGGGCGCCCGATCGCGCTCGGCCTCCTGGCGATCACGCTGGCGATCGTCGCTGCCGCGGCATGGCGGGGCGTGGTAGGACGCAGGTCGCAAAGCGGGTCCGCCGGGTCCGCTGCGGACTGAAGATCGAGCGCATCGGAACGTCATGAGCCAACCCTTCGGCGAATCCTACGAGACCCTCGAGGTCGCGCTGCCGTCGCCCGGCATCGGCGTCGTCCGGCTCAACCGGCCGAAATCGGCGAACGCCCTGAACACGCAGATGAGCCTCGACCTGACGACCCTCTTCGAGGGACTCCAGATCGATCGCGCCGCGCCGCGCTGCCTGGTCGTAACCGGGGCGGGCGGGACCGCCTTCTGCGCCGGGGGCGATCTCGTCGAGCGCCGCACCATGAACGACGCGGAATGGCAGGCGCAGCACGTCATCTTCGAGCGCATGCTGCGCGCGCTGCTCGCCTGCCCTGTCCCGATGATCGCTGCCGTCAACGGCGCGGCCTACGGCGGCGGCTGCGAGTTCGCCGCGGCCTGCGACTTCGTCTATGCGGCCCGCACCGCGAGTTTCGCGCTGACGGAGGTGACGCTCGGCATCATGCCCGGCGCCGGCGGGACGCAGACCCTGACGCGGGCTGTCGGAACCCGCCGCGCCACCGAGCTGATCCTGACCGGCACACCGTTCGGTGCCCAAGAGGCCGAGCGCTGGGGTCTGGTGAACCAGGTCATCGAGCCCGAGGCGCTGATGGACGCGGCGCTCGCCACCGCCGACCGCATCGCCCAGAATGCGCCGATCGCGGTGCGGCAGGCCAAGCAGGCCATCAGGCGCGGGATCGACATGTCGCTCGCAGACGGGCTGGCCTTCGAGATCGAGGCCTATAATCGCATGGTGCCGACGGAGGACCGCCGCGAGGGCGTCCGAGCCTTCAACGAGAAGCGCAAGCCGCATTTCAAAGGCAGGTAGAGATGCCACTCCATCAGATGCGAGACGGCGGACTTCGTGACAAGACCGGCCGGCATCGTATCTCGGGAACTCTGCCGTGAAATTTCCCGTTGATCATTCGTCGGCCGCAGATTGTTGCTCCTCGTGGAAGATCGGGGGGCCGATCTCCTATTCAGCCCAAGGAGGAGCCCGCTTCTCGGCCACCCACGGCAAGAGGTTGATTGGCCGCGGCTGCAAGTGCCTGGTGATGTTGGGATAGGAGCGCAGCTTTTCCCGCAGGAGTGGCAGCCCCGCCGGGTTCGTGTAGCGCGTCGCTGTCTCGCCTTCTCCGAACCGTCCCGCGATGTCATCGATGACAAGACTGTCGACGCCGGTCTGCTTCAGAGTGTCCGAATGGCCATGGCGGATTGCATGCAGCAACCGGTCCCAAAGAACTTCATTTCGCGACTTGAAATGCGCCTGCGCCAGCGGCGCGAAATCCTTGTAGAATCGGTCGCCGGAATCCTGTTCGTCGAGCGGATGCTGCGGGTCGTAAAGCTCCGGAAAGAGTGCCTGATATCCGAGGCCCTTGATTGCACCGACATAGTCGACAAAACCCAGGCGTCCGAGTTCATCGGGCATGGGAAGCATACGGATCGAGGAAACATTCTTGATGCGTCGCAGGGGATTCGTATCGATGTTGATGCCGTAGCCGTTCTGCGTCTCGACGATGTCTCTGACGGTCAATCCCGTGATCTCGAACCGACGCGGCCCGAGATACGCGAGAAGCATCGGCACATAGTAATTGGCTGAATGGAAGACACTGTCCCCAGGACGATCCTGTTCGAAAGCCAATCGACATCCGGTGAAAACCGGCATCGAGAATATCGTGCTGATCCGCTCCGGTCCGGGCTTCTGAGTCAGGCCTCGCACCATCGTCTTCTTTGGCTTTCTTGGCCGCAATCCGGACAGGTCATAGGGGGGAACGCGATAGCCTTTTGCCTTTACGTGCTTCAAGAACCCATCAAGATTGCCGAGATGTTTGCGAATGGTCTGCGGTGAAAGGCCAAGCGCGGGCGGGGTTTTGCCCTCGGCTACCGCAATCCTGACCCTCTCGGCCGAGGTAAGGCGAAGCTCCCTCGAGCTTAGGCAAGCGAGTTGGCTGCTCTGCCCGTAGTTCGGAAGGATTTCGTCGAAATGGGTCCGCAAGGCGCCAAGGTGAAACTGCTGCATTTTCCCCAGTGACCGCAGTTCGTGCTCGGTGAGGATATCAACGAACGTCGCCACGACGACCTCGATATCCCGGCGTGTTCGCTTCTCGATCTCCTTCTCACGTCCCTTGAGGTATGACTGGCAACGCTCCAGGAGACCGTCCACCGGCATTTCCCGTTCGCTTGTCCCGGGTGCCTTCTCTGTAACCGTGTGGCTTTCGGTCGATCCGGTCGCCTCCGAAGAAGTGACGTCGGCTCCGGTCTCGTCGTCGAGAACAGCGAGATCGGGATAGAATGAGCGACTGTCGAGGAGAACGTCGGCCCGCGCCCTCGCCAATTCCGTTGCTGCTCGCTCGCGCATCAACGGACCGTCGTCGAGGCCGACGTTCCGCAGATGGTCCTGCATCCGACTGTCGAAGATCGGGGATCGGCGACACCGCTGCTCTTGCCGGAATGTATCGATGACGAAGGGGAGCCGGTCCGGCGGCACGCCAAGCCGTTCCAGGTAACGCAGGCCGGGACACTCTCCGGCGAAGTCGAGGCTACGACGCGCTCCGAACACGGCGATCAACCGGTACGCCCATCCGACATCCGTATCTGCGATGAGCTGATCTTCGGATGGCGATCCGACCCTGCGTCCGGCGACGGCGAAGCCCTCGAGTTCGACCGATGCCCGCGAGATCTCGTCGCGAAACAGGGTCGCAAGCTGTTCGGCATCCCATGCCTCCGTCCTGATCATCGACCGCATGCCTTCCAACCTCGCGTTCAACTGCATGGCCAAGGACTTGGCCCGCGCATGGTCGGTGATTCTCAGGCTCAGCGAAAGGTGCTTCCTGCGGCCGCACCTGTCCGTGCCGGACGGAAGTCTGGGTCGCCAGTAATAGACGTTGCCCCGCAGGACCAGATTGGAAACGTGATGCCGTACGGCCATTGCCTGCTTGCGCCCTGCCAGGGACTGGGTGGCTGTGCCCCAGTCCTGTGCCTCAGTTTGGTGCATCAAACCGGGCAATGGCGGCGAAAGGATTCCCAGTGAAAGGGAATCTGGCAATGAAATCAATGAACGAGAGCGAGCTGGCTGGGGAACCTGGATTCGAACCAGGACTAACGGAGTCAGAGTCCGTGGGTCTACCGTTAACCTATTCCCCAGCAGGGCGGCGCGGCGTGCGCGTCACCGGCGACCATATAGACGCGGCGGAGCGGGCTGTGAACCCTTCCCGGCAATTTTTGTCACGTCGAACCATCCTTCCGCGGACAGGTGAACGAGGGATGCATGCCGGGGCGGGACACGGGCATGCACCAAGGGCATGTCGCGCGGCGCTCTCACGCGCGGCGCCGGCACCACAGGAGCCGCAGGGGCGGGGCGGGTCGACAGCCGCGGCCCACATGGCGGACGAGGCGGCGGCCGTGTGCGGGCCGCTTGCCATCCCCGCCTGCCGCAGATGCCAGGCCTCGTGCCGGTCAAGTTCCCGGACCTGCCGCGCCGCCTCGGCGCGTGCGGCCTCGAGATGTCCGCGGGGCGATCTGAGCATGGTGATCCCAGAGCCCGTGAAGCCGGCTGCCGACGCGCCCAGTCGCGGCCGCACGGCTGCGCAGCCCGGGTCTCTCCAGGCGGTGGCGCATCCAGGGGACCTTCCGCGCGACCGCACATCCGGGTGCCGCTGACGCAGTGGCCCGCGACCGCCGGACGAACCCAGCGCGCCTCGGTGCCCTTGTGCTCACACGGTGGATTGATACACTCTGCGACGAACCGGAAAATTGAGGCGCCTGAGCCCGGCCACGGCCGATCGGCGCCGGAGAGACAGTGTGAGTGACCATGAAATCGGTGGGAGACGCCGTCCGAGCGCGAATCTGAATCGGGAGCCTGCTTCCGGCCCTTCCTCCCCCTCTCGGGCGCGGTCCAGCGAGGATTCGCGCCA
Source organism: Aurantimonas sp. (assembly GCA_036252795.1). Classification (GTDB taxonomy): domain Bacteria; phylum Pseudomonadota; class Alphaproteobacteria; order Rhizobiales; family Rhizobiaceae; genus Aurantimonas. Next base: position 5,287 of record DASYHY010000036.1, on the reverse strand, counting down.
GAAGAGCCCGCCGCTGCGCGCGGCGGGACAGGAGGCCGCGACCTCGCCAGGCAGGACCGGGCATGCGTCCGACGCCTCGGGCAGGGGCGGCGATTCGCCGCTCACCAAGCGGCAGCGACGGCGCAAGCGCAAGGCCGGCCCGAAGCAGCCCGCTATCGCCAAGGACGGCATCCAGACTCGTGAGACGCCGCGGCCGAAGCCCGACCCGGAGGCTCTGCGCGGCGCCCGCAAGCCGCGGCGGCGCAGCAAGCGGCGTGGCCCGAAGCTGCTCGGGGGCGAGACGACGACGCCCGCGCCTGTCGAGGCGGGGCCGGTCGTGCCGGCCGCGCCTCCGGCGCCGGCCCCCTTGCCTCGTCCCGGCGGCGGGCCGGGCGGCCTCGGTGGCCGGCCGCCGGCCTATGCGGCGCTCGACCTCGGCACGAATAATTGCCGGCTGCTGGTCGCCGTGCCGACGAGGCCCGGCCAGTTCCGCGTGATCGACGCCTTCTCGCGGATCGTGCGCCTCGGCGAAGGCCTCAGCCGTACCGGCAGCCTGTCGCGCGGCGCCATGGACCGGGCGATTGCGGCGCTGTCGATCTGCGCCCAGAAACTGTCGGCGCGGGAGGTCGATCTGGGGCGTGCCCGGCTGATCGCCACGGAAGCCTGCCGCTCGGCGGCGAACGGGGTGGAATTCATCGAGCAGGTGGCGCGGGTGACGGGGCTCGACCTCGAGATCGTCAGCCGCGAGACCGAAGCGCGCCTGGCGGTTTCCGGCTGCGGCTCGCTGGTCGACCACGCGGCGCAGGGCGCGGTGCTGTTCGATATCGGCGGCGGCTCTTCGGAGATCGCCCTGCTCGACCTGCGCGGCGGCAGCACGCGGCGCCTTGCCAGCCGGATCGTCGCCTGGACCTCGCTGCCGGTCGGCGTCGTCAGCCTCGCCGAGCGTCACGGCGGCCGAAACGTCACGCCGGAGATCTTCGAGCGCATGATCGTCGAGACGGTCGAGATGATCGGGCGCTTCCCCGGCCGCGACCGGCTGGGCGACCTCGTCGGTAGCGAGGGCTTCCACCTCCTAGGAACCTCCGGCACGGTGACGACGCTCGCGGGGGTGCATCTCGATCTGGAGCGTTACGACCGGCGCCAGGTGGACGGGCTCTGGCTCACCGATGTCGAGGCGGACGAGCTGGTGGCGCGGATCGCCGGCTGGAGCTTCGAGGAGCGCGTGGCCAATCCCTGCATCGGCAGCGACCGGGCCGATCTCGTCCTGGCCGGCTGCGCCATCCTGGAGGCGATCCGGCGGGTCTGGCCGGCGCGCGCGCTGCGGGTCGCCGACCGGGGCCTGCGGGAAGGATTGCTGACCGAGATGATGGACGCCGACGGAGTCTGGCGCCGCGACAACAACACGGCCTGGAGAGCCAATCGATGAGCGGCGGACGCGGCGACGACCGGGGGCTGACGGTCCGGGTCAAGAAGAAGCGGGGGCTGAAGGCCTCCTCGCGACGCTGGCTCGAGCGCCAGCTGAACGATCCCTATGTGCGCCGGGCGCGCGCCGACGGCTACCGCTCCCGCGCGGCCTACAAGCTGATCGAGACCGACGACCGGTACAAGTTCCTGAAGAAGGGCGCCCGCGTCGTCGATCTCGGCGCCGCACCGGGCGGCTGGTGCCAGGTGGCGGCCGAACGCGTCGGCTCGTCGGCGGACGACATCCGTGTCGTCGGCATCGACTATCTGCCGGTCGAGCCAGTAATCGGCGCGACGATCCTGGAGATGGATTTCCTCGACGAGGCGGCTCCCGACCGGATCCTTGCCGAACTGGGGGGCGATCCGGACGTGGTGCTGTCGGACATGGCGGCGCCGACGACGGGCCATCGCCGCACCGACCATTTGCGGACCATGCATCTTTGCGAGGTCGCCGCCGAATTCGCCGTCCGCACGCTTCGCCCCGGCGGGCATTTTCTCGCCAAGACCTTCCAGGGCGGGACGGAGCAGGACCTCCTGAACCTTCTCAAGCGCAACTTCGCGACGGTGCATCACGTCAAGCCGCCGGCCTCGCGAGAGGATTCGGTCGAGCTCTACATTCTCGCCAAGGGCTTCAAGGGGCGCGCGGCGGGGACGGAAGAGCCCGCGGACGACGAGGCCGGTCCGCTCGGCTGAGGCGTTTCATTCGGCCGGCAGTCGCCGCCCGGCGACCCCGTCGCCGGCCTCGCGCGTCATCGACAGGAAGACGAGGGCGGACGCCGCGGTGATCGCGCCGACGACGTAGAAGGCGGCGGAAAAGTCGGAAAGGCTGGCTTCGGTGCTGCCCGAGACCGCCATGCCGGCTTCCAGGACGGCGCCGGCCACCGCGACGCCCGCGGCGACCGAGACCTGCTGCAGGGCGCCCATCAGCGCCGTCGCATCGCCCGTCCCCTGGCGGGGCACGTCGGCGAAGGCCAGCGCGTTGATCGAGGTGAAGAAGAGCGACCGGAAGAAGCCGCCGACGAGAAGCAGCAGGACGACGACGGCGATGGCGCTGTCGGGCCGGTAGAGGCCGAGCGCGGCCATCAGGCCGCCGCCGAGGATCGCCGTCGCGACCAGCGTGGTGCGGAAGCCCAGCCGCTGCAGGATCGGGCGGGCGAGCAGCTTCATGCCCATCGCGCCGCCGATGGACACGCAGCTGATGAGGCCGGACTGGAACGGGGTGTAGCCGAGGCCGAGCTGCAGCATCAGAGGCAGCAGGAAGGGTACCGCTCCCGCGCCGATGCGGAACAGCGCGCCGCCGGCAATGGCCGCACGCAGCGTCTCGATGCGGAACAGCGACAGTTTCAGCACCGGATCCGCGGTCCGCCGCGCGTGCGCGACATAGAGCCCTGCCGCGACCAGGCCGGCGCCCGCCATGGCGATGCCGACGATCGGCGGCAGAGCAGGGAGCGAGAAGACCGAAAAGCCGAAGACGATACCGGCGCAGGCAAAGCCCGACAGGAGGAAGCCGGGGAAGTCGAAATGGACGTTCTTCACCCGTTCGATCCGCGGCAGGTAGCGCGTCGCCAGAAGGATACCGGCAATGCCGATCGGCAGGTTGATCAGGAAGATCCAGCGCCAGTCGGCATAGGTGGAGATCGCGCCGCCGATCGGCGGGCCGATGAGCGGCCCGATCAGGGCCGGGATCGTGAACCAGGCCATGGCACTGACGAGTTCCGATTTCGGGACGGCGCGCACCAGCAGGAGACGCCCGACCGGCGTCATCATCGCCCCGCCCATGCCCTGCACGAAGCGTGCAGCGACGAACCCTTCGAGCGAATTGGCCAGCGCGCAGGCCAGCGAGCCTGCCATGAAGACCAGGATGGCCAGGCGGAAGACCAGCTTCGGGCCCCAGCTGTCGGCCAGCCGCCCGGATATCGGGATGAAGATCGCCAGCGACACGTAATAGCTGGTGAGGGCCAGCTTCAGGGCGATGGGATTGGTGCCGAGGTCGGCGGCGATCACCGGCAGCGACGTCGCGATGACCGTCGAATCCATGTTCTCCATGAACAGGGCCACGGCGAGCACGATCGGGACGATCCGGTTCAAGGCAGACCTCGAAATTCGTTAAGTCGGGCTTACGGGTAGCGTCGCCCATCTAGGGCATACGGGGCGCGGCAGGAATGCGTCGCCGCGTGATGGGGGTCAACTTGATGTGTGAAACGTTGTCCTGCCGCCGTGCCGGGCCAGTTGCGCGGCCATGGCTGCCGTATTTCCTGGGGCCGCCGAGCGAACGGGACGAAAGGGAGACATCCTCATGAGCCGAAAGACAGCCGACAGTTCCATCTGCAGCCGCCGCAGCGCCCTGAAGCTGGCCGTCGCCGCGGGAGGCGTTGCCGCCGGCGCGTTTTCCGCGCGGGCCGCCTTCGCGCAGGACAGCGGCGCCAGCAGCGCGGCGCGCGAGAACGCCAGCGCCGACGGCCCGGGCTGGCACCGGATCACGCTCGGGGATGCGCGGATCACCACGGTCCTCGACGGATTGCGGCCGGGCGAGGGCCCCTATCCGACCTTCGGCGCCGACCAGAGCCAGGAGGCGATGGCGGAGCTGATGCGCGAGAACTACCTGCCCGAGGACCGTTTCGCCAACGGCTTCACCCCGACACTGGTGGAGATGGGCGACGATCTCGTCCTCTTCGATACCGGCTTCGGTGAATCCGGCCGCGAGAACGGTTTCGGCCGGCTGGTCGAGCGCATGGCGTCGGCGGGCTACGACCCGGAGGACGTGACCGTCGTCGTGCTCACGCATTTCCACGGCGACCACATCCAGGGCCTGATGACGGGCGGTTCGCCGACCTTCCCCAACGCCCGCTACGTCGCCGGCCAGGTCGAGTACGACTGGTGGACGTCCGACGAGGCGAAAAGCGGCGACCGCGCGCAGGGCGCGGCTCTGGTGGAGCGCATGGTCGTGCCGCTGCGCGACCGGATGACGCTCGTCGGCGAGGGCGACGAGGTGGTCCCGGGGATCACCGCCATGGAGGCGTTCGGGCACTCGCCGGGGCACATGATCTTCGAGATCGCCTCGGGCGACCAGCGGCTCTGGCTGACGGCCGACACGGCCAACCATTTCGTCGCCTCCCTGCAAAGACCCGAGTGGGAAGTTGCGTTCGACCAGGACAAGGCGATGGCCACCGAGACCCGCAAGCGGGTCTTCGACCGGATCGCCGAGGAGCGAATTCCGTTCATCGGCTTCCACATGCCGTTTCCGGCCATCGGCTATGCGCAGAAGCTGGAGGACGGCGGCTACCGCTTCATTCCCGAGAGCTACCAGCTCGATGTCGCCGGCGAGGCCTGATCGGCTAGCTTGTGCAGGCGGTCCGGCGACAGCCGGGCCGCATCCGCCGCAGCTAGCGCGAGCAGCCGATCTCGGCCATGATCGCGACGACCTCGGCGCGAGTGCTGCAGAGGTTTTCGCAGGGGATGCCGTCATCGTCGCCGTCGGCACGGGGATGATCGCCTGCACACCAGGCGACGGTCGACAGCTCGCGTAGTCCGTGCATCGGGCTGCCTGCGCTTCGCCCGCCGCAGCCGTCATCGCCGTTGCCAAAATGAGCCATCGCAGCGCACGGGTCGGTCGTCGTCGCATCCGTGCCTCCGCCGGTTTCGCTGTCCCCCCGCCGATGCGTCCGTACGCTACAGTCCTGGCGCTGCGCAAAGCGACCTTCCCAATGCGATGGGGCCGTGATAGCAGCCCGTGCCAATCCTTTTTCCCGCCGACTCGACTTCGCGGTGGACGTAGCACCGAGGACTGGCATGGCCCGTATCATCGAAACCGCGACCGGCGCGACCGCCCTGACCTTCGACGACGTCC
>DASYHY010000035.1:0-2696 GCA_036252795.1 Aurantimonas sp. | reverse complement strand
ACAGATGCTGAGATCATCCGTGATCGCGGCGACGCTCATCTATTCGTCCCTGCCGGCGGGCAATGCCGACCCGCTGCTGATCCGCACGGTGACGCTGGGCGGTGTGACAGGGCCCGCCTATTATTCACGCCTGGAGCAGGGCTACCGCTTCGTGGGCGGCAGGCCGGACCGGAGCAGCGACGACGGCGCGCCCGTCGCCGTCACGGCGCTCGAGCAGCCGGATGACGACGATGCATCCGGCCCGGTCGAGGCCGACGCCTCCGCCCGCTGAGCCGCCGTCGCGGCAGGGTCAGCGGATCGGCTCGTGGACCGTCACCAGCTTGGTGCCATCAGGGAAGGTCGCCTCGACCTGCACGTCGTGGATCATCTCCGGCACGCCTTCCATCACCTGATCCCGGGTGACGACGTGCGCGCCCGCTTCCATCAGCTCGGCGACGCTCCGGCCGTCGCGCGCACCCTCCACTACGAAGTCCGTGATCAGCGCGACCGCTTCGGGATGGTTGAGCTTCACGCCCCGGTCGAGGCGGCGCCGCGCGACCTGTGCGGCCATGTAGACGAGGAGCTTGTCCTTCTCGCGGGGGCTCAGCTGCATGCAAGATTCCTCATGATGTCGTCAAAGGGACCATACTAGCGGCACCGGGACGTTCGCCAGTGCCGCTAGTACGGGGATCAACCGCTTGCGCAGCGTAAAGCCGCTGGACGCCAGCATCCGGACCACCAGCACCCCGCCGACGAGGCTCGCACCGCCGCTGTCGCCGAGCAGCGCCCGGACGGCCTGAAGACTTGTCGCGACGTCCGGCGCATGGGCGAGGACGGTGGCGAACGCGCGGTTTCCGCCAAGGCTCGCCGCTGCGGCCGTCGCCGCCGCGACGGCGCCGGAAAGGTGCAGATCATCGGCGAAGGCCAGCCTGCCCCCGATCCGGACCCGCCAGCGCTCGTGCAGCAGGCCGCTCTCCACCGTCTCGCCCATCAGCTCGCGGCCGAGAATGACGCTCTCGCACAGCACGAACCGCGATCCCGGTTCCGCGTCGACCGAAAGCGAGCGCCGCACCGCCCCCGCCTCGAACAGGATCGTCTCCTGCGGCAGCCAGGCAAAGCCCGCGCGGTCAGCGATCCGGATGCGAGTCGCCACGCCGGCATGGCCGCAGGATGCGCGATAGATGCGCTCGCAGGCCTGCGTCGTCACGGTCAGATGCGCGCCGCTCGCCACCCCAAAGCTCTGATCGAGGCGGTCGCCGCCCGTCAGGCCGCCGGACGTATTGATCAGCACGGCCTCCGCCTCGGCGGCGGGCAGTCGCGGAAAGCGCAGCTTCAGGCAGCCCGCCTGGTGCAGGCGCTGCAGCCGGGAACGGCCGGCGACGAGGCCGAACTCGGCCGCCACGGCACCGGCGGCGCGCTGCATGACCGGATGCGCGGCCGGCAACGGGCCGAGCGCGGATCGGGATACGGTCATGGCTGCGCTGCTGGTTCGGGTGAGCCCAATCCGTCAGCCGGCGGCAGGCCGGCGATCAGAGCTTGAGGACGTCCGACTTGAACTTCTCCAGCGAGATCCGCCACCAGTCGATCGTGTCCTCGAGATTGGCGCGGGGGACGCCGTGCCGCAGATTGACGTCCATCTCGAGCACCGGGTCGTTCTCGCCGTCGAGATAGGCCTTGGCGAAGCGCCTGTCCCGGTTCCAGCCGTTGATGGCGTCGGCTTCCACCCCCGCATCCTCCCACGACGCGTAGAACTGGATGCTCTTGCAGTCCGCGCCCTCCGTGTCGCAGTCGTAGAAGAAGATCGCGTAGACCGTTCCCTCGATCCGGCCCTTCACGTAGGTCGTGTCGCCCTTCTCGATGGTAGCCGAGCCGAAGCCCCGCGCCAGTTCGATGATGGTGTCGATGTCGGTCGGCTTGACCAGCGACTGCGCGCGCGCCGGCGCAAGGAACGTCGCCAGCGCGACCAGCAAGAGCACGAAACGCAATGACCGACCCTCCAGGAACCGCGGCGCAGCCTGCAGCGGTCGGGGCGATCCCGGGTGCGGGCGGTCGCGCATTGCTAGCATGACGCTGCGTCGCTTCCAAGACGGGGTTCAGACCGTCAGATGCCGGCGCACCGCCGGGTCGTCGAGGCCCTCCGCCGGCCCCTGGAAGACGATCACGCCGCGGTCCATGATGTAGACCTTGTCGGCGAGTTCGCGGCAGAAATCGAGATACTGCTCGACCAGCAGGATCGCCAGACCCGACTGCTCCTTCAGATAGCGGATCGCCCGGCCGATATCCTTGATGATCGACGGCTGGATGCCCTCGGTCGGCTCGTCGAGCACGAGGAGCTGCGGCCGCGTCACCAGCGCCCGGCCGATGGCGAGCTGCTGCTGCTGGCCGCCGGACAGATCGCCGCCGCGCCGGCCGAGCATGTCCTTCAGCACCGGGAACAGCTCGAACACGTGGTCGGGAATCGTGCGGTCCGCCGATCTCAGCGGCGCGAAGCCGGTCTGCAGGTTCTCCCGCACTGTCAGCAACGGGAAGATCTCGCGGCCCTGCGGCACGAAGCCGATGCCCTTGCGCGCCCGATTGTAGGGCGCCTGCCGCCCGAGGCTCTTGCCGTCCAGCGCGATGTCGCCCGCCTTTATCGGCTGCTCGCCGACGATCGCCCGCAGGAGCGAGGTCTTGCCGACGCCGTTGCGCCCGAGGACGCAGGTGATCTCGCCCTTCTC
>DASYHY010000034.1:0-17137 GCA_036252795.1 Aurantimonas sp. | reverse complement strand
CACTCCGGCCTCCGCATAGCGAGGCTCGGCGCCTCTCGCCGCGAGCGATGACGCATCGGCGTCTGCCGCCAGGTGCCGATTGTACCGGATCGACGACCACAGGGCGATGCCGATGAGGGTGGCGCCGCCGAGACCGGTGAGTACTTCCGGCACGTGGACGATCGCCTGCGCGTACATGATCACGGACAGGGCCAGGATCGCGTAGAACGCGCCATGCTCGAGGTAGCGATATTCGGCGAGCGCGCCGCGTTCGACGAGCATGATCGTCATCGAACGCACGTACATGGCGCCGATGCCGAGACCGATCGCGATGACGAACAGGTTCTGCGTCAGGGCGAAGGCGCCGATCACGCCGTCGAACGAGAAGCTGGCGTCGAGGACCTCCAGATACAGGAAGGCCCCGAGGCCGCCTTTGGCCGCGCCGCTCATCGCCTCGCTGGCCTTGTCGAGCACATTGCCGAGGATGTCGACGAACAGGAAGGTGACGAGGCCGTAGATGGCCGAGCTGATGAAGGTCAGCTTCTCGGTCGGCTCCACCAGATGCGCGAAGATCAGCATCAGCACCAGGACGAAGGTGATTTCGGCACCGCGCACGCTGGCGTAGCGGGAAACCCGCTCCTCGACGATGCGGACCCAGTGGATCTCCTTGTGCTCGTCGAAGAAGAAGCTGAGTGCCACCATCATCAGGAACGTCCCGCCGAACGCCGCGATCGAGAGATGGGCGTCCAGCATGATCCGCGAGTATTCCTCCGGCTCGCTGATCGCGAGCTGCATGGCCGCGATCGGCCCGATGCTCGCCGCGATCGCGACGATGGCGAGCGGGAACAGCACACGCATGCCGAAGACGGCGATGAGGATCCCCCAGGTCAGGAAGCGCTGCTGCCAGGCGGGCGTCATCTCCTTCAGCTTGTTCGCGTTGACGATCGCGTTGTCGAAGGAAAGCGAAATCTCGAGGACGGCGAGGATCGCGCAGATCAGGAAGACGGAGAAGGCTCCCCCTAGCGTGCCCGTCGTGTTCCAGCCGAGCCAGGCGCCGAGCAACAGGCCGGCAGCCGTCACGATGAAGGACCACTTGAAGTAATGCAGAGTCACGAGAGCAGTCCATTCACGGGTTCGGCGCCGAAGCGGAGTTCGGCCTGCGGGCAGCGGCCGCCTCTGTCGAGCCGGGCGGAGCGAAAGGTTCAGCAGCAGCAGCAGCATCGTCATGTAGGCGAGTGCCGAGACCTTTGCCACACCTCACGCTGACGCATTTGGGGGGCGCCGCGGGTGTGCCTGCAGCTTTGCCGCAGGCCAGGTCCAGGTGTCATCCACCGGTGCCGTCGCTGCGCCACGTCGACGCTTTTCGACCGGACGCGCGGTCCGCTGCTTTCGAAGCGACGCGAAATCCTCTAGACGCCTGACAACCGCCGGCGTCGACCGGTCCGTATTCACCATCCTGACGCCGGAGAACGCATGGCTGATCCGCAGCTGAACGGCGACGCGTCCGAGGACGCGGTGCGGGACGAGGTTTACGACGAGGACGGCTTTGTCGCGCAGCCGTTCCGCGAGAGGGTCGAGACCGCCATCGAGGCAGGAGACGCCGAATTCCTGCGGCAGGAAGTCGGCCATCTTCACGAGTCGGAACTCGGCGACCTTCTCGAGGCGCTCGACGACAAGGAGCGGCAGTCGCTCGTCCAGCTGATGGGCGACCAGTTCGACTACACCGCGTTGACCGAGGTCGACGAAGCGATCCGGATGGCGATCGTCGACGCGATGCCGAACGAGCAGATCGCCGAGGCGGTCCGCGAACTCGATTCGGACGATGCGGTCTACATCCTAGAGGATCTCGACGAGGCGGACCGCAAGGACATTCTCGAGCGCCTCCCGTTCAGGGAGAGGATTCGGCTGCGGCGTTCGCTGGAGTATCCGGAGGAGTCCGCCGGCCGGCGGATGCAGACCGAGTTCGTCGCCGTCCCGCCTTACTGGACCGTCGGCCAGACCATCGACTACATGCGCGAGGACGAGGACCTTCCCGAGTCCTTCGCCCAGATCTTCGTCATCGATCCGGCCTTCAAGCTGCTCGGAGCGGTCGATCTCGATCGCATCCTGCGGGCCAAGCGGCCGGAGAAGATCGACGACATCATGCACGAGACGCGCCACGCGATCCCGGCCGAGATGGACCAGGAGGAGGCGGCGCAGGTCATCGAGCAGTACGATCTCCTCTCCGCGGCGGTCGTCGACGGCAGCGAGCGTCTGGTCGGCGTCCTGACCATCGACGACGTCCTCGACATCCTGCAGCAGGAGGCCGACGAGGACATCAAGCGCCTCGGCGGCGTCGGTGACGAGGAGATATCCGACACGGTTTTCACGGCCGCGCGCTCGCGCTTCTCCTGGCTACTGATCAATCTGGTGACGGCGATCCTCGCCTCGCTCGTCATCGGCCTGTTCGACGCGACGATCGAACAGATGGTGGCGCTGGCGGTCCTGATGCCGATCGTCGCTTCGATGGGCGGTAACGCCGGCACGCAGACGATGACCGTGACCGTCAGGGCGCTCGCCTCGCGAGACATCGACTTCCGCAACGCCGGACGCGTCATCCGGCGCGAGACGCTCGTTGGGCTGTTCAACGGTGTCGTGTTCGCCGTGATCATCGGCATCATCGCCGCGTTATGGTTCAGCAATCGCGGGCTGGGGGAGGTGATCGCGATCGCGATGATCGTCAACATGCTGGCGGCTGCGCTCGCCGGTATCCTGATTCCGCTGGTCCTCGACCGCGTTGGCGCGGATCCGGCCATCGCTTCGGGGACGTTCGTGACGACTGTGACCGACGTCGTCGGATTCTTCGCGTTCCTCGGGCTTGCCGCCATCTGGTTCGGGATCGGCTGAGTCGTCGCCTTCGAAGGCGAAAGAGCAGCAGCCGCGTTGACTTTTACGTAAGTTTGGGATCATGCAAGCGCGGGCACCGAGATCGGGAATTTCGCTCGCATGCGCGACTACTACACGATCACGGAACTCACCCGGGAGTTCGACATATCGACACGGACGATCCGCTTCTACGAAGACGAGGGTCTCCTGTCGCCGATCCGGCGAGGCCGGACGCGCCTGTTCCGGCATTCGGACCGCCAGCTCCTGAAAAACATTCTGCGCGGCAAGCGGCTGGGGTTCTCGATCGCGGAAATCCGCGAGATCATGAACATGTACAAGAGCCCGCCGGGAGAGGCGGCCCAGCTGCGGGCGATCGTCCGCCGGGTGGGCGACCGCCGGCAGGAGCTGGAGCAGAAACGCCGGGACATCGAGGAATTGCTGCGCGAGCTCGACGCGGCGGAAGAGGCCTGCTTGACCCGCATGGCCGAGCTCGGCGTCGGCCAGACGGAGCGCGCGGAGTAGGGCAAGCCACCGCGGGTCATTCGGCCAGCCCGGACGAAGCGGTCACTGCGGCCCGAGATATTCCATCGTCCGGAACGTGCACTCGTTGATGATGCCGCGGATCCGGGTCATTTCCGGCTCGCCTGTATCCCCGGACATCAGGGAATCGAAGAGCCCTTCGGCGACGATCTCGCGCTGCGCGCAGTCGCAATAGGCTTGGCAGAATCGCTCGTCCTGCTCGGCAAGGCAGGCCCTGCTGCAGTCGGAGCGGAATACGGCCTTAATATCCGCCGGCGCGAACTGGGCGAAGACGAAGACGAGGCCGATCAGCACCGGCTGGTGCACCAGGTAGAACAGCAGGGAATGCCGTCCCAGCCATCCCAGCGGCCAGAGCGCCTGCAGCCGCCCGTTCCATCCGCGCAGCCTGTCGAAGATGCCCGCACTTTTCGCCAGCTGCGCCACGGCCACCCCCGCCAGGACCGCGCCCAGGAACGGGAACACCGGCACGAGATCGTTCGACAGCGGCGCCGATTCGAACAGCCCGATCCAGGCCAGCCAGTGCGAATCGAAGGCCGGGTTCGAGACGTACGAGGGCAGGGCAACCACGACCGCCGCCGCGACTGCCGTGATGAACCAGGGCAATCTCAGGAAGATGAGGCCGACGAGGCTCGCCAGCACGATATGGTGGAGGATGCCGAAGAAGACGAAGCTGTTCGGCGTGGCCAGCCACGTGGCGATGGTCACGGCGGCCGCGCCAGCGGCGACCTGGCCGAGCCGGAAGAGGAAGGGCCGCCAGCGCACGCCCCTGTCATGGGCGAGTACGAGGCTGATGCCGACGAGGAAGAGGAAGCTCGACGCGATGATCCTGGCGAAGACGCTCCACCCGCCTTCGCCCGTCAGGCCACGCTCGACGTAATGGAAGAACTCGAGATCCCAGGTGAAGTGGTAGACAACCATCGCCAGCAGCGCGATGGCGCGGGCAATGTCGACGATCTCGATGCGCCCGCTCGAAAGGGGACCGGCTGCTGGGGACACGCGTGCTCCTCGATGCTGGACAGCGACGGCGGCTGCCTATGTTGATCGGAACGGCCGGCGTAGCCGCGGCGGCCATTCTCGGAAAGGTACGTCATGAAGATCATCGAGGCGCAGGGCGCTCGCATCCCGTCGATTGGCCTGGGCACCTACACACTCGAAGGCGAGACTTGCGTCGATATGGTGGCGAAGGCGATCGAAGTGGGATACCGCCACATCGACACCGCGCGCATGTACGGCAACGAGGTCGAGGTTGGCGAGGGCATCAGGCGCAGCGGCATCGACCGCGACGACCTCTTCGTCACCACGAAGATCTGGTGGACCGACATCACCGGGGACGCGTTGATCGCGTCGGCACGCAAGGCGGTCGAGGCGCTCGGCGTAGGGGCCGTCGACCTGCTGCTCATCCACTGGCCGAATCTGGACGTGCCGCTGGAAGAGTCGCTCGATGCGCTGAACAGGACGGTAGGGGAGGGACTTACCCGCCATATCGGCGTCGCTAACTTCACCAGCGCCATGGTGGACGAAGCCGCCGCGGTGTCGTCGCGCCCGCTCGTCTGCAATCAGGTCGAGTATCACCCGTTCCTGTCGCAGGACGACGTGCTCGCCGCTTGTCGCCGGAACGGCATGGCGATGATCGCCTATTCGCCGATCGGGCAGGGAGGGGAACTCCTGGCTCATCCGCTGATCCGCGAAGCCGCCGAGCGACACGGCAAGTCGGCAGCGCAGATCGTGCTGCGCTGGGAGATCGAACAGGACATGGTCGGCGCGATTCCCCGCACGTCGAATCCGGCCCGCCTGAAGGAAAATCTCGACATCTTCGATTTTTCGCTCTCCGAGGAGGAGCACGCGCAGATCACGGCGCTGACGCGGCGCCGCGACCGCCTCGTCGATCCCTCCTTCGCGCCGCACTGGGACCGCGCCTGACGCGCTCCCAACGACGCCAGGCCGTCATTCCCGCAGCGCCTCGGACGACGCGACTATTGGCCTGTGCAAGGTCCTGCGTCGTGCTATGGCGAAGCCGGTCGCGCGCCGGCGGCCGGACGAGGGGAGGAACGATTGTTCTTCTATGCCGCCAAGATAGCCTGGTTCCTCCTGCAACCGCTCGCGGCGATCATCGTCCTCCTCGCGCTGGGTTTCATCGCCCGCCGGCTGAGCTTTCGCCGGGTTGGAGGAACCTTCTACGCCATCGCCGTCTTCGCCCTCGTCGTGTGCAGCCTGACGCCCGCGGGCCTGCTCATGACGGCGGTGCTCGAGGATCGCTTCCCGGTACCCGCGCTGCCTGATCAGGTTCACGGGATCGTCGTCCTCGGCGGTGTGTTCGATACCCGCGTGGCCCGCACGCGCGGCGAGCCGGAACTGACCGATGCCGCCGACCGCGCCACAGTGGCCCGCGCTTTGGCCTTCCGCTACTCGCAGGCGAGGATCCTGTTCAGCGGCGGCGTGGCGGCGGTCCTGGAGGAGGATATTCCCGAGACCGACGCGGCCTCGGCCTTCTACGCGTCACTCGATCTGCCTCCCGAAAGGCTGCTTCTCGACGATCGCGCCCGCGACACCTTCGAGAACGCCGTCTTCGCGAAGGAGATGGCCCAGCCGCAGCCGGCGGAGAATTGGCTGCTCGTGACCTCCGCCTCGCACATGCCGCGTTCGGTCGGCTGCTTCCGGGTGGCGGGATTCGACGTGATTCCCTATCCCGTCGATTTCCGAACTCCGGCGGGATCGGCCGTGTGGCGGCCCTCCAACACGACCGTGCGCAATCTGGAGAAAGTGCATTTCGCTGTTCGGGAGTATGTCGGCCTTGTCGCTTACTATCTCGCCGGACGGACGGACGCGCTGCTCCCGTCCCCTCGCTGAAATTGGCACTGTTACGGACAAGGATCGTCAGTCGCTGACGGCGTCGTGGGCGGCGGAGCGGTACTGCCGGTTGGCGATGATCGCGACGACGACCACCGTCGACACGACCAGGGCGTAGGGGCCGAGGAACCAGCCGAGATAGGCGATGGCGAAGAAGATCGCCCGCAGACCCGTGTTGAAGTTGCGGCCCGCGATCTGGTTGAGCGCGGTCGCCCTGACGATCGCCCGCTCGCGCACGGCCGGATCGGCGCAGGAATCCGAAGGCATCGGCACGGCCCCGATCAGGATCGAGCAATAGTTGAACAGCCGGTAGGCCCATCCGAACTTGAAGAAGGCGTAGGCGAAGATCAGCACGAGGCCGAGCAGCTTCAGCTCGACCAGCGCGCGGTCGAGCCCCCCATAGAAGGGCAGGTCCGCCGAGATCGTCGCGATGCGCTCGGCCGATCCCAGAAGCGCGAAGCAGCCACCGATGGCGAAGATGCAGGCGGAGGCAAAGAACGCCGTGCCCTGCTGGAGCCCCGCCATGATCGCCGTGTCGATCATCCGCAGGTCGCGTCGGGACATGGTCTCCATCCAGCGCCGGCGCTGGACGTTCATCGCGCTCGAGAGACCCTTCTCGGCCAGGGGCCCGTGATCGCCCGTCCAACTGTATCCCAGCCAGACGACCAGGAAGATCGCCAGCGAGACACCGTCCGCTACTCCGATTGCCGGCATCGCGCCCCCTTTCCTGTCGTGCAGATTTTTGCTGAACGCCCTGCGCAGCCGCTGCTTTCCGGAGCTGACAGGGTTCGCCGCGCCGGCGCAAGTCCGGCTCTAGCCTGGGCGCATAGACTACCGCGGTGAATCGTTCCGAAGGTCCCTTGTACCCCGCCGGCTTAACGGATATTTAACGGCTGCGGACCGGGACGGGGGTCAGACGGGTCCGCCGCAGTCAATCAGGACAGAATTCCACATGGATGACAGTGTGCAGAAGTCGTGCTGGGGCGTGACCGCATGGACGGTCGCGGTTTTCTCGGCCCTCCTCTTGCTGGGCTTTCTTTTCGCCGGGGCCGGCGCCGAGACGGTGGCCGTCGCCGCGAGCTGACAGGTCAGCTGGGGTCGTGAGGGGCGGCGGGTGATCCTGCCATTGCCTGCCCACGGCGGTAAGCCTGCGGATCGATGATCAGGGCTTGCAGTGTTCTGGGTACGCGATACCCGTTCCTCGCCTCGACCGGCCCGACATCGAGCGAAGGGCATTCGATGCCGCTCCATCTCATCAAGCTTTGCGTCGGCGTCGAATCCGTCGACGAGTTGCAGGCCTATGTCGCGGATCGGCTCACATACGCTCGATCCACCGGCGCGGCCGAGGAGCAGATCCACACGACGCGGATGGTGCCGAAGCGGGCGCCGGAGATCGTCGAGGGCGGTTCCCTCTATTGGGTGATCAAGGGGCACACGCAGGTCCGCCAGCGTGTGCTGGCCGTGCGGCCCTTCGTCGACGAGGCCGGCATCGGCCGCTGTCGCCTCGTGCTCGAGCCGGTCTTCGTGCGGACTGCCTGGCAGCCGAGGCGGCCCTTCCAGGGTTGGCGCTATCTGAAGGCGGAAGATGCGCCGATGGATCTCGGCGGGAACGACTCGCCTGAAGAAGCGCTTCCCTCCGACCTATGCCGCGAACTCGTGGAACTTGGCCTGCTCTAACGGCCTGTTCTCCGCAGCGAAGGATTCAGCGGAAGCGTAGCCGAAGGGCCGCCTTGCCGGCAGGTCCTGCGACCCTGATTCGCGTGTAGGACACCGGCTGGGACGATCGCCATGCTCGCGCGCCGTGCGACAGCAGCAGCGCCACCAGGTCCTTCGCCTTGAGGCGGGAGCGCCCGTCGCGCACCTCGGCGAGGCGGGCGGCTGCCTGATGGAGCGGATGCGCACCACCCTGATTGAGTGCCCGCGGCGAGGCTGCTCCAACGGTCTTCTGGTCGAGACCATGCTGCTCGATCGACATGCCTGAATCCCTCAAACGCAATACACTCGGATCGCAACTTCGCGGGCTGCCCCCGCTCGGACATGTCAGTTGGCGACAGCGTAGCAGTTGTAGTTGCTGCGCTTCAGGGCAGCACAGGCGGCCCATGCCTGGTCCTTGCTCGCGAAACCGGCGAACCGGGCGCGGTGGAGCGTCTGCGAACCGCTGCTCACGGGCTCCAGGAACGGCTCTGCTGCCGCAAGCGGTCCCCCGACCTTCTTCTTGGCTTCGCTCAGCATGTTCAGCGCATCTTCGGCGGCGGGGGCGGCTGCGATCTGGACGACCCAGGGCGAGCTCGGCCGGGAGGCCGCGGCGGTCTCGATGGATCCGGTCGTTCCCGGGTCGATGTCGGCGCCCGGGATCGCGGCCGGCGGCAGCGGCACGCCGCTGGTGGCGGCGGGACGCGATAGGGACGGGAAGGGGATATGCGACGCCGGCCGCTCCTGGACCAGGGCGGCCCGCAGAGCGTCACGGCCGACGATCGGTCGGGTATCTGGCTGCGGCATCCGGGCAATCGCGCTGCCGGCATCCGAGCCGTAGGCGAGGGCGATACGTTCGTCGACGCTGACCGTACCCGTCGGACGCGTGCCCGGGACCGGGACGCTGGTCGGTGCCTGCGCCACCGCAGTGGTGGCCGCGACGGGCATCGGCGTCGGCACGCTCGTGCGCGAGGCGACGAGGGGCCCGCCGTCACGGGTACTGGCCTGCGGCAGATACTGGTTGAGAAGCTTGACCATGTGGTCGTCGCGCGAGCGGCCGGACCGACCGCCCATCACTACCGCAACGATGCTCTTGCCGTCCCGCTTGACGGAGGAGACGAGATTGAAGCCCGACGCGTTGATGTACCCGGTCTTGATGCCGTCGGTTCCCTCGACGCGCCCCAGCACCCGGTTGTGGTTCCCCAGACGCGTCCCGCGGAAATTATAGGAGCGGGTGGAAAAGTAGTGATAATACTCGGGAAAATGCTCGCGAAGCGCGATGCCGAGCGTCGCCATGTCCCGCGCGCTCGTCCGCTGCTCGCTGTTCGGCAGGCCGTTGGCGTTCTTGAACGTGGTGCGTGACATGCCGAGCTTGCGCGCCGTGGCGGTCATCTGTTCGGCGAAGCGCGCTTCCGAGCCGCCCAGGAACTCCGCCATCACCACCGAGGCGTCGTTCGCGGACTTGGTGACGAGGGCGTTGATGCCTTCCTCGAGCGTGATGTCCGACCCGGCTCTCAAGCCGAGCTTCGAAGGCGGCCGCCCCGCAGCGTACTTCGAGACCGGCATCTTGCTCGACTTGGAGACACGACCGGTCTTCAAGGCGGCGAAGGTCATGTAGAGCGTCATCATCTTCGTCAGCGACGCGGGATAGCGGTACTCGTCGGCCCTGTCGTCGTAGAGAACCTTGCCATTGTTCGCGTCGATCACGAATCCGGCATAGCGCGGGTTGGCGTTGGCTGCGGTGAGCTGCGACAGGCAAAGCGCTCCGCCGAGGGCGGCGACGCCGATCGCTCGGCCAAACGCGGCGGTGACGGCTCGAAGACCTGGGAAAAGTTGACGCACGCGGCTTACTCTCTCGATCTGATTGGCTGCGAACGCTCCATGGAGACGGCCGAAGCGTCGCAGGCATTCCTGATATTGGGGCCGGAGAGGCCCTGATATCCGGCAGATTAGCGGGGCGGGCTTACCAATCGGTTTATGGTTGCCGAACCCTTCTCCAGCGTCCTCCAAATGACGCGCAAAGCGGGCAGCAATGCGGAAGGCGGGGAGAACGCATACCGTCTTGAGTGGATTTGTGCGGTGCAATATGCTCGTGGTCCGGGTCGCGACGCGGGTAGGCTCCCGTCGCGGCGAGCACCGAAGGGATCACGACCATGACGATGACCACGTACGAGGACGCCGCCAGGGCCAGCAGGCAGGCCATGAACGGAGCGCTGAAATCCTTCTCCGCGATGACCGCGGGAATGCAGCAGATCGCCTCCGAGACATCGGATTTCACCAGGCGCTCATACGAGCAGCAGACGACGATGTTCGGGAAGTTGATGCAGGCCGGCTCGATCGACAGGTCGCTGGAGATCCAGAACGAATTCGCCAAGTCCGCCTATCGGGATTGGGTGTCGCAGGCGACGAGGATGAGCGAGATCTGCGCCGACATGACGCGCGAGGCCTGGAAGCCGGTCGAGCAGACAGGGCTTCCGTCTTACGCTCAGGGCGCCGGACAATCGGCCCCTCTCGCAGAACCCGCCATCGAGGCGGCACCCGCGATCGAGAAACAGCCGGCAGACTGACGCCGCTCGAGCGGCAATTGGCCCCTTTCGCACTAAAGGCCCGGCATGCCCTGCCGGGCCTTCCGCTTTGGGGAGGGAAAACCGGGGTCTCGTCGCGACGGTGACGGGGAGAATGCTTTGCCGCACGCTCATCGCGTCTTAAAATGTCGGCGGCGGCACATACATACGGTTCGATGAGAATGGTGGCTGAACTGCACGACGAAACGCGCATGACCGGGACGAGGTCTTCCCGGGTGCACGGCCAGGCGCGGAAGGAGGATGGCGACACAGATCGCGGCACATCCGTCATTGCCCGTACCAAGCCGAAGACGAAGCGGCCGAGCCTTTACAGAGTGCTGCTTCTGAACGACGATTACACTCCTATGGAGTTCGTCATCCACGTGCTCCAGCGGTTCTTCCAGAAGGATCCGGAGGCGGCCACCAGAATCATGTTGCATGTGCACAACCACGGCGTTGGCGAGTGCGGGGTCTATACCTACGAGGTAGCGGAGACGAAGGTCACGCAGGTCATGGATTTCGCTCGCCAGCACCAACATCCGCTTCAATGCGTGATGGAAAAGAATTGAGGTGAAGCTTGCCGACATTTTCGCAAAGCCTTGAGAAGTCGCTGCATCAGGCGCTGACGCTCGCCAATGAGCGTCGGCAGGAATTTGCGACCCTCGAGCACTTGCTCCTGGCCCTCCTTGAGGACAGGGACGCGGCGGCAGTCATGCGGGGCTGCAGCGTGGACCTCGACCTTCTCCGCAAGAACCTGATCTCCTACATCGATACCGAACTCACCAACCTGGTCACCGGCCACGACGAGGACTCGAAGCCGACGGCAGGCTTCCATCGCGTGATCCAACGTGCTGTGATCCATGTGCAGTCTTCCGGCCGCGACGAAGTGACCGGCGCCAACGTGCTCGTCGCGATCTTCGCCGAACGAGAGAGCCATGCAGCCTATTTCCTGCAGGAGCAGGAAATGACCCGCTACGACGCAGTGAACTTCATCTCGCATGGGATTTCCAAGCGTCCGGGCGCATCAGAGAGCCGGCCGCTCAGAGGCGCCGAGGACGACCAATCGACCGTGGGGCAGGATGACGACGGCAAGCGCAAGACGGCCCAGGACGCCCTGACCGCCTATTGCATCAACCTCAACGAGAAGGCGCGGAACGGCAAGATCGACCCGCTGATCGGCCGGGCCGACGAAATCAACCGGACGATCCAGGTCCTTTGCCGCCGTTCCAAGAACAACCCGCTCTACGTGGGTGATCCGGGCGTCGGCAAGACGGCGATCGCCGAGGGTCTCGCCAAGCGCGTGGTCGAGGGTGACGTTCCCGACGTCCTCGCCGATGCGACGATCTTCTCGCTCGACATGGGCACGCTCCTCGCCGGCACCCGCTACCGCGGCGACTTCGAGGAGCGGCTGAAGCAGGTCGTCAAGGAACTCGAGGAGTATCCGGGTGCGGTCCTGTTCATCGACGAGATCCACACGGTGATCGGCGCCGGCGCGACGTCAGGCGGCGCGATGGATGCGTCCAACCTGTTGAAGCCGGCCCTGTCTTCGGGCGCGATCCGGTGCATCGGCTCGACCACGTACAAGGAGTATCGCCAGTTCTTCGAGAAGGACCGCGCCCTGGTGCGGCGCTTCCAGAAGATCGACGTGAAGGAACCCTCGATCGAGGATGCGGTGTCGATCCTGCGGGGGCTGAAGCCGTATTTCGAGGACTTCCATCGGGTGAAGTTCACCAACGAGGCGATCAAGTCGGCGGTGGAGCTTTCGGCTCGCTACATCAACGACCGCAAGCTGCCGGACAAGGCGATCGACGTGATCGACGAGACCGGCGCCTCGCAGATGCTGCTGCCGGAAGCCAAGCGGAAGAAGCAGATCGGGGTCAAGGAAATCGAGGTGACCGTCGCCACGATGGCGCGGATCCCGCCGAAGGCCGTCTCCAAGGACGACGAGGAGGTGCTCGCCCATCTCGACGAGCAGCTCAAGCGCGTCGTCTACGGTCAGGACGCGGCGATCGAGAATCTTGCCTCGGCCATCAAGCTCGCCCGCGCAGGTCTGCGGGAGCCGGACAAGCCGATCGGCTCGTACCTCTTCTCGGGCCCGACGGGTGTCGGCAAGACCGAGGTGGCACGCCAGCTCGCATCCTCGCTGGGCGTCGAGCTGCTGCGCTTCGACATGTCCGAGTACATGGAGCGGCACACCGTATCGCGGCTGATCGGCGCGCCTCCCGGCTATGTCGGGTTCGACCAGGGGGGGTTGCTGACGGATGGCGTCGACCAGCATCCGCATTGCGTGCTCTTGCTGGACGAGATCGAGAAGGCGCATCCCGACCTGTTCAACATCCTCTTGCAGGTCATGGACCACGGCAAGCTGACGGATCACAACGGCAAGCAGATCGACTTCCGGAACGTGATCCTCATCATGACGACGAATGCCGGCGCGTCGGAGATGGCCAAAGCCAATATCGGCTTCGGCCATTCGCGGCGGAGCGGGGCCGACGAGGAGGCGATCAACCGCCTGTTCACCCCCGAGTTCCGCAACCGTCTGGACGCGATCATCCCGTTCGGCTCGCTGCCGACGCCGGTCATCCACCAGGTGGTGGAGAAGTTCGTCATGCAGCTCGAGGCACAGCTTTCGGAGCGCGGCGTGACGTTCGAGCTGGCGCCGGAGGCCGTGGCGTGGCTGGCGGAGAAGGGTTACGACGAGAACATGGGCGCCCGCCCGCTCGGCCGGACGATCCAGGACTACATCAAGAAGCCGCTCGCCGACGAGGTCCTGTTCGGCAAGCTCAAGCGCGGCGGTACCGTGAAGGTCACCGTCGTGACCGCGGACGATGGAACGAAGACGCTTTCGCTCGAGGCGATAGCGGACGAGGTGCCGCCCAAGCCGAAGAAGTCCGAGTCGCGCCGGCGTAGCAAGGTTGCCGCGGACGGGGCGGAGATCGACGAACTCGACGAGGGCGAGATCTTCGACGCCGACGAGGACGATCCGGACGAAACCGGCGAGGAAGGCGGGGCTTCGCCCAGTGCCGAGGCCTCTCCGTCGAAGCGCCCGGCGACGGTGCCGAAAGTGCCGCGCAAGCAGAACTGACCGATAGAGAGGGCCGTCCTTCGGGGCGGCCCTTTTCGCATGTAACTGCTTGCCGGAGCCGACAGTGGACAATCTCGATCCCGTCGACGACCGCACGTCGACCTATTGGGCGCTGGAGGGCGTCAAGGGCATAGCCAGCGCTCCCGCGCTGATCCTCATCACAGCCTTCATCGGGTTCGCGGGGCTCTGTCGCGAGGCAGGCCTGACCTGGGTCGAAGCGTCGTTCATGACGGCGGTGGTCTGGGCGCTGCCGGCCAACATCATTCTCGTCGGCGCCATCACGGCGGGTGCGTCGCTGCCCGCAGCGGCGCTCGCCGTCGGTCTCTCGTCGGTTCGGATGATGCCGATGGTCGTCGCCCTGATGCCCGAGATCGCCGGACCACGGACCCGTCGCGTGACGCTTCTCTTCCTGTCGCACTTCGTCGCGATCACCGGGTGGGTGTTCGCGATGGAGCGGGCGCGGCACGTGCCGCGCGAGCAGCGCACCGCATTCTTCGGCGGCTTCGCCGTCACGCTGACCACGATCAACACGATCATCGTCGCCATCGCCTTCAACGTGATGGGACAGTTGCCGGCGCTGGTGACCGGAGCCCTGGCGTTCCTGACTCCAGTGTATTTTCTGGTTTCGCTGTTCGGATCCGCGCGTGACGTTGCGGGGCGCCTGGCGCTGTTCACCGGCATGGCGGCCCTGCCGCCCGCCCACTACCTTTGGCCGCGTTTCGAGCTGCTGGTCGCCGGCATCGTCGGCGGCGCGGTGGCCTATGCGGCCGGCCGCTGGGCCGAAGGACGCCATCGCACGTGACCGGCCTCGACCTCAGCTTCGATGCGCCCTGGGGCGACTGGTGGCCGTTCGTCTTCATCCTGCTGGCCGGGTGGCTGCCGACGGACGCCTGGCGCTATCTGGGCGTTCTCACCGCCGGCCGCATGGACGAGCATTCGCCAATCGCTTCGCTCGCCCGAACGATTGCCACCGCGCTCGTGGCGGCGGTGATTGCCCAGCTGGTCCTGTTTCCGGCCGGCTCGCTCGCGGCGGTCCCGGCCGCCGCACGCATCGGTGCCGTCGCAGCCGGCTTCCTGGCTTATCTCATCTGCGGTCGCAGGGTGCTCGCGGCGATCGTCGTGGCCGAGATCATCCTCGTCGGGGGCGCGCTGCTGTTTTGAGAGCCGGACGCCCGGTCGTGCGGCGGATGCGCCCGCTACCCGAGGGCGGCGCGGATCTGTTCCGCCTGGGCCTCGAGTTCCGCCTGGGACGCGCTGCTTCCGGCGTGCCGCGCCACGGCCACGCCCTGGTACACCGGCACGATGTGGAAATGCAGGTGGAAGACCGTCTGTCCCGCTGGCTCCTCGTTGAACTGCGCGATCTGCACCCCGTCGGCCCCGAAGGCCTGCTTGGCGGCTCGCGCGAGCCGAGCGACGATGGGCATCGCGGCAGCCAGCGTGGCGTCCTCGGCGTCCAGCAGGTTGCGGGACGGAGCCTTCGGGATGACCAGGCAGTGGCCCTTCGACTGCGGCATGATGTCCATGATGGCGAGGGCCGTGTCGTCCTCGTAGAGCTTCAGGCTCGGGATCTCGCCGCGCAGGATCTTCGCGAACACGTTGCTGTCGTCGTAGCTGGTCATGGGGGACTCGATCTCCGTTGCTGGTCGTCCGCGGGGCAGGGGCAGGGCCGGCAGGCGGCCCTCTGTGCAGGCTGGTCCGTCCCGCTCAGTCGCCGCCCTTCTTGTAGGGCGTGTGCTCGCCGAGGATTTCCGAGACGCGCGCGACTTCTTCGCGCTCGCTCTCCAGATAGTCCTCCACGGCGCGGCGCAGGCCGGGGTGCCCGATCCAGTGCGCCGAATGCGTCGTCACCGGCTCGTAGCCGCGCGCCAGCTTGTGCTGTCCCTGCGCGCCGGCCTCGACAACGGCAAGGCCCTGCGCGATCGCGTAGTCGATCGCCTGATGGTAGCACACCTCGAAATGCAGGAACGGGTGCTCCTCGATGCAGCCCCAGTTGCGCCCGAACACCGTATTGTCGCCGATGAAATTCAGTGCGCCGGCGATGTAGCGCCCGCCGCGCCGGGCCATGACGAGAAGCGTGCGATCCGCCATCCGCTCGCCGATCAGGCTGAAGAAGCGGCGGTTTAGATAGGGCCGGCCCCATTTGCGGCTGCCCGTGTCCATGTAGAAGCTGAAGAACGCGTCCCAGGCGTCCACGGTCAGGTCGCTGCCGGTCAGCCACACGATCTCGATGTCGTTGGCCAGCGCCTCGCGCCGTTCGCGTCGCAACGTCTTGCGCTTGCGCGAGGCAAGGGTGTCGAGAAACGCCTCGTAGCTGTCGTAGCCCCGATTGACGAAGTGGAACTGCTGGTCCGTCCGGTGCAGCCAGCCGGCTCCATCGAGAGCGGCCCGGTCGGGGTCGGACAGGAAGGTCGCATGAACCGATGATACGCCCGTCCGGTCTGCGTAGGTCTCGGCGGACTGCACCAGAGCCTGTCGCCGGATATCGGCGCCGGGTCCCGGACCCACGAGCAGGCGCGGCCCGGAAGCCGGCGTGAATGGCACCGCCATCTGCAGCTTGGGATAATAGCGGCCGCCGGCACGCTCGAAGGCATCCGCCCAGCCATGGTCGAAGACGTACTCACCCTGGCTGTGGCTCTTCAGATAGGCCGGGGCGGCAGCGATGGGCGTGCCGGCATCGTCCTCCAGAACGAGATGCTGGGGAAGCCAGCCGGCCCGCTCGCCGACGCAGCCGCTGTCCTCGAGCGCGCTGAGGAACGCATGGGAGACGAACGGATTGCCCGGGCGCCCCTGCGCGGCTCCGGCCGGCGCAGCCGGTGCCGTGGCGGCGAGTCCGTCCCAGACCAGCCGGTCGATCCGCGTGATGCTGTCCACGACCCGGACCGCGAAGGTTCGCTCGTCGTCCGGTGCCGTATCCGCTGCGCTATCGGTCATGCGGAGAGACTTATGCCGTCCGGCACGGAGCGCAAGCGGTCAATGCTGCGGCGCAAAGCCTTCGAAGGTGATCTGGTCGGCATGCATCGCGCTGTGCGCCGCCTCGTCGTGATTACGGACGGTCCAGCTGATCACCGGTGCCCGCTGCTGCTCGCGGACCCAGGCCACGAACTCGTTGCGAAGGTGGTGGACGTTGTAGGACACGAAGTCGCAGCCGCGCTCGAAAATCTCGCGATGCAGATGCAGATGTTCCGGCCGCATGCCCTCCGCCGTCAGGCCGACCGGGCAAAGCAATTGCGCGGCCAGTAACTGGTCGATGAGCCACGGGTCGAACGACATCAGCGCCAGTTCGCCGCGATAGGCCGCCAGCGGCGTCCTAAGCCGCTCGACATAGCCTTCGTCCTGATCCTGCGAGAGGCCCTTCAGTTCCATCACCAGGGGAACGGCCCCGCCCACCACCGCGAGAAACTCCTCCACCGTCGGGATGGAGGCAGCGCCTGCGGTCAGCGACAGTCCCCGCAGCACGGCGTCGCTGGTCTCCCGGAACGCGCCGTCGGCACCGGTCAGACGCTTCAGCGCCCCGTCGTGGAAGATGAAGGGCGTGCCGTCGGCCGAAAGCTGCACGTCACACTCT